>CADCUT010000187.1 GCA_902805975.1 uncultured Rubrobacteraceae bacterium | reverse complement strand
TTCACACGGCAGAGGTCGCTGGTTCGAAACCAGCATCGCCCACTTCCTAAGGTCGATACCTAAGCGGAAACCGGAAATCCACCGTCTTCGGTCGCCGGCCTTGTGCAGCAACCCTCGTTCGTCACCGAGAGTCGGGGGGTGCCAACGTGCGGTACGCTTCCAGGGACACGTCCCTGATCGTCTCCCTGGCCACGCCCTCCGGGACCCCTTCCGAGAAGACGACCACGTAGTACCCCTCGTCGGCGCCGTCCGCGCCCTCGGGGAGTACGATCCCGGCGTCCGAGAAGGTCGTCTCCCAAGAGCCTATCTTGTGGGCCACGCGCGTCCCCGCGGGCAAGGGTTCGGGCAGGCGGTCCTCGAAGGAGGTGCCCGTCATGATATCGAGCATCTCGGCCGAGAGCTCGGGGGTCGTAGTGTTCGGAACCCAGTAGCTCGTGGAACTAGAATTCCGGGTGGACCGGGACGCCCGCGTTATCTCCCTTGGGAAAGACCGCAGACGGCCGGGCGGAGACAGACCAGGACGCCAAGGACGATAGGACCGGGGCCACGCGAAGTGCGCAGAAGGAGCGTTCTGCGCACTCGGGTGAATAGCGGGGGAGAAGGATCACCGAGCGGTCAGGTAGGGTCCGGATCCCCGCCGTCGCTTGGCATGCCGCTGAACACCTCGAGGACCACCCCGAGGTCGCGCCGGGTGTCGAGGTAGGCGATGTCTACCCCGCTGTGCTCGCATCTGAGCATCACGCCGTCCTCGCGCTCCGCCCGCGCGACAGCCTCGTCGAAGTCCGGTGCGGCGACGGCGACGTGGTGGACGCCCTCGCCCTTCTCGGCGAGGAAGCGGGCCCAGATGCCGTCCTCGTCGAGCGGCTCGATGAGTTCCCACATTACCCGGCCGACCTTTGCAATGGCGACGCGGTTGGAGCGCTCGGCCGGCCGACCGTACTCGCGGTAGTTGTGCTCCTCACCAAGGTCGATCTGCTGGAACTGCCACGGGCCTATCCCATAGTCGTCCTCGTACCTGCGCACCGTCGCCTCCAGATCGCGCACGACGATCCCGAGCTGCACCGTTCCGTCGAAGACTGGCTCTCGCATCGTTCCCCTCCCTTCGTTAGGTGAGGCGATATTACCGGACCCCGGATCACCGACCACCGATAAACTTCGGAGAACACCCCTTTCACGCACTAGGGTGGGTAGAAGGCAAGGAGGAGGGGCCGTCCCTCCGCCTTGCCTTCTCGCCTCCTGGCGGCCGAAGGGTAACTAGGGGCAGTTCATCTTCCTGTCGCCACGATCCGCCGAGCAGGTGTCGCCGCCCCGGCCCCCGTTGGCCAGGTCCCCCCCGGAGCCGTCCCTGGCGTCAAGGGCGTCCCCGCTCGGCCCACCGTAGAGCCGGTCGTCTCCTGTGCCTCCCGCTATGGTGTCGTCCCCAGACCCGCCCAGCACCAGGTCGTTGCCGCCCCTACCCTTGATGGTGTCTTCGCCGCCCATACCGCAGATAACGTCGCGGTTGGCCGTGCCCCGCAGCACGTCTTTGCCCCCCGTGCCCTTTATAGTGCATTCGGGTGTCGGGTCCGGCTCGGAGGCGGCCTCGACCGTTATCTCGACCCTCGCCGCCTGGCTACTGGCCTTCCCGTCTGAGGCGCTGTAGGAGAAGGAATCTATCCCCGAGTAATCCTTGTCGGGGGTGTAGGTGAGGTCCGCCGTGCAGCTCTTGGTGGCCGCCTCGCACGTCACCGGGCCGAGCGGGCCGAGGGCGCCGTGATCGGGCTGGTCGGTTATCTCGAAGGCCAACTCTTCGCCGTCGGCGTCTGTGGCGGAGAGGGTGATCTTCTTGGCCTCGTCCTCACCGGTGGTTACCGACCGCGTGCCTGCCTGGGGCGCCGCGTTCACCACCACGGCGTTGGAGAACTCGGAGGTGCTGGAGTTCGGCGCGGTAGCCGTGGCGCTCACGAATCCTCCTGCGGACACATCCTGGGTGGTGAAACTAATGTCGCCCTTCCCGCTCGGGTCGGTCGTCACGCTCTGTTGGCCGAGGTACTTCTTCCCCTCACCGTGGCCGGAAGGATCGTCCTCCGGGCTGGAGAAGAACTGCACGACAAAGATAGAGCTTGGGGTGGAGTCCATCGTGCCCTCGATGGTAGTGGTGCCGTTTGAGGAGGAAACCGAGCTCAGCTCGGGGAAGTTCTGCAGGCCGTTGGGGCCCGGGTCCCCGTCGCCGGAATCGTTAGGGGTGAAGCCGTCGTCGTAGCCGGAGGCTACACCGAGGTCGATCCCCAGGTGACCGTTGGAAAAGATGGAGTTGGAGAGGATGGCGTTGCCCGTGTTGGTGCCGCTCGGGCTGACCACCGCCGCCCCGTCGCGGCCGTTGAAGGCCATGACGTTGGGCGCCCCCGCCGCCGTGCCCCCTACGGTGTTGTTGTCCCCGTCGAGTACGGCCACGCCGATCCCGGAGTTGCCGACATCTTCCTGGCCTGTAGCGTCGGTGCCCACGTAGTTGCCCTCGACCTCGTTTCCGTCGGCGCCGCTACCAAAGATAATTACGCCATGCGCGCCGTCGTGGGGGTTGTCCGGATCCAAGGGTTCCCCGTTGCCGGAGATGACGTTGCGCGCCCCCGACACCGTGCCCCCTATGGTGTTGTTGGGTCCCAGCACCGCGACCCCGTAATCGGAGTTGCCAAGGTCATTCTGGCCGGTCGCATCGGTGCCTATGTAGTTGCCCGCGACCTCGTTGCCACTGGCGGCGAGAACGACGCCCTGGCGGCCGTTGCCGGAGATAACGTTGCGCGCTCCCGAGGCCGTGCCACCGACCCTGTTGTCGGGTGCCTCGACGTACACGCCGGACCTGGAGTTGCCGACATCTTCCTGGCCTGTCGCGTCGGTGCCTATGTAGTTGCCCGCGACCTCGTTACCGCTCGCGCCATTTCCGTAGATATACACGGCCTGGTCGTCGTTGCCGGAGATAACGTTACCCGCCCCCGAGGCCGTGCCACCTACTGTGTTATTGGGTCCCTTGACCCACACGCCGTATCGGATGTTTCCGAGGTCTTCCCGGCCGGTGGCGTCGATGCCTATATAGTTGCCGGCGACCTCGTTGCCGCTCGCGCTACTACCGTCGATATCTACGCCGTCTTTGCTGTTGCCGGAGATAACGTTGCTCGCTCCGGAAGCCGTCCCCCCCACCGTGTTATTTGACGCATCAGCGATGTTCACGCCGTAGACGTTGGGCAGGGCGGAGGTGCCGGCGGCGTTCGTGCCTATGTAGTTGCCCGTAACCTTGTTGCCTGTAGCACCGGCGCCTTGGATGTATACGCCGCTGCCGGTGAAGCCGTTGACGCCGTCGTTGACGGCACCCGAGATCACGTTGCGCGCTTCGGGTGAGGTGCCACCTATGGTGTTGTTGGAGCTCTCATCGATCGCCACACCGAAAGCCAGGGGCCTGGCGGTCGGCAAGGTGGCGCCGTCGGCTTCGGTGCCGATGAAGTTGCCCTCCACCACGTTGCCGCTAGTGCTCGGGTAGATGAGGATGCCCCCCCCGCTGAAGCGGTTGATCACTAGACCCTTGATCGTGCAGTTGGAGGCCCCCAGGCTCACTCCTTCGTAGTCTCCCGCGCTGGTCCCGTCCAGTTCGATGACCGGCTTGGCGTCGCTGCCCTGCGCCAGTGTGTTCTGTTGGGCCCCGGGCTGGGTGTAGCCGTCGATGGTCACGGGATCACTGATAATGGGTAGGAAGGTGGTGAGGCTGACGGTGTAGACGCCTGTGCCTTGGTCATACCCGCCATCGGTGGTCGGGATGTCGAACTTTATGACGTCGGGGCCGAGGGGATCGTTGGGGGTGGCGTTCGCATCGAGTATCGCCTGCCGAAAGCTGCCGCTACCGCTGTCGCCGGTATTGGTGACCGTGAAATCATTTGCCCACGCAGCGGGCGCGGCAAACGCCATCATGAGCAAGGCCAAAACCACCATCACGGCCAATAGTCCTACCCGCGCCCCAGATATCGAAGAATTCCTCATTCTTACCCTTTCCTCAAATGGCCGGTGAAAGTATCCGCGGACTTCCTCCCCGGGCCTCCCTCTAGGGAGACCCGGGGCCTGTTAGCGTGAGGCGTTACCTCTTGACCGTGAACTTCCAGGTCTTCGGTTGCTCGCCGGGGAGGCCCGGGTCCCCGTCGAGCGCGTTGCCCGCCAGGTCCGTCGCACCGGTGGTGACCGTGGCGGTGTAGGTCGCCCCCCGCCGGAGCTTGCGATCCGGGTCGAGGATCGCGGTCCGCGTCTGCGGGTCGTAACTCACTTTGGCCGCGACCCCGGCGGTACCCTTTTTGAGCACGAAGGTGGTGCTCCTCCCGGTGCCCGGGTCTCTCAGGGTGTCCATGGCCATCGCCTCGGAGAAGACGGCGGTCACGGTGGTGGTGGCGGAGACGTTCTTCGCGCCGCTCAACGGCTTGACGCTCTTGACCATGGGCGCCTTCGTGTCGCTGACCGTGACGTTGACCGTCGCGGTGTCGGTGCCGCCGTTGCCGTCGCTAAGGTCGTAGGTGAAGGGATCCGAGCCGGTGTAGCCGGCGTCGGGGACGTACCTCACCGCGCCGTCGGAGTTGAGGGCGGCGGTGCCGTGGGCGGGATCCGAGACGTTGGTTATGCTGATCTCGTCCCGCTCGGCATCCCGGTCGTTTGAGAGCACGTCGACGTCGAGCGGGGTGTCCTTCTCGGTCTGGGCGGAGTCGTCGGCCGCGCTCGGCGCGTCGTTGACGGCGCGCACCACTATCGTCACCGTGGCGGCGTTGCTCTGGGCTGTGCCGTCGGTGGCCTTGTAGGTGAAGGCGTCTGCGCCGTTGGAGTTGTTGCTCGGCGTGTAGGTGAACGAGCCGTTGGCGTTGTGCGTGAGCGTGCCGGCGCTGGTCGTCTCGAGCACCGAGGCCACCGTAAGCGGGTCGCCGTCTGCGTCGGTGTCGTCAGAGAGGACGCCTGGGGCAGAGATGGTGAGGGGCGTGTCCTCTCTGGTGACGTAGGAGTCTTCGTTCGCTACGGGGGCGCGGTTGAGGGTGACGTCGGTGCTCTCCCGGTCCGAGTTGTTGCCCGTATAGGTTACTTCCCTGGCGCTGCTCTCGACAGAGGCTGTGTTGGTGATCGTGCCCTGTGCCGTGGGGGTTACGGTGATGGTCTTTCTGACCGTGGTCCCCGCGGGGGATCTGGGGGAGACGCCGGGAACGCTACCCAGCTTGCATGTCACCTTTCCGACAGCATTGATGCACCCCGCGGAGGCCGAGACGAAGGTGACGCCGCTCGGCAGCCTGTCGGTGAGCACGACGCCCGGGGCAGCGTCGAAGCCGTCGTTCGTGACCTCGAGGGTGTAGGTGAGGTTGTTGTTCACCTTCACGGGATCGGGAGTGTCGGACTGGGCGAGGGAGAGGTCGAAGCTCAGCGGTCCCCAGTCGGGTTCGGTGTCCACGGGTGATCCGGAGGTGACGCTTGTGGGCGTCCCGCTCCCGTCACGGTTCGTTCCCTTACCGTCGGCGGGTCCCATGAAGATGTCGTCGTTGCGCCTGAAGACTATCTTGGAGCCGTCTGGTGAGAACGCCGGGTTGGCCTGAATACCACTATCAGTGCCGGTGAAGCAGTTGCAGTTAGGGTCTATTACGATGGTACCAGGGACAAGATCGAAGAGACGATACTGGCCCGAGCCGTCCGAGTTGGTTACCGAGATATCGAGATCGTTTCCGATCTGCGTGTGGAAGGCTATCTTGGAGCCGTCTGGTGACCAGGCGGGGGCGTAATCGTGGTAGCGGGGGTCACCGGGTTTCGAGCCTGCGTCGTAGGTGAGCCTGGTTGGGGTGCCGCTGCCGTCGGCGTTCATTACGAAGATGTCGTGGCTATC
>CADCUT010000186.1 GCA_902805975.1 uncultured Rubrobacteraceae bacterium | reverse complement strand
GAGACGAGGTCGCGGGCGAAGTTGGCCAGCTCGAAGTAGCGCAGGGAGTCGGTGCGTGGCTCCTCCCCGCGCAGGGGCGGCGGGAGGGTCGGGTAGGAGGAGAGGTGCACGTGGGCGTCCACGAGCGCCGGCATCAGCGTCATGCCGGAGAGGTCGACGTTCTCGTGCCCGAACCCCGCCTTCGCGTCGTAGCCCGGCAGGACCTCCGCCACTCGACCGTCAGACACGCGCACCGTCGCCCGCTCGGTGATCCCGCCCCTACCATCCAGCACGCTCGCGTTCGACAGCACCAGGTCTCCCATCGATCCACCCCCCTAACCTCTAAGATTTCTCCGGTCCCGTGCGACCGGCGATAGCGGAGGCGCAGTATAGCGGCTTTGGAGAGCCGGCCCCGTCGTGCTGCGGCGTAGCGCGCCTATTCACCGGAGTGCGTGGAAGGGATTTCTCAGAAGCTCATATGCACCGTATTGTATAGTTCAGGTTCTAACGGGCCAGGATAACCATATTGCCCCTCGCGTTGTTAGACTGAGACTCTCTACATGTTGTGGTGCTGGATGGGTATGCGGTTCGATAAGAGTCGGCAACCAGGGGAGCTTCCGAAGTACGACAGCCGTCGACCGAAGACGTCACCGCCTTCACCTTCGGCTGAAAGGGTGGATCTTGTTCAGGACGGCTCGGGCGGCTCACCTATAGCCTCGCCTCAACTCCAGGAACCGCTCAAGCGTCGAAGGCGAGTGGTTCTGGTAGTGGTTGTTGGCGTAGGCGAAGGTGGTCCTGCCCTCTTCGAGGAAACGATCCACGACGCCCGACCACCACAAAAGGTCGTCGTCGCGCTTCTTTTTGAGGTGCGTGTGACCCGAGGGAAATTCCCGCCGGTTGCCCAGCCAACGGATGTAGGCGAAGTCCGCGGTCGCCTCCCGCATTCGGGGCATCCTGGGGTAGTCGATCAGGGTGAGGGCGACGCCGTGCTCGCGCAGCAGCGCCGGCAGGTCGGAGCCTATCCAGCTCCCGTGGCGTACCTCGACAGCGTAGCGCGGTCCCTCCGGCAAGTCGGACAGAAAGTCCTCTAGCACCCCCACCCCTTCTACGGTGAAGGACGGCGGAAGCTGGAGAAGCAGGGGACCGAGCCTGTCTTCGAGCGCCTGCATGGCTTGGACGAAGGCTTCGGCCTCGCGGGCGCAGCCGACGAGGGTCTTCTCGTGCGTGATCTCCTGCGGAAACTTGGCCGCGAACAGGAACCCGTCGGGCGCGACCTCGCGCCAGCGCCCAACGGTGGACCGGCGCGGCGTCCCGTAGAAGGTGGAGTCTATCTCGACGGTGGCGTAGCCCTTGACGTACTCGGCGAGCCTGGAGCCGGCGGGGATGCCTTCCGGGTACACGGTCCCCTCCCAGTCCGCGTAGGACCACCCGGACGTGCCGAGGTACAACCCCGGCTCCGGCGGCGAGATGCTGCCGGGGGTCTCAGTGAAGAGCCTCTGTTGCGTCGAATCGTCCATCTGTCGAGGAAAAGGCGATGCTACCATAGCGCCCCCGCGTCTTTTTATGAAAGATATTCCTACGGGGCCCGCGCCGGTGTACTACATTTTCTGGATGAACACTCCTCGCCGGCCGCGATGAAGGTCTTCTACAGCGACCACTTCGTGCTGCCCCTCCCCGAAGGACACCGCTTCCCGATGCTCAAGTACTCCGCGTTGCGCGAGCGGGTGGCCGCCTCATCCGTCTGCGGGCCTGGAGAGCTACGCGAGCCGGACGCCGTCACGGACGGGGAGATCCTGCGCGCCCACAACCCCGACTACCTCCGCCGGGTGGTCTCGGGGACGTTGACGGACAAGGAGGTCCGGCGCATCGGGTTTCCCTGGTCAGGGCGGATGGTCGAGCGCTCGCGGCGGGCGTCCGGCGGGACCGTGGGGGCCTGTCTGGCGGCGCTGGAGGAGGGGTTCGCCGCGAACCTCGCGGGCGGCACCCACCACGCCTTCGCCAGCCGCGGGGAGGGCTATTGCGTCTTTAACGACTCGGCCATCGCGGCCCGCGCGGTCCAGGCCGCGGGCCTCGTCGAGCGGGTGGTGGTGATCGACACCGACGTCCATCAGGGCAACGGGACGGCGGCGATCCTGGCCGGCGACCCTTCGGTATTCACGTTCTCCATCCACGGCGAGAAGAACTTCCCGTTTCACAAGGAGAAGAGCGACCTCGACGTACCCCTCCCCGACGGCGCGGACGATGGGACGTTCCTCGACGCCCTCACGGCGGGCCTGGAGCGGTCCCTGGACGCCTCTGATCCGGGGTTGGCGATCTACCTCGCCGGCGCCGACCCTTTCGTGGGTGACCGCCTGGGCCGGCTCTCGGTGACGAAAGAAGGCCTCGCAGAGAGGGACCGCATCGTCCTCGAAGGCTGCCGGGAACGCGGCGTCCCGGTCGCGGTGACGATGGCCGGCGGCTACTCGGAGGACGTCCGGGACATCGTTGACGTCCACTTCGGGAGCGTCAGCCGGGCCGGCGAGATGGCGCATCTAAATACAGAGAGAGGACTCACCCATGGATAGCGAAGCGAACACCTTTCTGGTTCTCGGGGCGACGGGCGGCATCGGCTCGGAGCTCTGCCGCCGCCTCGCCCGCGACGGCGCAAACCCCGTGCTCGCCGCCCGCGACGAGGGGCGCCTCAGAGAGCTGGCGGGCGAGATCGGCGCCTCGTACCACGCCGTCGACGCGACGGACGGGAAGGGCGTGGACAACCTGTTCTCGCAGGTGAAGGAGGAGCACGGGACCATCGCAGGCGCCGTCAACTGCGTCGGCTCCTTCCTGCTCAAACCATCCCACATGACCTCGGAGGAGGAGTTCGCGCACCAGATCTCCGCCAACCTCACCACCGCCTTCAACACCGTAAAGGCGGCGGCCAGACACATGCCGGACGGCGGCTCGGTCGTGCTCCTCTCCTCGGTGGCCGCCCGCGTAGGCCTCGCCAACCACGAGGCGGTCGCCGCCGCGAAGGCCGGCGTCTCGGGGCTCGCGCTCTCGGCGGCGGCCTCGTACGTGTCGAGGGGGCTGCGCTTCAACGTCGTCTCGCCCGGCCTCGTGCAGACCCCCATGACCGAGAACGTCACGCGCAGCGAGACCGCGAGAAAGGCCTCCCTGGACCTCCACCCGCTCGGCAGGCTCGGAGAACCCGCGGACATCGCCGCGGCCATCGCGTACCTGCTCGGCCCCGACTCGGGCTGGGTCACGGGCCAGACCATAGGCGTCGACGGCGGCCTCTCCACCCTGCGCCCCCCGGCCCGCCGTCCGGCGAAGGCGTAGGGGTAATGGCGAGCGAATCCTGCATAGTCGTCGGGGCCGGCATCTCGGGCCTGCTCGCCGCCCGCGAGCTCCGGGATGCCGGCTGGCGCGTCACCGTGCTTGACAAGGGTAGGGGCGTGGGCGGCCGGATGGCGACCCGCCGTATAGGCGGCGCCGGCTTCGACCACGGCGCCCAGTTCTTCACGGTAAGAGGCGACAGGTTCGAGAACCTCGTGAACGGCTGGTTGGAGGAGGGCGCCGCCGCCGAGTGGTCCCGCGGCTTCGCGGACGCCAGGGGCGTCGCCAACCCCGACGGCCACCCCCGCTACCGCGGCTCGGAAGGGATGACCTCGATCCCAAAACACCTCGCCGCCAGCCTCGACGTGCGCACCGGCGAGCGGGTAACCCGCGTGGACCGGACCGACGACGGCTGGGCCGTCGCGTGCGAGTCTGGCGGATCAGCGTCGGGCGGTGCGCTGCTGCTCACGGCCCCCGTCCCGCAGTCCCTGGCGCTGGCGGAGTCCGGCAACCACGCGCTGCCTAGGGGTGTGCGTCAGCAGTTGGCGGGCGTTTCATACGACCCGTGCCTCGCGCTGATGGCGCTGCTCGACGGGCCTTCTCCGGTGCCCGAGCCCGGGGGAGTCCAGATCAAGGGCGAGCCCCTCGACTGGATCGGCGACAACGCCACGAAAGGCATCTCCGACCGGCCGGCCCTGACGATCCACGCCGGCCCGCAATGGTCCCGCGCGCACTATGACGACGAAGAGGCGGACGTCACCCGCGCCCTGCTCGACCTCGCCGGAGAGCAACTCGGCGCCGATCTGGTGTCCTCGGCACTGGAGACCTCCCTAGCCCGGTGGCGCTATAGTTGGGTTACGTCCTCACACGAGGAGTCTTGCCTCGTGGCGTCCGAAGAGCCCCCGCTCGTGTTTTGCGGCGACGGCTTCGGGCAGCCGAAGGTGGAGGGCGCGGCCCTCTCGGGGCTCGCCGCGGCGGACAGGCTGCTCGGCCGCGAGGCCTACTAGGCAACGGGTGGAGCTCGTCCTACTCGTTCACGTCGGGGCGACGCTCTTCATGGTCGGCCTGATCTGGTTCGTCCAGATCGTCCACTACCCGCTCTTCGGCCGCGTCGGCAGGGAAGGCTTCGCCGAGTACTCCGTGGCCCACTCCCACCGCACGGGCCTGGTCGTCGGCCCGCCGATGCTCATCGAGGCCGGAACCGCCGTGGCGCTTGTGGTCCGCACACCCGAGGGCGTCCCCTCCTGGTTGCCCCTGCTCGGGCTCGCCCTGCTGGCGGCCGTGTGGCTCTCGACCGCGTTTCTCCAGTCGCCGCAACACACCGTCCTCGGAGAGGGCTTCGTCGCGGCGTCCCACCGCTTCCTCGTCGCGTCCAACTGGGTGCGCACCGTGTGCTGGACGGGCCGGGGCATCCTGGTACTGCTCATGGTCGCCGCCCTCTTGCCCCCGGCCTAGAGCCAAGAAAGATGCATCTAGCGTCGAGAAACAAAAAGTGGTACATATGGACTAGAAAACGAAATCTGTTGAAGGAGCAGGGGGACGTGGGAAACAGAAGGGTCGCGTTAAAGCCTCATGCGTCGAAGATCCGGCGCTGGGTGGAGGACGGGCGGGGGGATGAGTGGATCGCCCAGGAGCTCAACACGACGCCGTCCAGCGTCCAGAGCTTCCGGTCCAGGAACTCTATCTACCGGCGGGATCCCGTCCGGCGCGGCCAACTCTCCGAGCACCCGGCCGTCCTCGACGAGTACAAGGACGGCATCCTGGTCCAGACCGACGTCCAGGACTCCGACGTGTTCGGCCGCGAGTGGCGCGGCTACCTGCGAGGCTCCCCCGACGACCTCAGGGTCGTCATAACCCAGGACCGCATCTACCTAGAAAAGGTCCGCTGACTTGGCGGAGGACCGTCCCGTTCACCTGCACCTCACCGTAGAAGAGGCCGACGCCCTGCACACCGCCCTCGAAAGCCTGCTCGAAACGGGTGCCGCACCCGCAACGCTCGAACGTCCCCACCGCCTTCTCGCCTGGCGCGCCCTCGCCGCCAGGGACGGCACGGGCCTCACCGCGCGCCTCTCCGCCATAGCCCGCGAAGCAGAGACCCTCGAAGAGTTCGAGGCCGCGCGCGACGATGAGCTCGGCCCCATACTCGACGGCCTCGAAAGCGCGGAGAACAGAGACCCGTGATCGGGAGGCTTGAGGTTTCGCGGTCCTGGGCTTTCGGTATCAGGTGATCTTCGTTCCTGGCGGCGAAGGTTTCGAGAGGTCGTGGTCAGTACGTGCCTCCACGAAGCGCCAACGTACCGCAGTTGCCACGTTATCTGATACCGTGAACCTGGAGCCTTGGACCTGTTACCAGTTTGTTATCCGCTAGTAGCGTGGATGTAATCTTGCGGCATTACATTGCGGGTACTGGGCTTTCCCCCTTCCTGGCCCAGGTGAAGCTCCCCGGCCGCGGATTTCGCGCGGCCGGGGTTTTTTCGTGTGCTAACCTCTTGGGCGGTTATGGAGAACCTTCTTGCTTCGCTGGCCGTGACGGTGTTCGTCGGTGTCCTTGCCCTGCTCGCGCAGTGGTCCAGGAAGAGCCGGCGGGCCGA
>CADCUT010000185.1 GCA_902805975.1 uncultured Rubrobacteraceae bacterium | reverse complement strand
GAGACGACGAGCAGGCGCGAGAGCTGGCCGAGCACGATAGATGGCAGGTAGCCCGGTACCAGAGACCGGGGCAGGTTCTTGACGAGCAGGAGCAGGCCGTTGCGGGTCCCAAGGCGGGTCGCCGTGGTGCTCCGCTTGCCGCCGGTCGAGACGCTGCCGACGTGGTAGACGACGGCGCCCGGCACGTAGAGGCAGCGATGGCCGGCGAGCTGGGCGCGGAAGCTCACGTCGCCGTCCTCGCAGTAGGCGAAGAAGTCCTCGTCAAAGAGCCCTATCTCCTCGAAGACGCTCCGCCTGTAGAGCGCCGCCGCAGCGCACGCCCCGAACACGAACTCCTCGCGCCCGAACTGCCCGCGGTCCCTCTCGCCGTGCCCGAGCCGGTACGGCAGGCCGCTGCGCCTGAGCGCGTCCCCGGCGCCGTCGAGAAGCCGGCGGTCCCCGAAGTCTACGAGCTTGCTCGCGAAGAGGCCCGCCTCCGGGCGGCGCTCCGCCGCCCGCACGAGCGATTCGAGCCACCCCGGATCCTGCTCCGTGTCGTTGTTCAGGAGCACGACGAGCTCCGCGGTGGACGCCTCTATCCCGGCGTTGACCGCGCCGGAGAAGCCCCGGTTCTCCGGCAGGGCCACGGTGCGGACCTCGGGGAAGTTCTGTTCGATGTACTCGACGGAGCCGTCCGTGGAGGCGCTGTCCACCACCAGCGTCTCGAAGTCCCTGAACGTTTGCTGACGGAGGGACCGCAGGCAGGGGGCGAGGAATTCCCTGGTGTTCCAGTTCGGGATCACGACCGCGACGCGGGGGGACAAGGCTCTCAGGCTGGCGGCTGGTTTTCCGCGGCTTCGAGGACCCTGACCTCCGTCGGCAGGTCCACGAGGCCCCGTACCCGGCGACCATCTTCCGGCGGTTCGACCTCGAGGGCGGCGACGGCCTCGGCCCGGCTCAGGCAGATGCCGCCGTCCCGCGGCGCGTGGACGGCCGCGTCCACGGCGTAGCGGCCGGGCCGCAGGGGTACGGCGAAGGCGAAGTCGACCGACACCCGTCCTCCCCGCTCTCGCGGGCCGATCCGGACTCCCTCGTCGGCCGTGCTCGTCGCGAACACCTTGAGGCCGTCCCCGTCGCGCAGGATGAGGGTAAGCGTGCTCTCCTCCTCGTCCTTTAGGTACTGGAGGTGGACCCTCGCGGTGATGCCAGATCCCGAGGCTACCGCGCGGGCCGGAGTCCCGTTCCAGTCCACAAGCTCGGCCCCGAGAACCATAGCCTCACCGGTAGGCTGCCGGACGGTGCCGTTCGGGCTGCCGTTCCGATTGCCCCGGTTGCGGGGGCCACCCCCGCCGGAGCCGTTGCCGTTCGCCCCGTCCCTGAAGGGGGTGTCCTCCTCGTCCTCGTGGTCTATAGAGTAGTCCAGTTGGCGCTCCTGGTCGTTCTTCGGGGCGTCTTTGGCCTTCTTGGCATCATCGCTGTTGTCCAGCAGTTCGCGGTAGCGGTCCACGACCTCGGCCGGTTCGCCGGTTGTGACCAGGCGGCCCTTGTGGAGCAGGACGGCCTCCGTGCAGAACCTCTTGACCATCCCGATGCTGTGGGAGACGAAAAGGACCGTCGTGCCGGAGTTGCGCAGGTCGTACATGCGCTGGAGGGCCTTCTTCTTGAAGGCCGCATCCCCGGCGGAGAGGGCCTCGTCGAGGACCAGGATATCGGCCTCCACGTTCACGGCGACGGCGAAGCCCAGGCGCGACTTCATACCGCTCGAGTAGGTCTTTATCGGCTGGTCGATGAACTCGCCGATATCCGCGAAGGCCTCGATGTCGTCGAAGCGGGCGAGCATCTCGTCGCGGCTTATGCCCAGGATCAGGCCGTTCAGCATCACGTTGTCGCGCCCGGTGAACTCGGGGTTGAAGCCCGCGCCCGTCGAGAAGATCGCCGCCAGGCGGCCCTCGACCCTCACCTCGCCGGTGGTGGGGCGCGAGACGCCGGAGATCATCTTCAGCAGCGTGCTCTTGCCGGCCCCGTTGCGTCCCAGGATGCCCAGGGTGGCGCCGGCCTCGATCTCGAGGTCCACGTCCTCGACGGCCCAGAACTCGTGGGTGCTCGTCTTGCCGGGCCTGAAGAGGTCCTTTATCCAGGACGAGCGGCTGGCGGAGATCCTGTACTGCTTCCCCACCCCTTTGAGAGAGATGACGGGGGTCATAGCCTGTCCGCGAACCCCCCCTTGAGCCTGTTGAACAAGGCGAACCCGACGACGAAGAGCCCCACGGAGAACAGCGTGAAGTACACGGTCGAGAGGGTGCCGGGGAGGTTGCCGAAGAGCACGGTCTCCCTGTAGGCGTTGACGAGGTAGGCGAGCGGGTTGTAGTCGACGACCCACCGGATGTTCTCCGGCAGCCTGTCGGGCGTCCAGATGATGGGTGTCAGGAAGAACATCCCCCGGATCACGGGCCGCATTATCTCGCTGAGGTCGGGCAGGTAGGTGCCCAGCACGGCCATGAAGTATGAGAGCCCCAGGATGAACAGCACCTGCAGCATTACCACGAACGGCAACGCCAGGGACGTCCAGTGCAGGTCCCTCCCGAAGAGGACCACGACGATCAGGAGCGCCCCCACGCCGAAGAACTTGTCTATCATCGACGCGATGGTGTTGGTGAAGGGCAGGATCTCCATCGGAAAAATAACCTTCTGCACCAGCCCGGCGCTGCTCCTGACGGCGTTCATCCCCTTGTTCATAGCCTCTGAGAAGGCGAGGAACGGCAAGAGGCCGCAGTACAGGTACAGCCCGAAGTTCAGGTTGGGGTATCCCTCCACCCCCCTGAACCGGATGCCGACATCCTCGGAGAAGATGAGCGCGAGAAAGAGGACCCAGATGAGGGGGCTCAAGAGTATCCAGGAGAGCCCCAGGTACGAGCGCTTGTAGTTGCGCGTAACCTGCCGCTGGATAAAGTACCTGAGCAGCCACCGCCTGCGCCAGAACGTCGCGAGCCCCTCAAAGAACTCGCCCACGATGCTCTTCTTCGCGCTGGAGATGTACGTAGCCAAAAGAATCCTCTGCCTAGCCGATGCCACCCGGTAGTTTAAGGCCTGAGGACCGGAAATCCAGCGAGCCGGGCCAGCCGGCTCGCGGTTCCGGCGACTCTCGGCTAGTAGTATACGTTCCGGCGAAATGCTGCCGGGGGCTACATCCGCCGGCGGAAGCGCTTTATAAGGTCCATGTACTCGCCCCACCTGAAGTGCGGGCCCGGGTCAGTGTGGCAGCTAATACCGCCGCCTCCCGGATTAGGGCACCCCGGCACCTCATTGTGGCCGATGATGTGTTTCCGGTCGAGCGGGATGCTGTGCTGCTTGGAGCAGTAGGCCGCGAGCCTCGCCGACGCGCGCATCTTCTCCCTCGTCCAGGTCGCGCGTTCGGCGGACTTGCCGCCGTGCTCGATGCCGATGCAGTGTCTGTTGGTAGGCAGGTGGCCGGCGTGCCAGCCGACGTCCTCGTGGCGCACGCACTGGACCACCCGGCCCAGGTCTCCGACTATGTAGTGGGCGGAGACGCCGCTGTTCGGGTTCTGGAAGGTGCTTATGCCGGAGGACACGGGGCCTTCCACGGTGTGCACGACGATCATGTTGATATTGGGCGAGCCTTCGCGCTCGCGCTCGGAGTTTTTGTAGTTGCCCCGGGCCGCCGGGTACCACTCGGCCCGCGGGTAGTCGGTGTTCGCTGCCCGCGAGGTGGACCGGGAGGTTGCTAGGGCCGGCACCTCCACCTCCCGCGGGACCAGCCGCAGGCTCTCCCCGGTCGAGATCGTTGCCTGAGCCCCGTCTTTGAGCGTCTGGAAGACCTCGACAGCGTAGAAGTCGACGCCCCCGTACTCGGCGACGGCCTCCCGCCAGCCGTCGAGGTTGTCCGGCTTGGGAGAACCGGCCATGTCAGCGAGGACGGCTGCCCCGCCCCGAACGTTCGCCGCCCGGTCGTTCTTTAGCTCCTCCTCGGAGGATTGGGTGAGGCTCGCGGCCCGGCCTAAAGTGTCCCTCGATGGGTTCTGGTAGAGGGCCATGACGCCGTAGGTGCCGTGTCCGTGCACGTTGCCGGGCTCGAAGGCCGTGGCGGTCGGCGGGGGCATCTCCCAGTAAGTATTCGTGTAGCCCATCGCCAGGAGCAGCTCCTGCGGGACGCCGTACTCATCGGACGCCGACCGAAACTCTTCGTCCAGCGAAGAGCCTGATTGGGCCAAGACCCTGCCGCCCGTCGTACCAAGAAGTACGGCGCCAGCGAGACCCACGCTGCCAAGCCTTAGAAAGTTGCGACGGTCCATCTTCGGGGACGGAGCCGTCCTACACCCTTCGCACATCGCTTCCCCCTCCGGAAGATCTCGTACCGACTCGTGCATTATTGCCCAAAAGCGCCCCGACTTACAGGGTGCGGGGACACAGCGGGAGAAAAACGGCGGCACTACTCAAAGGGGGGACGATGTGCGACCATCTCCGGCAATGGGCGAGAGACGGGAGAGGTTTTCCGAGTTTGAGACCGGGTGCCACAGTTGTTTGAGGCCTTAGCGGGTCGGGCGCGGGGGCTCCGGCAGAGGGCAAGGAGGGCGGCGAAGCGGAGCCCGGCCCTCACGGACGCTTACCAGCGCGGGAAGGGTCTCTACCACCGGCTGCGCGTGCGGGGCGTGGTTGAGCGGCGTACGGTGGGCGTGGACCCTGCCGGGATCGTCTGGATCTTCGGCTCCGGCCGCAGCGGCAGCACGTGGCTGCGGCGGATGATGGGGGAGATGCCGGGCCACAGGGTCTGGGAGGAGCCGATGGTCGGGGCGCTGTTCGGGGAGTTCTACGCCAGAGCGCCGGAGGAGAACCTCCGCTCCAAGGACCACGTGATGGGGGAGCCGATCCGGCGCGGCTGGGTCCGGTCCGTGAGGAACTTCGTCCTCGACGGCGCCCGCTACTCGAACCCCGACCTGGGACCCGGCGAGTACCTCGTCGTCAAGGAGCCCAACGGCTCGGTCGGGGCGCCGCTTATGATGGAGGCCCTGCCCGAGAGTCGCCTGGTCTTGCTGATCCGGGACCCGAGGGACGTTGTCGCCTCGATGCTGGACGCCGCCGGCGAGGGCGGCTGGCACCGCGAGCGCTTCGGCCGCGGCGCGGTGGGCCGGAAGGCCCTCGCCGACCGCAAACCGGAGGCCTTCGCCCGCATGAGGACCCGCGCCTACATGCGGGGCGTCGGCGCCGCCCGCCGGGCCTACAGAGACCACAAGGGGAAGAAGACCCTGGTCCGCTACGAGGACCTGGTCGCCGACACCGGGGCCACCATGCGCCGCCTCTACTCCGACCTCGGCATCCCGGCCGACGAGGCCGACCTCTCCCGCATCGTCGCCAAATACTCCTGGAAGAACGTGCCGCAGGAGGAGAAGGGCGCGGGCAAGTTCTACCGGAAGGGCACCCCCGGTGGCTGGCGGGAGGACCTCACCCCGGAGCAGGCTGCCGTCGTCGAGGAGATGGCAGCCCCCATAATCCAGGAGTTCTACGCCGGGCGGGAGCGCACCGGCGGTTGACGTCCCCGCGGCCGGACGGGCCGAAGGCCTCGGTCGTCGTCCTCACCCTCAACGCCGGCCCGGACTTCGCGGCAACCCTCGACGCCGTCTTCGACCAGAATTTGGATCTCGGCTTCGAGGTCATCGTCCTCGACTCCGGCTCGACGGACGGCACCCGTGAGCTTGCCTATGCTCGCGGCGCCGCCGTCCACGACGTCCCAGAATCCACCTTCGACCACGGCGCCACCCGCGACCTCGGCCTCTCCCTCGCGGCGGGCGAGTACGTGGCCCTCCTGGTGCAGGACGCCGTGCCGCTCGACGACCGCTGGCTCGCCGCCATGATCGAGAACATGGAGGGCGACCCCCTGGTCGCCGGGGTCTACGGCCGCCAGC
>CADCUT010000184.1 GCA_902805975.1 uncultured Rubrobacteraceae bacterium | reverse complement strand
AGGGACCCGGTCGAGGAGTACTGGCAGCTCCTCGAGGGCGTGACGATGTGGGACGTCGGCGGGGCCGAGCGTCAGGTCGAGATCACCGGCCCCGACGCCTTCGAGTTCACGAACATGCTCACCCCACGCGACCTCAACAAGTGCGCCGTCGAGCAGTGCAAGTACGCCTTTATCACGAACGCCCAGGGCGGCATCATCAACGACCCGGTGCTGCTAAGGCTCGCCGAGAACCACTTCTGGCTCTCGTTGGCCGACAGCGACGTCCTGCTGTGGGCCCAGGGCCTCGCCTACAACTCGGGGATGAACGTCGAGATCCGGGAGCCCGACGTCGGCCCGATGCAGGTCCAGGGCCCGAAGTCCAAGGAGGTCATGACCGACCTCTTCGGCGAGGGTATCCTCGACGTTCCGTACTACTTTATGGAGCACCACGAGCTCGACGGGATGGAGCTCGTCATCTCGCGCACCGGGTACTCCGGTGAGCTCGGGTACGAGATCTACCTCAAGAATGCGAGCCGCGACGGGGTGAAGCTCTGGGACCGGGTGCTCCAGGCCGGGGAGCCGCACGGGATAAGCCCGATCGGGCCCTGCCACATCCGCAGGATCGAGGGCGGCATCCTGGCCCTTGGTTGCGACATGTGGTACGACACCAACCCCTACGAGGTCGGCTACGGCTACAAGTGGATGGTCGAGCTGGCGCAGGAGCAGGACTTTATCGGCAAGGAGGCCTTGAGGAAGGTCAGCGAAGAGGGCGTCAGCCGCAAGCTGGTAGGCGTCGAGATCGGGGGCGAGAACCTCGGCACCTACAACGACGGGTCCATGATCGACTACTTCCCGGTCCACAAGGACGGGCAGACCGTCGGCAAGGTCACCTCCGCCTGCTACTCGCCGCGCCTGGAGAAGAACATCGGGTTCGCCATGGTGCCCATCGAGTACAGCCAGATAGGCATCGACCTCGAGGTCGAGCGCCCGGAGGGCACGGTACCGGCCGTCGTGGCCGACCGGATCTTCTTCAAGCCGGAGCACGCCGAGCAGACGCTCACCGCCACGAGCTCCGGCCAGGGCGCGTAGAGGGAGAGCGACAGCAGGGGCCGCTGTGCCGGACCGGCGCGGCGGCCCCTTGACCCCCGAACGATAAGAGGACCATGTGATGCAGGACAGGAGGAGCGGGCTGGTCGAGGCGCTGCGGAGGCCGAGGTACGAGGTCATCCCGCTCCCCGGCATCGAGGTTGCGGTAGCCGAGCACGTCCCCAAGAACGTCAAGCTAACGGTGACGGCCTCACCGAAGAAGGGCATCGAACCCACCCTCGCTCTGGCCGAACGGCTCTCGGCCGAGGGTTTCGGGGTCGCCCCGCACCTCTCGGCGCGGCTCGTCCGGGACAGGGCGCAGCTGGGCGAGATCCTGGCGCGGCTGCACGGGGCGGGGATCCGGGACGTCTTCGTTGTGGCCGGTGATGCGCCGGAGCCCGCCGGCGAGTTCGAGGGCTCGGGCGCGCTGCTCGAAGCCATGGAAGAGATCGGGCACGGTCTCGATGAGATCGGCATCACCGGCTACCCGGAGAGCCATCCGCTCATAAGCGACGAGGCCACCATTCAGGCGATGTACCGGAAGGAGCCGTACGCGACCTACATCACCAGCCAGATCTGCTTTGACACCGACACCATCAACGACTGGGTCCTGCGGGTGCGCCGGCGGGGGGTGGGGCTCCCGATCTTTGTCGGGATGCCGGGCGCCGTGAACATGGCGAAGCTCGTGCGCATCTCCTCGAACATCGGCCTCGGCGAGTCGGCCCGCTTCTTGCAGAAGTACGGCAACTGGTTCTGGCGGATGTTCATGCCCGGCGGCTACAGCCCAGACGCCCTCGTCGAGGGGATGTCCGCCTCCCTCGGGGACCCGGAACGCAAAGTGCGCGGTTTTCACATCTACACCTTCAACGAGGTTCAGAAGACCGAGGCGTGGCGGCTCGGGGCGCTGGAGCGGGCCGGGGCGACGACCCAGGAGAGACACAAGGAGCCTACCCTATGACGCTACCGACAGAGAAGTTCCCTAGCGACCTCGAGATCGCACGCCGGGCGAAGCTGAGGCCGCTTACCAGGATCGCCTCCGACATGGGGATAGGCGAGCACCTGCTAGAGCCCTACGGCAGCGACGTGGCGAAGATAAAGCTCGAGGCCATAGACGAGCTCTCGGACCGGCCGATGGCGAAGTACGTGGTTGTCTCCGCCATCACGCCGACACCCTTAGGGGAGGGAAAGACCACGACGACGGTCGGCCTGGGGCAGGCCTTCTCCCACCTCGGGAAGAGGGCGACTGTAGCGGTGCGCCAGCCGGCGATGGGCCCGACGTTCGGCATAAAGGGTGGGGCGGCGGGCGGCGGCTTTAGCCAGGTCGTGCCGATGGAGATGCTCAACCTCCACCTGACCGGGGACACACACGCCGTCACGGCCGCCCATAACCTACTCTCGGCCATGCTCGACAATCACGTCCACCAGAACGACGACTTTTTCCACGTGGATAGGCATAGCATCACCTGGCGGCGGGTGCTCGACGTGAACGACCGGGCCCTGAGGAACATCGTCGTCGGCCTCGGGTCGCGGGCGGACGGCATCCCGCGAGAGACCGGCTTCGACATCACGGCGGCGTCTGAGGTCATGGCGATCCTGGCACTTGCTACCTCATTGCGGGACCTGAGGGAGAGGCTCGGGCGCATCGTGATCGGGAGCACCGTGGACGGCGAGCCCATCACCGCAGAGGACCTGAAGGCCGCAGGAGCCATGGCGGTGATGATGCGCGAGGCCATAAAGCCGAACCTGATGCAGACGCTGGAGAACACGCCGGTGCTGGTCCACGCGGGCCCCTTCGGCAACATCGCCACCGGCAACTCCTCCATCGTGGCCGACAGGATCGGCATCAGGGGCGGCGACTTCCTCATTACGGAGGCGGGCTTCGGCGCGGACATGGGCGCCGAGCGGTTCTTCAACATCAAGTGCCGCTACTCCGGGCTGAAGGCCGATGCGGCGGTGCTGGTCGCCACCGTGCGCGCCCTCAAGGCCCACTCCGGCAGGTTCAAGATCGTCGCCGGACGTCCGCTGCCGCCGGAGCTCCTGGAGGAGAACCCCGACGATGTCTTCGCCGGGGCGGACAACCTGCGCAAGCAGATCGAGAACATAAGGCTGCACGGCGTCTCGCCCGTGGTGGCGATAAACGCCTTCCCGACCGACCACCCCTCCGAGCACGCCGCCATACGCGAGATCGCCGAGGAGATGGGCGCCCGGGTCGCCGTCGCCAACCACTTCACCGAGGGCGGGGCGGGCGCAACGGAGCTGGCCGAGGCTGTCGCCGAGGCCGCCGAAGAGCCGACCGACTTTGCCTTTCTCTACCCCGAGGAGGCGAGCCTCAGGGAGAAGATAGAGACCATAGCCACGAAGGTCTACGGCGCGGACGGCGTGGCCTACGATATGAAGGCCTCCCAGCAGCTCGACTCCTACGAGAGGAGCGGCTTCGGGCATCTGCCGGTGTGCATGGCGAAGACCCACCTCTCCATCTCCTCCGACCCGACGCTCCTCGGGGCACCGAAGGGCTGGACGCTGCCGGTGCGCGAGGTACGCGCCTCGGTGGGCGCGGGCTTTATCTACCCGCTTTGCGGCGAGATGAGGACCATGCCGGGCCTGAGCGCCACCCCGGCCGCCACGCGCATAGACATAGACGAGAACGGCGAGGTTGTGGGCCTCTCGTGAGCGCTCCGCCACAGACCGTCCGCGAGACCGCCCGTGGGTGACCTTGGGCGCTAGACCCGGCACGGGACCGGACTATCTGGGGCAGCCGCTCGGCGGCTTCGTGGACCTGGTCGCCTCCCGCGAGCCCGCCCCCGGCGGGGGCGCCTCCGCGGCCGTGACAGTGGCCCTCGCTGCGGCCCTGACGGCGATGGCCGCCCGCTTCTCGACGGAGCACCTGACCGACGCCGACGAACTCGCCGCCAGGGCAGACGAACTCAGGGCCGAGGTCGCCCTCCTCGCGGGGGCCGACGCGGCGGCCTACGGCCGCGTGCTCGACGCTTACCGGGCTCCGGGCGACGACGAAGAGCCGCGACGGCGTGAGATCCGGGACGCGCTTACGGGGGCGGCGGACGTGCCGCTCTCCGTCGCCGAGATCGGGGCTGAGGTGGCCGGCCTCGCGGCCCGTCTAGTCGAAGGGGGCAACCCGAACCTGCGGGGCGACGCCTTGACCGCCGCCTTCCTGGCCGGGGCGGGGGCGCGTGCGGCGGCTGCGCTCGTCGGGATCAACGTCTCTGCCGGCGGGGCTGACGACGGCAGGCTCTCCCGCGCAGCTAGGCTTCAGGCCACGGCCGCCGCCGCGCAGGAGGCCGCCGAGGGCGCCGGGGCGGAGGTCAGGCAGTGAACGACCAGGCGGGGATGGACACGGGTGGCGTTGTCGGAAACGGTACAATATCCGTCCGTAGGTACGCGAGGGGGGAGAGGATCTACAGATGACCGAGAGAAGAACGCCGCTCTACGACTTCCACTTCCGATCGGCGAGGAACGTGATCAAGGGCGGCGGGGACTTTATGTTCCCGACCTCCTACACCTCGCCCGTCGAGGAGCACCTGAACGTGCGGCGCAACGTCGGGATGCAGGACCTCTCCACGATGGGGGAGGTGGACATAAAGGGGCCCGGGGCCGAGAGGCTCATCAGGCGCCTGCTCGTCAACGAGGTAAAGGACATGGAGCCGGGCCAGCTCCGCTACTCCACGATGTGCAACGAGCGGGGTGGCATCGTCGACGATGTCACCGTCTACAAGTTCGACGAAGAGCACTTCATGGTCGTCACGAGCTCGGGGCCGCGCCTGAAGACGTACCGTTGGATCTCCGAGCACGCCAGGGGCGCGAGCGCCTACGCCACGGACGTGACCGCCGGCATCGCCCTCCCCGTAGTCCAGGGACCGCGCTCCCGCAAGTTCCTCAAGACCATCGTAGAAGACGTCGACCTGGACGGGCTTCGCTTCTTCCGCTTCGCCCCTGGCCGCATCGGCGGGGTGGAGGTCCTGATCTCGCGCTCGGGCTACACCGGGGAGCTGGGCTACGAGCTCTACACCCCGGCGGACCAGGCCGCGGTCCTCTGGGAGTTTCTCCTGGACAAGGGCCGCGAGTTCGACCTCAGGCCGTACGGGGTCGAGGCGATGCAGTCCTTACGCATAGAGAAGAGCCTGCCCCTCTACGGGCCAGACATAAGCGAGGACGACACGCCATTTCACGTGGGGCTCTCGCGTTGGATACGCCTCGAGAAGCGCGACTTCGTGGGCCGCGAGGCGCTGCTGCGCCTGCAGGAGAGGGGTCTCGAGAGGCGGTGGACGGGGCTCACCCTTGAGAGCGAGGTGCCGGCCACCGCGGGGGCGAAGGTCTTTAGCGTCGGCGACGTGGCGACCTTCCGCGAGGTGGTCGAGACCGGGGCCGAGGCTGGCGAGTACGAGGACACGCTCATGCCGGGCGACCGGCAGGTCGGCCGCGTCACCTCGAGTGCCATGGGCCACAGCGTCGGCCGGATGCTCGCGATGGCCTACCTCGACACCGCCCACTCCTGGCCGGGCAACAACGTCATAGTGGAGATCAACGGCCGGCCCATCCCCGCTAAAGTGTCCCAGACGCCCTTCTTCGACCCGGAGAGCGCCCGCATCCGCTCCGAGCCAGCCGAGGACGAGCGGCGCTCCGAGCCGCGCCCCGCGCCCACCTCCAACTCGCGTCAGAACGTGCCCGCCAGGCAGTCGTCCAACGGGGGCTTCGGCTCGTGAGCGTCACCTACTCGGGCCGCTACGACGTTATCGTCGTCGGCGTGGGCGGGATGGGGAGCGCCGCCTCCTACTACCTTGCCCGGCGCGGCAAGCGGGTGCTGGGGCTCGAGCGGTTCGGCCTCCCGCA
>CADCUT010000183.1 GCA_902805975.1 uncultured Rubrobacteraceae bacterium | reverse complement strand
AGAGCGAGGAGTAGGAGTGGTGCGGGGGCATCGCGTAGGTGACGTCCAGGGCCGAGCGGCTCGTCGGGCGCCAGGTGCTCTGGCCCGTTATGCCCATCGTGCCGAAGGAGCCGCCGTGGTAGGAGCCCCGCATCGCGAGGATCTCGCTGGAGCGGCGGTGCTGGGTGGCGAAGAGTAGCGCGGCCTCGTTCGCCTCGGAGCCGCTGGAGACGAAGAAGACCTTCTGGTCGCCCGAGATCGGCGAGAGCTCGATCAGCTTCTCGGCCAGCTTCACCTGGTTCTCTATAAGGTAGAGCGTCGAGGAGTGAAGGATCTTGCCGGCCTGCTCCCTGACAGCTTCGACGATCTCCGGGATGTTGTGGCCGCTTATGGTCGTGACGATCCCGCCGAAAAAGTCCAGGTATTCGTTTCCCTCGGAGTCCCACACCCTGAAGCCCTCGCCACGCGCGAGCTCTATCGGGTCGTCGTAGTAGAGCGAGATCCAACCCGGCATCACGCTCTTGTGCCGCTTGAGCAACTCCTCCGGGTTCGTCATACGCGAACCTCCAATCCCTTGTTAGCTGTGAACTTCCGCTCGACGAACCGGCCCGAGCCCCGCCCGCCGACCACCTCGCCGTCCTTGTAGACGGGGTTACCGCGCACGTACACCGCCGCCGGACCCCCGGTGAACGTCATCCCCTCATACGGCGTGTAGTCCACGTTGCCGTGGCGGTTCTCGACGCTCACCGTCGTCGAGAGCTCAGGGTCCCACAGGACGATGTCAGCGTCGGCGCCGGGGGCGAGTGTGCCCTTCTTCGGGTAGGCGCCGTAGATGCGGGCCTGGTTTGTCGAGAGGACGGCGACGAACTGGTTCTCCGAGAGCTTCCCTTCCCTGACGCCGAGCGTCCAGAGGGTCATGGCGCGCTCCTCGGCGCCGGGTATGCCGTTGGGGATCAGGGTGAAGTCGTCCTTGCCCATCTCCTTCTGTTCTTCGTAATTGAAAGTGCAGTGGTCGGAGCCGAATATTTGCAGATCCCCGGTCTTGAGCCCGTTCCAGAGCGCGGGGCGGTTGGAGGGGTCTCGCAGGGGCGGCGAGCAGACGTACTTGGCGCCCTCGAAGCCGGACCTAGCGAGGTCCTCGTACTCGAAGGCGAAGTACTGGGGGCAGGTCTCGGCAAAGACGGTCTGGCCGCGCTCGTGGGCGAGGTGGATGGCCTCGAGCGCCGGCGCGCACGAGACGTGTACGACCAGGATGGGGGCTTCCGCGACCTCGGCGAGCCGTATCGCCCGGTTGGTCGCCTCCGCCTCGACGGCCTCGGGGCGGGTGAGGGCGTGGAACTTGGGGGCGGTGTCGCCGCGGGCGAGCGACTGCTGCTGGAGCTTGGCTATCGCGTCGCCGTTCTCCGCGTGGACCATGACGAGGACGCCGGCGTCTTTCGAGAGTTGCAGCGTCTCGAAGAGGTCGTCGTCCTCGGTGTAGAGCGGCGTTCCCTTGTAGGCCATAAAGATCTTGACCGAGGCCACACCTTTTGCCGCGAGATCCGGCAGCTCCGCCTTTATGTCGTCGCGCAGGTCGGTGATGGCGACGTGGAAGCCGTAGTCTATTACGGCCCTATCCCGCGCCTTCTCCGTCCACGCCTCGACGGCGCCTGCGAGGGTGCCGCCCACCTCCTGGAGGGCGAAGTCGATGATCGTGGTCGTCCCGCCCGCGACGGCGGCCTCGGTGCCGGTGGCCCAGTCGTCGGCGGTCATGGTGCCGCCGAAGGGCATGTCCATGTGGGTGTGGGCGTCGATAAAGCCCGGCATGATGAGCTTGCCCGAGGCGTCCACCGTCTCGATGCCGTCATCGGCGATGCTCGCGCCGACGGCCGAGATCCTGCCGTCCTCCACGAGCACGTCGGCCCGGTAGCTGCCTTCTGCGGTGACGACCGTTCCCCCGGTGAAAAGCAGCTCGCTCATGGTGTTCTCCTCTTCTTAGGCGACCGCGTGTACGCCTACTCTCGCACACCCCGCGACCGCCCGTCAATCCGCGCGCCGGGGCGGGAGCGGCGGCCCGGGACGGCCTGAGGATTTCGGCGTCTAGGCGCGGCGTCCGAGGCAGCGCGAGATCTCTGCCGCGGCCTCGACGGTGAGCCCGCCGACCTCCTCGAACGACTCCTCCGGTAGCCGGAAAGCCGGTCCCGACACGCTGACGGCGGCCACGACGGCGCCGTCGGCGCAGCGGATCGGCGCGGCGACCGCGTTGAGCCCGTCCTCCAGCTCCTCGACGGTATGCCAGTAGCCCGTGTCGCTGCTGGCGCGCAGCTCTTCTTGGAGGGTCGTGGGCTTTGTGAGGGTGTTCTCCGTGTAGCGTTGAAGCTGCCTCCTGAGCAGGCGGCGTCGCTGGTCCTCGGGCATGAAGCGCAGGAAGACCTTGCCCGCCGCCGTGGCGTGCAGGGGCGTGTGTTGGCCCTCCCAGCTCACGCTCAGCGCGGAAGACCCGGAGTTGCTCTGGTAGATAATGACCCCGTCGTCGCCCTCGAGGACGGCGACGGTGACCGTCTCCAGCGTACGGTCGGCCAGCCGGTCCGCGACCGGCCGGGAGCAGCGCGCGACGTCCAGATCCGCCGTCACCGAGCTGGCCAGCGCGACCAGGCCGAACCCCAACCGGTACTTCTCGGTCGCGGCGTCCTGCTCGACCAACCCCCGGTCCCTCAGCGTCGTGAGCAGGCGGTAGGCGGTGGACTTGTGGATGTCGAGCTCTCTAGACACCTCCGTTACGCCGGACCACCCCCGGCGCGACAGAAACTCCATGACGGTGATCGCCCGGTCCACCGATTGGACGAAGCCGTTCCTGCGATTGGTGGTCTCCATGGACGCCATTCTACACAGCGCTCCCAGGCCGGACGTGGGAGATCTCGGGCAAGGTAGCGCCGTCCTCCACGTGGCGGAACCAGCCCGAGGCGACGCGGGGGGCCTCGCCGTCCACGTTGGGCGCGCCGCGGCCGTCCGCCGCGTCCCCGGCGTCAACCGTGCGCACCTCGACGCTGAACCGGGCGACGCCCGTGGTGTTCGGCACGCTGGCGTGCAGGTGGGCCCCGGAGAAGCAGAGAAGGTCCCCCGGTTCGATCACCGGCCGCAACTCGGAGGCGGTGTCCACCGTCTCCGCAGGCTCGGGTACCACGGGGGCGCTCGACGTGCCGGCCCGGATCTCTTCCAGGTCCCACCCCCGGCTAGTGTTCTCGATGGGCTCATCCCAGTAAGCCGGGTAGAAAGCGACGGTGCGCCCGGCGGTTATCGGGTAGATCGGGGCCCACCAGTTCGTCTGCGCGTATACGTTTGACGACCAGGTGTCCCTGTGAAAGCCCAACTTGGCGGTCCGCCGGCCGGCGTACTCGTCGCCGTGGGGCGAGACGCGCAGGTACAGCCAGTCCCAGGAGGTGCGTCGCAGGTCCACACCGACGTGTCCGAGCGCCGCGAGGAACAGCTCCTTGGCCGTGTCATCTTTCCGGAACCGCTTCTGGAGTGTTTCTACTCTTGAGAGGTACTCGTCCCGGTCCAACTCGAACTGCGCCCTCACGGGGTTGTCGGTCTCGAAGGCTGCCCGGATCAGGGCATCGGCGTAAGCGCAGAGCTCCGCCATCGGGGGCACCTTCTCGAATACGAGCAGGTCGCCACTGTAGACCGACCCGCGCCTCGCCTCGTCCTCGGTCGCGCCCGATACAACCCTCAATACGGACATCGCCTCTCACCTCCCAATCCTACAACCCGACTTTCTCGACCGACCGCAGGTCGGTCTACCAGAACGGCCGCACGTCCGGCACCCGTGGGAAGGAGCGGGAGTGGCCGTTCCGCTCGTGGGCTTGACCGTTGGCCTGCGCGTCGATACTTGGCGGAAGGGAGGATCGACGGGCGGTCTGGGTCAGGCGGTCGAGGCGGAAGAGGCTTGTGTCGTGGCGCGTTATGCCCGTGTCTGCCAGATCGGCCATGACCTCGCCGATCACGCTCGCGAACTTGTAGCCGTGCCCCGAGCACGGCGAGGCGAACGAGACCTGCTCATAGTCGGGGTGGAGGTCGATGACGAAGTGGTTGTCCGGCGTGTTGGTGAACATGCAGGTCTGCAGATCCATCGTCGGCCCGCACCCGTCGGGGAAGTAGCGCTCGGCGAAATCCCTGAGCAGCTGCTCGTCGTATTCGTGCGTCTCGCGGTCGAAGTTCTCCGGGTCTACGACCTCTTCGAGGTGGTGGTACTTCCCGAACTTGAAACCGGGGACGCCGTGGACCGGGAAGCCGTAGAAGCGCCCCTCGTCCACGAGCAGGTTGAAGACGGGGAAGTTCTCGGGCCGGAAACGTTCGGGCCGGGTCGGCTGGAGCCAGGCGAGGACCTGCCTCTCGGGGACGGCGAGGCCGTCGAGCACGTCGAGAAGCTCGCCGTCCCAGGCGCCCGCGGTGACGACGAGCTTGTCCGCCTCGTAGGAGCCGCGGTCGGTGCGGACCCGCACCCCGCCCTCTAGCGGCTCCCATTCGAGGACCCTCTCGCGGGCGTGGATCTCGGCCCCGTGCGCCTGCGCGGCCTCGACGTAGGAGACGATACACCTCTCGGGCGCCAGGAAGCCGCCGTCCGGCTGAACGAGGGCCAGGTGGTCGTCGGGCAGGCGGTAGCCGGGGTAGCGGCGGTGGAGCTCGGAGCCGGTTAAGACCTCGTGGGGGAGGTCGTGGAGCCTGCACGACTCCCAGGAGCCCTTGAAGACCCAGGAGT
Source organism: uncultured Rubrobacteraceae bacterium (assembly GCA_902805975.1). GTDB lineage: Bacteria > Actinomycetota > Rubrobacteria > Rubrobacterales > Rubrobacteraceae > Rubrobacter_D. The sequence goes on along the minus strand of CADCUT010000183.1, from coordinate 1,367 downwards.
CTTCGGGGCCCGAGTCCACGGAGCCGGTCGTGTAGAGCAGCCGCTCGCCGGCTTTGTCCTGGATCTCGCGCCACAGCTCGTAGGCGCGCCTGAGCAGCAGCACGTAGGACGGGTGCTCGTAGTAGGCCAGCCGGATTATCCGGGTGTGGCCGTGGGAGGAGCCCATCGCGTGCGGGAGGCCGAACCGCTCGAGCCCCAGCACCCGCTTGCCGCGCCGGGCGAGGTAGTAGGAGGCGGCGCTCCCCATCCCGCCCACGCCGACGACGATAACGTCGTAGCGGCCCGAGTAGGTGACGCTCACGAGCCGGCGCCCCCGTTGGACGACTGCCTGGCCGGCACGTTCTGGCGCGAGTTGGTGGTGGGCACCGGACGCGGCTCGGAGCGCCGCTCGTCCTCGGCGGGCTCGGACCGGATGCGCGCGCTCTCCGGGTCGAAGAACGGAGTCTGGGAGACCCTAGCGGGGATGGGACGGCCGTTGATCTCCACTATGACGTTGTTGCCCGGCCAGGAGTGGGCCGTGTCCAGGTAGGCCATCGCGAGCATCCGGCCGACGCTGTGGCCCATCGCGCTCGAGGTGACGCGCCCGACCTGCCGCTCGCCGGGCATGAGCGTGTCCTCGTACTCGCCGGCCTCGGCCCCGGTCTCCACTACCTCGCGGAAGGTCGCCACGTCGCCGACGCTGTAGACCTTCGCCCCCGCGGTGGCAGGCACCTCGCTCTCAAGGGTGAGCCCCGTCCACCGCCGCTCGAGGCCCCTCTCCTGCAGGCGCAGCAGCGCCTCGCGGCCGACGAAGTCGCGCTTCTCCAGGCGGATCCAGCGCGAGAGCCCCACGTGAAACGGCGTGTCGTCCTCGCTTATATCCGGCCCGTAGAGGGGCAGGCTCTTCTCTATACGCAAAGACTGCATCGCCTCGACCCCGTAGGGCCTGAGGTCGAACTCGCGGCCCTTGTTCAGAAGAAACTCCCACAGGACCGCGGCCTGGTCTGCCGGGGTGTAGAGCTCGTAGCCAAGCTCCCCGGTGTAGCCGGAGCGCGAGATCAGGACCTCCACCCCGCCGATGCGGCCGGGGGCGAAGCGGAAGAACCGGAGCCCGTCCAAATCGACGCCCTCGACGATGGTCTTCAAGAATTTCCGGGAGCGCGGCCCCTGGACTACAGGGAGGGCGATGCCCGCGGTCACGTCGGTGGCGTAGGCGCTGGCGCCCCGGGCGTGCTCGCTTATCCAACGGTAAGTCTTCAGGCGGGGCCCCGAGCTCGTGACAACCATGAAGTGCTCTTCGTCGAACTTGTAGACGGTCACGTCGTCGACGATGCCGCCCCGCTCGTTGCACATCGTGGAGTAGCGGAGCTGGCCCGGCTCCATGTCCT
>CADCUT010000182.1 GCA_902805975.1 uncultured Rubrobacteraceae bacterium | reverse complement strand
CACCTCGGCGTCCGAGAGCAGACGGTCGGCCTTGATAAAGTCCGTCGACCGGACCTCGCTCCGTACCCCGTCGGGCGTAATGGTCATCCAGATCCCCCACCGTCAGCCGTCCCACCGTTCCTGCGGCCAATATATGCGCCGGACCAACCAGGGTCAATCCGCCCGACCGTGGTGGGCGCCGATGCCCGCAGGTGGGGTGAAAGGGAAAGGAGAAGACACGGACACCGGCTGACGCTACTAATACCTTATCGAACCCCCCCGTCAACGCCCACGGCGCCCCCACGCCCCAAAAATGGGCCGAAGTGTGCACAGAAGCCCCCACCAGAGCCATACCTCGTCCCACCATAGCGCATACTCCGGCCTCCCAAGCGACCGGACGCAGCCAGAACCCCCGAACGAAACCGGGGGAATACGCAACACTTTGTAACTAAGTGCGAATTGACAGTATGTGCGGACGGAATACAATCATTCGGAGGCCCGGGCTGCGGGCCGCAAGAGATCAGCGGCTACGGGCGACGGTATGTGTCCGGTCCCTGAGTTTATAGGAGGTAGAGGTTTATGAAGAAGGCATTGTACGAGGCGGTTTTGCGGGACGTTGGCCGGTACGAGGAGCTTGCCCGCAGGGCGGAGGGCTTTGCGGACGATGAGCTGGCGGTGTTCTTCCGCGAGATAAGCGACGAGAACCAGCGCAGGGCAGATCAGGCCAGGCGCTTGCTGGCGCAGCGGGTCGCCAAGTAGTAGCGGCGTTCGAGAGGAGGAAGAGCATGAGGGTAGCCTTCATAGGTCCTGTTGGATCCGGCAAGAGCACCCAGGCGCAGAGGTTGTCCTGGACGATGCCGTTCTACAATCGCACGCCGCGGCTATCGACGGGGGAGCTGGTGCGGGCCCAGATCGAGGCCCGGACGCCCCTGGGGGAGGAGATAAAGGCCTACCACGACGCGGGAGATCCCGTCCCCGACGAGGTGATCCTGGGTCTGCTGCTGCCGCATGTGCGGACGGCGGGAGGGTTCGCCCTGGACGACTTCCCGGCCAACGTGGCCCAGGCGGAGGCGCTGGACGCGGAGCTCAGGGAGCGCAGCGCCGGTCCGCTGCACCACGTCGTCTCGCTCGAAGGGCCGACCGACGACGAGTTGGTGGAGCGGGTTCTCGGCGGCCGGGTGCACAGCCGGACCACGGACGTTCCCTACCACCTGAAGAACGATCCGCCCCCGGAGCCCGGGGAGAGGCTCGACCCGGGGCCGTTCGTGCGGCGCGGGGACGACACGGGGGAGGCGCTCGGGCGGCGTCTCGGCGCGTATCGTCGGGAGCACGAGCTTCTCAAGGAGCGCTACCAGGAGCAGGGCGTGCTGAGGACCGTCGACGCCCGGCAGCCGCTCGACAAGGTGGCCCGGGACGTGCTCGACGCGCTCGGAAACCCGGAGGGCCTGCGGTACTACGCCTCGTAAGGTCGGGCGGTTTCCCGACCCTACCGGTGGGAGTATGGCTATCAACGTCCCCGAGAGGATGGTGGGTACGGCTTGCCGTTGACGATCACGGAGAACACCAGCATTGACTACGACGTCCAGGGTGAGGGCCCGCCGCTGCTGCTCATAAACGGGCTCGGCTTCGGCCGGTGGGGGTGGTTCAAGCAGATCCCGGCCTTCACCCGGCACTTCGAGACCATCACCTTCGACATCAGGGGGGAGCGGGACCTGCGCAACGGCGTCGCCGACCTGACGGGGGAGGTCGTGGCGCTCCTCGACCACCTCGGGGTGGGCAAGACGCACGTGCTCGGGACCTCCCTCGGGGGGTTCGTGGCCCAGGAGCTCGCGCTCTCGCGGCCTGACCTCGTGGACCGGCTCGTGCTCGTGTGCACGAGCTACGGGGGCAGGGGGCCCCAGTCGATGTCGCCGGGGGCGCTCGCCGACATGATGGGCCTCGGCACCTTCAGCGCCGAGGCGGCGGCCCGCAAGGCGCTCGCGGCGGCGACGGGGGAGGTCTATCGCGCCGAGAAGCCTGAAGAGTTCGAGCAGATCGTGCGCTGGCGGCTGGCCGACTCGCCCTCGGCCGTCTCCTACTACGAGCAGGCAAAGGCCGGCGCCCGGTTCGACCTCTCGGGGGACGTCGGGCACATAACGTCGCCGACGCTCGTGATCCACGGCGCCGAGGACCGCTACGTGCCGCCCGCCAACGCCCGCGCCCTGGCCGAGGCCATCCCCGGCGCGAAGCTGCGGCTCCTCGAGGACGCCGGACACCTCGTGTTCGTCGAGCGGTTTGCCGACGTCAACCGGGAGGTCGTGCGCTTCCTCAGGTCCAGCGAAGCCCAGGCCCGCAGGGCCGACGGGGGAGCCGACGGGGGAGCCGGCGGCGGGGCCACGGGAGAGGCGCCCCGGGAGGCCGAAGGGTGGCTGCGGAGGTGCGCGAGGGCCTTCCGGGGCTGGGTCGCCCGGATCAAGGCCGCGATGGGGGTTTCCTAGCGGCTCGCGACTGACGGGGGCCCAAAACGGGTAGACTGTATTTCGCAACACAAGGAGAAGACGCGGTCTATATGGAGGACGAAATGAGCGAAGAGAAAACCCACGGTGGGTCGGTGGGGACCCCGCCGATGCCCTTTGATCTGTGGGCGCAGTGGATGCGGGCGAACATGGGCGCGATGACGGCCACGCCGGGGGCGAGCGTGCCCTGGCTCGCGGCGCCGGGCGTCTCCACCAAGGAGGACGCGGCCGAGATGCCGAGCGGCACGATACGGAACGACCCGCTGCTCTCCGTCATGGAGAAGCTGTGGGACGCGAACCCCGTCCAGAACGTCCTGCCCATAAACTGGGTCGAGATAGGCAAGTCCCTGCAGACCCTCTGGCAGCGCGAGATGTCCGACCCGGTAAAGGCCATGCAGCGGGCCACGGACTTCAACACCAAGGTGTGGGGTGCTGCGTTCGAGAACTGGCAGGACGCCGCCAACCGTTTCTGGGGCATCGAGAGAGAGAAGAACGAGGAAGAAGAGGGCCGTCCGGACAAGCGCTTCGCGGCACCCGAATGGGCCGAGAACCCGTTCTACGAGACGCTCAAGGAGTCGTACCTGCTCGCCTCCGAGTTTCTCCTGAACGAGGCCGAGGCGACCGACGGTAAGGACACCGACGAGCAGCGGCGCCTCCGGTTCCACCTGCAGCAGTTCGTGGACGCCATGGCCCCCGTCAACTACCTCCTCACCAACCCCGAGGCCCTCAAGCGGGCCTTCGAGACCGGCGGGGCGAGCCTCGCCGAGGGCGCCAGGAACCTCTTGACGGACCTCGAAGAGGGCCGGATGAACATGACCGACGCCACGGCCTTCCAGCCGGGCGAGAACCTCGCGATCACGCCGGGCAAGGTCGTGTACAGGAACGATCTCATAGAGCTGATCCAGTACGAGCCGACGACGGACAAGGTCCGCGAGATCCCGATAGTCTTCTTCCCGCCCTGGATCAACAAGTACTACATCCTCGACCTCCAGCCGAAGAACAGCATGGTCAAGTACCTCGTGGACGAGGGCTTCACCGTCTTTATGACCTCCTGGAAGAACCCGGACGCCTCGATGGAGAACACCCAGTTCGAGGACTACATGACGAAGGGTCCGCTGGCCGCCGTCGAGGCCGTCAGGGACATCACCGGCTCTGAGAAGGTCAACCCGGTCGGCTACTGCGTCGGCGGGACGCTGCTCGCGGTCACGCTCGCCTGGCTCGCCGCCGGCGGGGACGAGAACCCGTTCAACGCGTCCACGTTCATGGTCTCCCTGCAGGACTTCGCCGACGTGGGGGAGACGGCGGTGTTTATCGACGAGCCGCAGATAGAGTTCATGGAGCGCCAGATGATGGAGCGCGGTTACCTCGACAACCGCAAGATGGCGAACATGTTCAACCTGCTCCGCTCGAACGACTTGATCTGGTCAAACGTCGTCAACAACTACCTGCTCGGCCAGAAGCCGCCGGCCTTCGACCTGTTGTACTGGAACTCCGACGGCACGCGCATGGCCCGCGACGCCCACTCCTTCTACTTGAGGAACACCTACCTCGAGAACAACCTCGTCAAGCCTGGCAAGGTCGAGATCAAGGGCCGCAAGATCGACCTCGGCACCATAGAGGGCGAGGCCTACGCCGTTGGTGCGGAGAAGGACCACATCGTGCCGTGGTACTCGGCGTGGAAGATCGGCCAGATCACCAACGCCAAGACCCGCTTCGCTTTAGCCAACTCGGGCCACATAGCCGGCATGATCAACCCCCCCAGCAAGGAGAAGGGCCGCCACTGGGTCAACGAGTCCGGCGACGCCGGCTCCGTCTCCACCGCCGAGGAGTGGCGCCAGAGCGCCACCGAGCGCGAGGGCTCCTGGTGGGAGGACTGGACGAACTGGCTCGAACCGTTCTCCGGCAAGAAGGTGAACCCGCCCGAGATGGGCAGCGACAACTATCCGCCGATAGAGGATGCACCGGGTACTTACGTGAAGGAGAAGTAAGGTTTCAGGTTCTAGGTTTCAGGCTCTAGGGCCTGGCTGGAGGCTGACGACGCGGCCCGCGGATGCCTCCGCGGGCCGCCTCACGGTCTTCTAGGCCAGGCCCAACTCTTCATCGGTGGCGGCGTGCTCGTACTTGTCCCGGGGCGGCCAGGGGCGGGCGGACCAGTGGGGGTCGAACGTGAACGAGGAGCTGGCGCGGCCGGGGAGCAGCGCGCCGTTGCCAGCACCCCTGGCGTAGTCGTAGTAGAGCTTGACGATCTGCTCCCTGGTCACCTGCCCGGCGGCGGGGTGGGCGAGGCACGCGTCGCGCCATTCGCGCACGCGGGCGTAGCGGTCGTCTTGGGGAAGGTCGAAGTCCTCGTAGTACTCCAGGAACCAGAAACGCATGAAGAACGGGGTGAAGACGGTCTCCGCCAGCCCGAAATCCTCGAAGAGGAACGTGCCTGAGGGACTGTGCTGCATCAGGAAGTCGTCTATCCGGGCGTACCGGTCGAGCATCCCCTGGCGGAACTCGTCGCGCCTGGCGGGGTCTGGGTTCATCACGTAGCGGTAGCCCCACATCCCGAAGTCGCCCTCTTGCGTGATCAGCATGTTCTCAACGGCGCGTCCGTAGGGGTTCCGCTGGGCGACGGGGGGCTCGGGAAAGACGTCTTCGAGATAGCGCAGGATCACCATGCTCTCCTTGATGATCCCACCCCCGGGGGTCTCGAGCACCGGCAGCGCCGTCGTGCCCCGCGTCTTCTCCAGCAACCACTCCGCGCGCGGGCGCGTGATGTCAACGACGTGGAAGGCGACGCGGTCACCAAGACCCTTCAGGTCCAGCAGGATCTCCAGCCGCTGGGAGAAGGGACAGACGGGTATGTGGTACACGGTCGGCGTATCCCGAACACCCTCATCTACGGGACGCCGCAAGGTCTCGCTGGACAAGCTCCCTCCGTTTCCTCGAACTGGGCGGAGGATAGCAGGGCCGGCTGGAGGGCGAAACGGACTGGCGGCAGGAACGTCCGAACGCAGGAGGGGCGGGGCCGTGATCCGGCCCCGCCCCTCCGCAATCCAAACGATCAGAGAACGTCCGCAACGCAGCCGACGGTTGAAAGCCGATCGCTCTGACCTACTGGTCCTTCGGCCTCTGGACCTCTTCGCAGACGACGTAGTGGACGCGGTCGGCGGGGAGGAGCCACTGGCGGCTTGCCTGGGAGGTGATCCGGAGCGGCCGGTTCTGCTGCAGGCTGTCGCTTATCTCCGAGAGTGCACCCTCGGCCTCTTCCTGGCTCTCGTAGACGCCGTAGCGCATCCGGGGCAGGGTGTAGCCGATGTTGGCTCCCGTCGCGGCGCCGGGGGCATCCTCGCGGCCCTCCGCCGCCCACGTCTCTTCCCTGTCCTGCTGCGGGTGCTTGCCCGGGTCAACCAACCAGACGATCACGCTGTACGCCATTTGGACTCCTCTCGAAGCTCTGGGTCTTGTCCGGACGAATCTATACCCGCGTCGCGAGAAATCATGTGTTTCGAAGAACAAAAGGGGCGGAGCCCCTCGGGGTTCCGCCCTTGCCTGGCGCGTAGATTGGTGTTCGGGGAGGGTTCTCTAGGCGCCCGACCTCTCGCCGAGCCAGGAGCTGACCTTCGGCCAGAGGCCCCTCTTGGCGCCGCGGCCGGTCATGAGGCCGACGTGGCCCGCCTCCAGCGGGAAGAACTCCTTGTCCTCGCTGCCGACGAGGCCCATCGTGGCCTCGGCCTGCGGGAGGGCGCAGATGTGGTCCTTGGTGCCGGCGATGTTGAGGAGCGGGACCTTTATGTTGGAGAGGTCCACGCGCCTACCGCGCAGCACGATCTCACCCTTGGAGAGCTTGTTCTGCTGGTAGAATTCAGAGATCCACTGCCGGAACGTGGCGCCGGGGAACGGGGGTCCGTCGTTTACCCACTTGTTCATGGCGAGCCAGGTCTCCATTGGCTTGTCCTCGAAGAGGCGCTCCCACATGTTGACGTAGGTGCCGACGTAGTTGGTGACGGGCTTGAGCATCCTGTTGCCGGTGTCGATCATCTCGCCGGGGATGTTCCCGAAGGCGTCGGCCAGAAGCCCCGGGTTCATGTACTTCTCGCTCGTGAAGAGGCTGTAGAGCCCCATCTCGCCCTCGGGGAAGTCGATGGGCGCCGTGAGCAGCACGAGGTTCTTGAGGTGCTCGGGGAAGAGCGAGGCGTACATGGCGCTCATCGTGCCGCCCATGCAGTAGCCGAGCAGGGTGAACTCGTCTGAACCGGAGTGCTTGAGGACCTTCTTGACGGCCCTTGGCAGGTAGTCCATGACGTAGTTCTCGAAGTCCAGGTCCTTGTCCTCATCCCCCGGGATGCCCCAGTCGAGCATGTAGACGTCGAAGCCCTCTTCGGTCAGGTACTCGATAAAGCTGTTGCCCGGCATCAGGTCCAGGATGTACGGGCGGTTGATGAGGGCGTAGACCATCAAGATCGGGACCGGGTGCTTCTTCTCGGCGGCGGGCGCGTAGTGGTAGAGCTTCGCCTTGTTCTTGGTCCAGACCGTCTCCTTGGGCGTCTGGCCGGTGTCGGCCTGGGCGCCCTCGACCACGATCCTCATCCCGCGGCTGTACTTGTCGAAAAAGTTCTCGACGTCCGCCGGGACCGTCGCGTCCTGCGAGGTCGGCTGCGCGCCGTAGTTGGCGGTCTCCGTCATCTAGCTCTCTCCCTTCTTGCGCACGTCCTCGACGGTGATCTTGCCGTCAGCCCCCGTGCCCTCGACCTGCGCCAGGTCCACGCCAAGCTCCCGCGCCTTGCGCCGGGCCGCGTCGGTGGCCTCGACCTCAACGACGGCGGACCCGTTGCTCTGCGCCGGGGCGCTCGCCGAAGCATTGGCCGAACCGTTGGTGCTCTCGTTCTGGTTCTCGAGCGCGGCGAGCAGGCGGTCTAGCTTGCCCTCAACCTGATCCAGCCGCGCGTCCAGCGTCCGTACGGACTGGGCGGAGGCGGCCTGCGCGTTGGACCGCGTGAGCCGCTCCAGGGTGCCCTCGATGCTCTCGATTCTCCCCTCCAGCGCCTCGATGGAATCGGCGGTGGCGGGCTTGGCGCTCGTGTACTCGAAGTCTTCGAGTACCTCCTCGATCCGGTCTATCTTGTCTTCCAGGTTGATGACGAGGCCCGCGACCCGCGTGATGTCCGAGCGGACGGGGAGCTGCAGGCTCTTGAGGTACTCCTCGGAGTTGCGCTTGAAGACCTTGTAGAAGCCCGCGTAGCTCTGGAGGAACTGGCTCGAGGGCTCAAGGAACTCCTCGCGCTCGATGAGGTCCCCGACAAAGTCCGAGAAGGGGCCGCTCGTGGCGTTGTACCACCGGGTCGCGAACTGGAGGGGGTCGGCGGGCAGGTTCCCGCCGGCGAGCAGGTTGTTGCGCGCCTCCTCGAGCATCTGCGTCCAGCGGGGCAGGAGGTCGACGGCGTTCTGGCCGAGCTCGGCGCCCTTCTGCCAGGTCGCCGTAGAGGCCTCGGACCACCGCTGCATCATGTCCTGCATCCCCGGGTCGCCCGGAGCGGCCCCGATCATGCGCCCCTGCATCTCACGCGCGCCCTCGAACCACCGCCGGTAGAACTCGGCGGGGTTCGCGTAACCGCCCCCATGCGCCGCCTCAGACCAGAGCCTCGTGCTCGTCTCGTACCACTGCCGCCACAGATCCGTGGGATCCATGACGGACCGTGACCCTCGCTCCTCGGTCAACCGAATAACCTCCCTCTTATACGCTGCTCAGTCTGCTTCTAGGAAAATTATACTGTAAAAGTAGACGTATATGTTGTTGGCACATACTGTGGCGGCGCAGGTTGCCGCTGGTCCGGGCCGGACGTATATTGCCGGGTACAGGGGAAGGCGCAGAGAGAGAGGGAAGTGCATGGGTGCCAGCGGCAACGAGACCGTCTTTACCATGGAGGCGACGCCCATAAAGTACGGGCGGGGGGCTGCGGAAGAGGTCGGCTGGGAGGTGAAGCGGCTGCGGATGAACCGCGTCATGCTTGTCTCGGACCCTGGTGTGATCCGGGCCGGCATCACGGGCCGGATCGTGGAGCTTATAGAGGCCGAGGGCGTACAGGTGGAGGTCTGGGACCGCTCCCGCGTCGAGCCGACGGCCGACTCCTTGCAGGCCGCGGCGGACTTCGCCAGGGACGGCGACTTCGATGGGTTCGTCGCGGTGGGCGGCGGGACGAGCATAGACACGGCGAAGGTCTCGGACCTCATCGCGACGCACGGCGGTGAGATCATGGACTACGTCAACGCCCCCGTGGGTGAGGGCAAGAAGCCGCCCTCACCGCTGAGACCTCTCCTCGCCGTCCCGACGACGGCCGGCACGGGCGCGGAGGCGACGACGGTCGCCATCTTGGACGTCCCTGAGCAGCGGGTAAAGACGGGCATCTCCCACCAGTTCCTCCGCCCCGACCGCGGCCTCGTTGACCCGCTCCTCACCCTGTCCATGCCCCCCGAGGTGACGTCCTCCTGCGGCCTCGACGTGGTCTGCCACGCCGCGGAGTCTTTCCTCTCCAAGCCCTACGACGCCCGCCCCAAGCCCGACAGCCCCGACGACCGGCCGCCCTACCAGGGGGCTAACCCCATCGCGGACATGTGGAGCGGCAAGGCGCTGGAGTTCGGCGGCAAGTTTCTCCGGCGGGCCGTGAAGGACGGCGAGGACGTCGAGGCCCGTGGCGCCATGATGCTCGGGGCCTCGCTCGCCGGCGTCGGCTTCGGCTCGGCGGGCGTCCACATCCCGCACGCGTGCGCCTACCCCATAGCCGGCCTCAAGCACGAGTGGCAGCCGCCCGGCTATCCCGACGACCACCCCTTCGTCCCGCACGGCTGGTCCGTCATAGTCACCGCGCCCGCCGCCTTCCGCTTCACCTACGACGCCATGCCAGAGCGCCACAAGGAGGTCGCGGAGCTCTTGGCCGGGGAACCCATCAGCGACGCCGACGAGAACACGCTCCCCGAGATCCTCATAAGCCTGATGAAGGACGTCGGCGCCCCGAGCGGCGTCCGCGAGCTCGGCTACACCGAAGACGACATAGACGACCTCATAGACGGCGCCATGAAGCAGCAGCGCCTGTTGGTAGGCTCCCCGAAAGAGGTGACCGAAGAAGACCTGGCGAGCATCCTGCGCGAGTCGATGGAGAATTGGTGAGGAGGTTTTGAGGTTTTAGGCATCAGGCTTTAGGGGTGCGATGCGGGGCCCTGGTCCGGCGCCGCGAACGAGATCTGCCGGACCGCAGCGTGGTCAGGACAACGCTCCTCCACAAGACCTAAAAACCTAAAACCTAAAACCTCGAACCTCTGTACAAGGAGATACGATGGCCGACGATCTTCGCCTCTACTTTTTCGAGTGCGGCAGCCTCAAGACCCAGGTCCAGTTCATCAAGATGAACCAGGGGCTCGGGGACCCATACGAGATACCGGTCCCCTTCTTCCTGATCACGCACCCGCGCGGCAACGTTCTCTACGACGGCGGAAACGCGCTTGAGGTGGCCCAGGACGCCCGCGGCCACTGGGACGCGGTGGTCGACGCCTACGACCCGGTAATGACCGAGGACGATTTCGTCGTCAACCAGTTGCAGCGAATGGACGTGGACCCGGCTTCGATCCGGTACGTGATCCAATCGCACCTCCATCTCGACCACTCGGGTGCCATAGGCCACTTCCCGAACGCGGAGTACGTCGTGCAGCGGCGGGAGCTCGAGTACGCATACACCCCGGACTGGTTCCAGAAGCCGGCCTATATCCGCAAGGACTTCGACCGGGACGTGAGGTGGCTGTACCTCGATGGGGAGCACGACGACGGTTACGACCTCTACGGCGACGGCGCGATCAAGACGCTCTTCACACCGGGGCATGCCCCCGGACACCAGTCCGTTTTAGTGGACTTGCCGGGGGAGGGGCTGATGATGCTCACGGCGGACGCGTGCTACACGATGGACCACTACAACGAGGCGGCCCTCCCCGGCCTGATCCACTCCGCCGCGGACGTCGCCAGCTCGAACCGCAAAGTCCGCCGCATCGTCGAGGGACACGGGGCCACCCTCGTCACGGGCCACGACCCGGAGGAGTGGCCGAAGTTCAAGAAGGCCCCGGACTTCTACGCCTGATGCACACCGAAGCCGAACGCGGGGAGTGGCCGAGGACCGCCGCGATCCTTGGCGCCGGCACGATGGGCCTCGGCGTCGCCGAGTGCTTCGCCGCCGCCGGCATCACCGTGCGCCTCGCGGACGCGACGCCAGAGCTCGCCCGCGAGGCCAGGGAGAAGTTGGTCCTTCGGGCACGGGGCCACGCGGAGGCCGGGCTGCTACCGGAGGAAGCTGCCGGGCGGGCGGAGGGGGTCGAGGCTGCCGGGGGGACGGAGGAGGCCGTGGCCGGGGTTGACCTCGTCTTCGAGGCCGTGCCCGAGAGCGTCGGGCTCAAGGAGGAGGTGCTCGGTGTCTGCTCGGCCGCGGCGTCTCCCGAAGCCGTGATCGTCTCGAACACCTCCTCGCTGCCGATGGACGACCTGGCGCGGTTCGTGGAGGGGCAGGGACGGTTCTGCGGGATGCACTGGTTCAACCCGCCGGAGTGGACGCCAGGGGTTGAGGTGATACCGGCCGCGACCACAGATACGGGTACGGTCGAGCGCCTCGTGGGCTTTTTGCGGACTATCGGCAAGCGGCCCGCGGTCGTCGGCAGCGGGCCGGGCTTCGTCGCCAACCGCATCCAGAACGCCTTGTTCCTGGAGGCGGTGCGGTGCGTGGAGGAGGGACTGGCCTCGCCGGAGGAGGTGGACGAGGTCGTGCGGAGTTGCTTCGGGTTCCGGCTGCCGTTCTTCGGGCCGTTCGCGATCTCGGACATGGCCGGACTGGACGTCTACGCGAGCGTGCTCGGGGTGCTGCGGGATGGCCTTGGCGAGAGGTTCGAGCCGCCGCGGATGCTGCTCGACCTCGTCGAAGAGGGACGCACCGGCACCAAGACCGGCGCGGGTTTCCTGAATTACACCGACGAGGAGCAGGCCCGGTTGCTGATCGAGCGGGACCGCCGGTACGCCGCGTTGCTGGAGTTGCTCGACCGGCTGCCGCCCGTGGGGGCGGGGAGGGGGGAGGAATGATCGACGCGAGCGTTCTGGTCGTCGGCGGGGGTGCCATAGGCGGCGTGACGGCGGCGAAGATGGAGGGAGCGGTGCGGCGGGTCGCGGTGCTCGACGCCGACGAAGAGCACGTCCGGCAGATGCGGGGCCCGGGCCTCATCGTCGACGTGCTCGGCGAGGAGCGCCGGGTAGAGCTGGAGGCCCACGCCGACCCCGCCGGCCTTGACGGCCCCTTCGACTTCGCCCTCGTGACGCTCAAGGCGCCGCACCTCGAAGCGGCGCTGCGCCCCCTGGTGGAGCGCGGGCTCGTCCGGACCTATGTCTCCCTCTGCAACGGCCTCGTGCAGGAGCGCATAGCGGGCATCGTCGGGGAGGGGAGCTTGATCTGGGGCACCGTCGAGTGGGGCTCGACGAACCTCGGGCCCGGCCGGCTGGCCCAGACCACCAGCGCCCCGTTCGTGTTGGGCGAACCGGACGGCGAGACCCGGGACCGAACCAGCCTGCTGGCCGAGGTGCTCGGCACCGTGGAGGACGTGCGCTTGACGGAGAACATCCTGGGGCAGGTCTGGTCCAAGCTGCTCGTCAACAGCTCCCTCTCCGGGCTCGGCGCCGTCTCGGGGCTGCTCTACCGCGAGGTGATGGATGACCCGGACGGGCGCGAGGTCGCCCTCGCCCTCTGGCGGGAGGGCCACGACGTCGGCATGGCCCAGAAGCTGACGCTGGAGAAGGTTCTCGGCGTCGAGGCGGGATCTCTCGTAGTGCGAGGCCCCGAAGACCGCGAACGCGTGGACGGGGCCATCGAGGTCGCGATGGGCTACGCGGGCGCGACCAAGGCCTCCATGCTCCAGGACCTCGAACGGGGACTGAAGACCGAGGTCGACGTCATTAACGGCGCGGTCGTGGACGTGGGGCGCGAGTACGACGTCGAGACCCCGGTAAACGCCCGCGTCGTGGAGCTTATGCACGCGATGGAGCGGGGCGAACGAAGCCCGGGGCGGGACGTGTTCGGGGAACTCCGCCGGCTGACATAGCCCGCCCGAACCACGAGGACGCGCCGGGGCTATCTCCCCGGAGACGCGGTCCTGTGCCGGATTCTGGACCCGCCGCTGTCGAGAGACTATGCGGCGGGTAATTCCGCCGGCCGGAGGAGGATGGGCGGACGACGCGACCGCACGCCCCGAGATCCGGCGACTTCGCGGCTGGGCGGCGGGCCGCAGAACCCTCCCCGAGGAGGGTCGAAGGGTTGCTCGCGCCCTGGTGGTTCGCGCAAGACGGTTCGTCCCTGCGGCTCCGCAAGGTCCTCTGCTTTCCTGGGGACAGGTCCGGGGCCGGGTACCGGCGGGTACACTCTTCGGCATGGCGCGCGCGACCCGGATGCGTCCCAAGACCTGGCGCCTGGCCGTGGTCGTGCTCGCGATGGTCGGGGCATGCTCCTTCCCGGGAGGGAGCGACCCCTCGGACAGGTTGGCGCCGGCCACGGACCGGCCGAACGTCGTCTTGATCCTCACAGACGACCTCGACGTCGGCCTCCTCAGGAGGCACGGGCCGCGCTATCCCAACATCGCCAGGCTCGTAGCCGAGGGCACGACCTTCGAGAACGCCTTCGTGACCGACCCCCTGTGCTGTCCCTCCCGGGCGACCATCCTGCGGGGGCAGTACTCCCACAACCATCGCATACTGGGCAACTGGTCCCCTTTGGGCGGCGCCGGCAAGTTCAGGGCTCTGGGGCATGAGGAATCTACGGTCGCCACCTGGCTGCGGGAGGAGGGCTACGCAACGACGCTCGTCGGCAAGTACATGAACGATTACGGCGGGGACCGCGTGCCGGCGGGCTGGGACGCCTGGTACGGCATCTCCGGCGGGCACCTGAGCCACGACCTTAACGAGAACGGCAGCGTCCGCCACTACGACCCGGCTCCCTTCCACCTCGACGACGTGCTGGCCGAGAGGGCCGCCTACTCTGTCTTTCGCCCGCCGGAGTACGGGGCACCGTTCTTTCTCTGGGTGGGCACGCAGGCACCCCACGCCCCCGCCGACCCCGCGCCACGCCACGAGGGGACCTTCTCCGGCGTCCGGCTGCCGCGGTCGCCGAGCTTCGACGAAGGAGACGTCTCCGACAAGCCCGACTGGGTGCGGGACAACCCGCGCCTGGATGAGATCCCGGCCATGCAAGGCCTCTACCGCGACCGCCTCCGCTCGATGCTGGCCGTGGACGAGTTGGTCGGGCGCCTGATGGGTGCCCTCGAGGAGACGGGCGAGCTGGAGAACACCTACGTCTTCTTTACCTCGGACAATGGCTGGCACGCGGGTGAGCACCGGCTGACCACGGGAAAGTGGACGGCCTACGAGGAAGACATAAGGGTGCCTCTCGTGGTGCGCGGCCCCGGCGTGCCTGGGGGGAAGACGCTCCCGCACACGGTCCTCAACAACGACCTCGCGCCCACCTTCGCCGAGCTTGCCGGGGCGGACACCCCGAAGTTCGTGGACGGCCGCTCGCTCGTGCCCCTTCTGGGCAGAGGCCCGCCGCCCGTGGACGGGTGGCGGGCCGCGTTTCTGGTTGAGGCCGCCACCGAGCTTGGACCCGGCGCGATCCCGCCGCTCAGCGGCGACCCGTTGCCGGACTACTGGCGGAAGGTCCCGCGCGCGGAGTACTGGGGCCGGCCGGGGCTCGAGGCCGTGAGGACGGAAGACCGCCTCTACGTCGAGTACGGGGACGGCGAGCACGAGCTCTACGACCTGTCCGAGGATCCCCACCAGCTAAACAACCTCTACGAGAAAGCCGACCCCGCGCTCTTGGCGCGCCTGCGGGGACGGCTCGCGGCGCTGCGGGGATGCTTGGGGTCGGGCTGCCGGGCGGCGGAGAGAGGTACGGACGACGCCGTTGGTGTTCACTCCCCCGGTGGGCTCGCGGGGGGTGGGTTGGCGCCCCTAGCCGGAGACGGTGACCCGTAGGATGCCCTCGGGGAACGTGGAGCGCAGCCACTCCGGGTACCCCTGGCCTTTCTTCTCACAACCCTGCAAGGCCGCCAACGTGTTCTGCGTCATCAGGGTGGGCACGGCCTCGGGGGCCCGGCCGGTGCTCTTCAGCAGCACGACCCCCCGGGCGCTCCGGCTCCCCTCGCCACGGACGATCTTAAAGGCGCCGCTCCGCTCCAGGAGCGGGGGCATATCGAGAATGCCGGGGAACTTGGGGCTGCCCGAGATCATGACGTAGCCGGCGCCCGTCCTTCGCACCTGGCCCACGAGGTTCGGCATCGAGAGGGAGATGACCTCGCACCTCGCCTTCGTCTGGACCCAGACGGCCCCGGGCGGGATCCCCGAGACGGCGCCCTCGTCGGGGTCGCACTCCATCTGGATGTTCGGCTTGGGCACGCAGGCTTCCTGGTCCAGCTTCAGGAAGGTCCACTCGTGCCGCCCGCCGTCCAGGTACGCCAGGTAGTTGCCCTGGGCCGTGTTGACGAGTAGGCGCTCCCCCTCAGGCACGTTCTCTATCGTCCAATCGACCATCGCGGACGCTTGCGGCGCCACCGCGGGCCGCTCGGATAACGCCCGCGCGGGTTCCTCCGGCAGCATCTCCCGCACCGTTTGCCCGGAGGCAACCAGCAAGAGGACCGCCAGGGAGGCGGCGACCGCGGCGCCCGCGGGCCGCGCCGGGCCCCGTCCGTGCCACGCCGCCGTGGCGGACTCCCCCACGAGGGCGCCCAGGACGCAGAGAAGCAAAGCCTGGGCGACGAGGAACTGGCGCGGGTCCCACGCCATCACCACGATAAACAGGGAGATCGGCACCTGAAAGAGGAGCGCGAGCCCGAGCAGCCCCCACGCGCCACCCTCCCGCAGCGCCTTCAGGGCCGCGTACCCGGCGGTGAGGAGCAGCACCGGCACGACAAGGATGGCGGGGGCCAGGATATTGGTCAGGTAGGCACCCGCGGTCTCGGGGGAGGCCTCGGCCAGCGCGGGCCCCGTGGTGGCGAGCATGAGGGTGGAGAGCGAGAGGATCCAGCCGACCGCCAAGAACCCCCCGGCCCACCGGCGCCGGCGCTCCCCGGACAGAAAGCGGGCCGTCATTCCCGAGGCGTGCGCCGCGGCGATGAGGGCCAGGGAGACCGCGGCGACCGCCACGATGGGAAGCTCCAGCGCGGGCGGCAGGCGGTCCAGGAGGTAGATCTCTCCGGTGGCCGACCACCTCCAGGCCCACCACGGCCCGCAGACGAGGGCCACGCCGAGGTAGTGCCAGAGGGCCGCGCGCGCGGGCCAGCCGAGCAGCAGCACGGCGAGCAGGGCGAGGGGCAGGTTGGCGACGGCCGTCTCCTTGGTCAGCACGCACGTCCCCAAAAGCAGCCCGGAGAGGAGGGCGGGCGCGGTGGAGGAGCCCCTCTCCACGGCGACGAGCAGCGCGATGAGCGCCAGCAAGGTGATCGTCAGCAGCGAGGCGTCTATGTTCAGCACGAACGTGGACCGGACGTTGAAACCGAAGAGGGTGAGAAGCGCCGCGGCGATCAGGCCCGCGGGCACGCCCGAGAGGCGCTTGGCCAGAAAGTACGCCAGCAGGGGGTTCAGGAGCGCCGCCAGCCGCATGGCCCACAGCACGCCCTCCGTGTCACGCCCGAGAAAGAGCATGAGGACCCCGATCTGGGCCGGGAAAACGGGACCGTGGCCCCCGTTGTAGTTAGAGGTGCCGGCGAGGCTATCGAGGCCCCCGCCGGAGACGAGCTCGGAGGCGGCGAAGAGGTAGCGGGGGGCGTCCTTGCCGAGGACCGGCCATGGCTGTTCCCCGAACCACAGAAGCGTCGGAACGGAGAGTACCGCCACGAGCGGGAGGACCGCCAGATCCAGCCATCCCACCGATGGGGACGCGGCCTTAGGCAACCGGAACCCCAAAGCTCCTCCGCCGGGCCCTGGGTTCGGCCGTCCGGCTGGCCGCCCCGCGCCGCGGTCCCGTTCGGGCGGTTCCGCGCGCGCGGGAGTTCGCGTTCAACGGAGGCGGCAATCGCCGCTCGAAGCCGCCGGCCTCAGAAGGCGACGGCGGCGCGTCCCTTGAGGCCGAAGGCTTCGCGGGCCTCATCGGGGGTGGATGGCTCGCGGTCGAACATGGCGGCGAGGGCGACGGCCTTCTCGACGAGCTCGGCGTTTGTCTCGGCCCGCTTCTTTCGGCTGACGCGCAGGTTGTCCTCGAGGCCCACACGGATTCCCTGGCCGCCGAGCATCAGGCACATGGCGGCCAGGTGGTACTCGGCCGGGTAGCCGACGCCGGCCGCCGACCAGGTGAAGTCCTCGCCGAAGAGATCCATGGCCGTGCGGCGCATGTGCATGACCTGGTCGATGGTGGCCGCGTTCGCGCCCATCACGCCGAGCACGAACTGGATGTGGACGGGGGTATCCAGAAGGTCTTTATCCACGAGGTACTTGATGTTGTAGAGGTGGCCGACGTCGTAGGCTTCGAGCTCGGGTTTCGAGCCGGATTCGCGGAACATGGCGCAGAC
Organism: uncultured Rubrobacteraceae bacterium; assembly: GCA_902805975.1. Classification (GTDB taxonomy): domain Bacteria; phylum Actinomycetota; class Rubrobacteria; order Rubrobacterales; family Rubrobacteraceae; genus Rubrobacter_D. The sequence goes on along the minus strand of CADCUT010000182.1, from coordinate 7,993 downwards.
CTTCTCCATATCGGCGAAGGTGTTGCGGAAGATGTAGTCGCGGGTGCCTTCCAGGTAGTCTATCTCCCACTCCTCGAAGTCCTCGCCGGCGTTCGCCCGCTCGGCGATGGGGAAGAGGCCGAAGTTGAAGGACCCGGTGTTGAAGGTCGCCATCTCCGGCTTGAGTTCGGGGAGGACGGCGGAGCGCTCTTCGAGCGACATGCCCTTCCCGCCGCCCGTCGTCGGCTGCACGATCACGTCGCACCGCTCCTTGATGCCGGAGACCACCTCCCGAAAGAGGTCTATATCCGAGCTCGGCTTGCCCGACGCCGGCTCCCTGACGTGTAGGTGAACGATGGTGGCACCCGCGGCGTGGGCGCCTACGGCCGACTCGACGATCTCGTCGGGCGTAACAGGTATGGCCGGGCTCTGGCCCGGCACGGTCATGCCGCCCGTGATAGCCGCGCTGATGATGACCTTATCCACGCCGTTCTCCTTTCACCGCCGACTCGCCCGCCAATAGTAGGCGCGACGATGGACCTCCGCAAACGGTCGCGTAGAATACTTCGGCACATCCCAGGCCCGTCGGTAGGCCACGCTAAAGGAGGGACGAGAAGGGTGTCGAACCCCTACGCCCAGCACAACGAGCAGAACAAGGCTAACTTCGACCACGTCTACGACCTGCCAGATCCCAGGGGCTACTTCGAGGCTCTAGGCTCCCTGGACTACCTCGCGCCCGAGCACGGCCGGCGTCTCTTCCCGACCCTGTTGGAAAGGGTTCGGTCGGCGGGCGGCCCGGCCGGCGTCCTCGACCTCTGCTGCTCCTACGGCGTAAACGCCGCCCTGTTGGGCCACGACCTCACCTTAGGTGACCTCTACGCCCGCTACGCCTCCCCGGAGATCGCGGCTCTCTCGACCGAAGAGCTCCTTGAAGCCGACAGGCCGTTCTACGCGGAGTGCAGGTATTCGTCGCCGCCAGGGATCATCGGCGCCGACTCGGCGGCGAACGCCGTCCGCTACGCGCTGTGGGCCGGGCTGCTGGAGGCAGGATTCGGTGAGAACTTCGAGACCACGGACCCGCCGGAAGCTTTCGGACAAGCCGTCGGCGGCGTCGGGCTCGTCACCGTCACCGGCGGCGTGGGCTACGTCTGGGAGCGGACCTTTAACCGCGTTCTAAAGGCCGTCGAGCAGGCCCGCCCGGACGGACGGGCGCCATGGGTCGCGACCCTGCCGGCCCGCCTGGTGGACTACGACCCGCTCTCGGACCTGTTCAGCAGACACGGCCTCGTCACGGAGCGGCTCTCCCTCCGCACCTTCCCCCAGCGCCGCTTCGCCGACGCCGCCGAGCGCGAGCACGTCCTGCGGCAGCTGGCGGAGATGGACGTGGACCCGTCCGGCAAGGAGGAAGAAGGCTGGTACCACGCCGACCTCTACCTCTCCCGCCCGGCCGGAGAAGCCTCGAATGTCCCGGTGGACGAGCTGTTCGGGACGCCCGGCGTCCTGGATTACTGAGGCGGCTTCGAAGGCGCGGCCGGCGGGCCACACACAACGTACCTCCGCGCCGGGACCATCGGAAACCGGGTCTCGGATGCCTGCGCCGGGCTCCGGGTTGCCGACCGCGCGAGGGTTGGCAGGAGACGCGTAACCTCAGACAGTGGATCTCGTACGGAAGCCCTCTAGGTTCCAGCCGGCGGTCTTTGCCCCGGCCCGGTACGCGCTCTCCAGAAAGTCGAGCAGGGTCTCTTGGGGAGACTCGCTCTTGCGGACGTCCTCGTACATCAGGAGCGCCGTCCCTCCCTCGGGGGTCCAGGATGCGTTCTCGGGGTGCAGGGGCTGATCCGTCAACCCCGCCGGCTCCGGGGCGGTGTAGGAGTAGAAGGCCGGCTCCCGAAGGTTGCGGTCGCCCGGCCAGAAACCAAAGGAAATGACCTCGTGGGAGTATGCCTCGCGGGTCACGGCGTCGACGTCCTCCGGCTGCGGCGAGCGGCGGCCGGAGAAGCGGGTGACGGCGAGGTCGAAGCTGTGCCAGTACAGGTGCACGGGGCTCTGCTTGCCGTTGGAGCGTCCGGCGAACTCCTTGAAGACCTGGTCTATCTGACCAAGCACCCGCGCGTAGCGCGCGACGGAGTCGCGGTCGCAGGCGCAGTGGAAGACGTCCTCGTCCAGAGGGTGCTCGTCTTCCAGGTCGAAGGGGGTGGTGTTTATGGAGACGCGGATACCCAAAGCTCCGAGGCCCCCGACGAGCCTCTCGTAGAACCTGGCGACGGGAAGGTCGTCCAGGGCGAACGAGAATCCGCCTCCCTCGCTAGTCGAGACGATCAGTGTGTTGTCCAAAAGGTTGAAGGAGATCTCGAAGGTTGCGTGCCCGTAGGGGATCGGGCCCGTGGTGAGCCCGCGCGGGCTCGCGTAAAGCGTTACGTGCCACCAGTGGTTCATGAAGGGCGCGTACTGGAGCCGGATCTTTCCCACGACCTGGGCGTAGCGGTGCAGCGTCTCCTTGCTGTCCTCTCATTCTTCGAGCGGAAGGGGCGGGAGAGGCCGCCCCGCCGCGTAACCCTCGACCGAACCCGCCACTGCGTCACCCCTCTCCTCGGACTTGCTCTGAAGAGATTGTAGTCGTCCACCGGCTACCCAGCGGTGATGCGGTTGGTAGGGCGAAAAGCGGGCCAGGAAAAGCCCTGGATGCCTAGAGAAGGGCCTGCGGCGCCAGGGTCCGGACGCCCGCCGTAAGGGCGTTGCCGAAGGAGCCCCGCCAGCGCTCGGGCAGCCCGACGTCCACCTCGGCGACGCTCCCGGCCTCTGTACGTTCGCACACGCGGTCGCCGTGGGGGCCGTAGACACCGCCCGGGGTGTCGAAGCGGGCCTCCGGGTAGTCGCCCAGTTGGTTCGCGCTCGCCAGGTAGACGCCGTTGTCGAGGGCCCGCGCGGCGCACGCCAGCTCGTACTGGCGGCCCCACGGGTACCGCCAGCCCGCCGGGGCCAGGATGAGGTCGGCGCCTTTCAGCGCCGCCTCTCGCACGGCCTCAGGAGAACCGAGGTCCCAGCAGATGACGAGTGCTATGCGCGCCCCGCCCGCCCGGGCGACCGGGACCTCGCGGCCGGGGACGAACACGCCGGGCTCGTCGGTGGTCCACACGAGCTGCCGCTTTCTGTAAGTAAGCAGGTGTCCCCACGGCCCGATCAGGTTCGCGCTGTCCGAGACGCCGCCCGACCGGCGCCTCTCGGGGAAGCCGTAGGCTATGTATAGCCCGAGCCGGCGGGCTAGCGAGGCGAAGAACACGGCGCTCGCGCCGCGCTCCGCGTCCTCGACGTGATCCTGGATGGTGCGGAGCCCGGCGTAGCCGGTCGTGAAGAGCTCGGGCAGCACCACCCACCGGAGCGCCGGGTGCGCGCGCTTGGCCGCGGTTACAGCGTGCTCGGCCAGCCGGAGGTTCCCCGCGACGTTCCCCGGCTCCGGTTGGAGGTGAAGGGCCGCGACGAGCGGATGCACACTTCCGAGCCAGCCCGAAGCCCCGCCGTGTACCCCTAGCGCCAAGACCCCGCCGAGGCTCTAGGCGATTCGAGCACGGGATGCGGACTGTCGTCGCCCAGTTGATCCAGGTACCACCGCACGAACGACTCGACGGAAGCTTCGGTGACGGGCGAGAAAGGGCCGGGCTCGTACGCAACAGACTTGATACCGGCGGAGTTGTTCTCGCAGAGCTCCCAGTCCTGCTCGCAGGTCGCCCGCCACACCGCGCCCACACGTTCGGGATCGTAGTCGACCCCCTCCACGGCGTCTTGGCGCACGAGGAAGCAGACCTCGACCCGCGTAAGATCCGGGCCCGCAGGCAGCAGGCGGGTCGTCATGGCGTAGTCGCAGTTGGCGTGGGCCCAGAAGTTTGGAAGCGTGATGATGCGCAGGCTGCCCGTCTGGGGGTCCGTGAGATCTCCCATGAGCGGCGCCACGAGGCCGCCGTCGAGGCTCTCGGTCAGGAAGCCTTCCTTCAGTGGCAGGCGGGAGACGCGGTATGGGGAGCCGCCGGGGAAGCTGACCTCTTCGGGTGCGAGGCCGAGCTCCCGCCAACGGTCGTACTCGCGCTCCAGGGTCGCGTCGAAGCCCTCGTCGCCGCGGGTGTCGCCCGGAAGCCCGAGGTCGTAGTTGGACATGCAGAATTCGGGGTGGCTGACCCGGCAGTGGTAGCACTCCCGGTTGTTCTCGACGAGCGTCTTCCAGTTCGCCCTGACCTCGTAGCTGTGGCGCACCGCGACCTTCGCACCCTCAAGCCCGTGTGGCCTGAGCTGGGGCTCGACGTCCTCGAAGAAGGCGTCGAAGTCCGGCGGCTCCGGTGCGAGGCACACGAAGACGAGCCCCGCGAGCTCGCGGACCGTCGCCGAGCGCAGGCGGTACTCGTCCGCGTCGAAGCCTTCGCCCATGAGCCGGGCATTGGCGAGGCAGCCGTCGAGCTTGTATGCCCACTGGTGGTAGGGGCACACGAGGGACCTGGAGCGTCCGCGGGATTCGGTGGCGATACGGGACCCCCGGTGGCGGCATACGTTGAAGTGGGCCCGGACGCCGCCCTCCTTGTCGCGAAGGACGATCAACTCCTCCTCGCCCACAGGGAGCAGGAAGTAGTCGCCGGGCTCGGGTATCTCGCACGTGTGCCCGGCAAAGAGCCAGTTGGCGTGGAAGACGCGCGAGAGCTCCTCCTCGAAAAGCTCCCCGTCCACGTAGAAAGGCCGGGGAAGGGTCTTGCCCGGTTCCCGGACGCTCAAGAGGTCTGCCAGATCGTCCATTGTCTTCTCCCCATCACGCATGGAAGGTCTTCTGGAAGGCGGCGTCGGAGACCGCCGGACGGTCCAGCCGGAACCCCTCGATGGGGAAGGCGGACTCCCCGTCCAGGGCCAGCTCCGAGAGGATGCGTCCTATGAGGCCGGCGAACTTGAAAGCATGCCCCGCGCCTATCGCCACCGAGATCTGCGGGTGCTCCTCCAAGGTGTCTATGACGAAGTTCTGGTCCGGCGGGATCGTGTACAGGCACGTCTTCGTGTACAACTCCGGCCCGAGAAAACCCGGGATGTACCTGCTCAAGAAATCGCGGTAGCGCTCTATGCGTACCGGGTCCGGCTCGAAGGTCCGCGTCTCGGCGGTTACCTCGTGCCCGCCCATATGCTGGCCGAGCTTGGTCGCGACCTCGCCGTAGACGGGGAAGCCGTAGAAGTTGTCCCTCCCGTGCCACATAAAGACGGGGAAGCGCTCGGGGGAGAAATCCTTGAGGTTCGGGGTCGCGTAGTAGGTGACCTGCTCCTGGGTGACCGTCAGCGGTATCCGCGTGCCGGTCTCCTTCAAGACCTCGTTCGTCCACGCGTCGCTGGCAACCACGACCCTGTCGGCGAGGTAGGTCTGCCCTTCGGTGACTACCTCGACACCCTCCCCGCTCGGGCGGACCGCCCGGACGGGGGTCTCGTCCAGCACCGTGGCGCCGTGCGAGCGCGCCAGGGCGACGTGGGCGGCGTTCGCCTTGCCAGCGTCCACAAGCCCCGAGTCCTTCTGGAAGATGGCGCGCTCCGAACCGCCCAGGCGGAACTGCGGCCAGCGTCGCATGAGCTCGGCGGGGTCCAGCAGCTCGTAGTCGAAGCCGTGCTCCTCGAAGGCGGCGACGTATCCCTCGACGTTTCGGGTGCCGACCTTCTCCGGGTCGCGCTCGTCCGGGGCCTCTAGGACGAGGCCGCCGGTCTTGAATAGCACCCGAACGCCCGACTCCTCCTCGAGCTCGTCCCAAGCCTCGTAGGCATGGGGGGCGAGGACGGCGTACTCGGACTGGTGCTGGGCGAGCCGGATGATGCGCGAGTGGTCCTGCGACGCGCCGCGGTCGTGGCCGAGCCGGAACTGCTCCAGGCCGAGCACCGCAGTCCCCAGTTCCCTGGAGAGCCAGTAGAGGGCCGCCGAACCGAGCCCGCCGCACCCTACAACGATAACTTCGTATCTCCTATCCATGCCGGAAATGTAAGAGCGCGTCCCGCGGCCGTCCAATACGTTTTTCGACGGGGATCATAAGCGCGGCTTATAGCCAGATTCGTTCTCGGGCGCTGGCGTTACCCGGGGCCGTAAAAGGAGTACAGTACGGAGCACAGGGGAAAAGTATGGGTGGAGCGATCATGGAGCTTAGGCATCTCAGATACTTCGTCGCCGTGGCCGAGGAGCTCAACTTCAGCCGCGCGGCCGGGCGGATGTACCTCACCCAGCCGGCCCTGAGCCAGCAGATCCGGAAGCTGGAGCAGGAGCTCGGGGTCGCCCTCTTCCATCGGACCAAGAACCACGTGGCGTTGACGGCAGCAGGACTCGCCTTGCTCGAGGGCGCCCGGCGGGTCCTGGTGCTGGTCGAGCAGACGGCGCGCGAGGCCAGGGAGGCGGGCGGCGCCGAGGTCCGCCATCTGAAAGTTGGGTTCCCAGAGTACGCCAACCACACGCCCGTCGCGGACGCCCTGCAGACCTTCCGCAGGCGCTACCCTTACGTCGAGCTAGAAGAGCACGAGACGTTCACCCTTCAAGAGACGCTCCAGCAGATCGACAAGCTGCACAGGGGGACGCTCGACATCGGCTTCATGCTCAGGCCCGAAGAGGACGGGATCCTTGAGGTAGAGCATGTCCTGGACATAGAGCTCGTGGCCGCCTTCCCCTTGGGGCACCCCCTGGCTGGCCGGGACGAGGTCTACCTGAGGGAGCTCTCAGACGAACGGCTCATTCTTTTCTCGCGCGGCTTCCACCCTCGTTCCTACGACTACGTGGTCGAGTGTTGCCGGCGCGCGGGCTTCGAGCCCAAGGTGGTGCAGCGCAGAGAGCCACAACTTTATTCGGGGGCAGCGACCTACAGGATGGTAGCCTCAGGCATCGGGGTCGGCATCGTCGCCCGTCCGATGGTCTCCGGGTACCGGCAGTACGACGTGATCTTCAAGCCCCTGCGGGACCCCGAGCCGGCGCTGGAGCTGGTCGCGGCCTGGCGGCGCGACTGCCCCTCCTCGAACCTGCAAACCTTTCTCGAAATAATCCGGGAGATCACCCCGGATGCGGACGGGAGAGCCGCCCCGCCCAACGGATACTCCGCCCTGGGGGCCTAGCCTCGACAGCCCGAACCGGGGCTACGCGGTCGCGAAGCGGCTTATGGTGCGCTTCGGGCGGATCTCGCCGAGCTCCTCGGCGAAGATACGGTAATAGGCGACCTCCTCGCGGGTGCGCAGCTCCGGCTCGACGTCGTGGCGCTCGCGTTCGAATTCCTCTTCCGTGACGGAGGCTTCCATCCGGTCTTGCAGGACGGAGGCGGCGCCGGAGCCGTCGCCGAACTGGGCCTTCTTGCGCCAGAGGAAGTCGTCCGGCAGCCAGCCCTCGAAGGCCAGGCGAAGGAGGCGCTTCTCCGGCTGGTCCTCGCCCGCGAGCTTCCAACCGGCCGGTAGGGAGAGCCCGAGCGAGATCATGTCCAGCTCAAGGAAAGGCACCCGCGCTTCGAGCCCGTGGGCCATCGTCACGCGGTCGGCCCTCTGCAGGTTAAGGTCGTGGAGCCCCTCGATGGTCCGGACGAGCTCGGCGTGGAGGTCTTCTTCCGTCCGGAAATCCTCCAGGTACTCGTAGCCCGCGAAGATCTCATCCGCCCCCTCGCCCGTCAGGACCACCTTGACGTGCTTCGCCGTGAACTCGGCCAGGATAAAGTTCGGCACCGCGCTCCTGACGAGCGACGGGTCGAAGCTCTCGATGGTCCGGACGACCTCGGGCAACACGTTCAGGGCGTCTTTTTGCGTATACACGCTCTCGTGGTGCTCGGTGCCGAGGTGCTCGGCGACGGCCCGGGCCGCCAGCAAGTCCGGCGAGTCCTCGAGGCCCACGGCGAAGGTCTTGAGCTTCTCGCCGCGCCCCTCGTACCAGCGGGCGGCGATGGCGGCGACGAGGCTGGAGTCAAGGCCGCCGGAGAGAAAGACCCCGACGGGAACGTCGCCCATCATCTGCCGCTCCACGGTCCTGATGAGCCTGCCCCTGACCTCG
>CADCUT010000181.1 GCA_902805975.1 uncultured Rubrobacteraceae bacterium | reverse complement strand
TCGCCGCTCGCCGCCCACGGGATGTACGACGGGCGGGTGCCGGCCGCCGGCCTCGTGACCGGGGTCGGGCGTGTCTCGGGGCGGGAGGTCGTCGTGGTGGCCAACGACGCCACGGTCAAGGGCGGCACGTACTACCCGATGACCGTCAAAAAGCACCTGAGGGCGCAGGAGGTTGCCGAGCAGAACCACCTTCCTTGCGTGTACCTCGTCGATTCGGGCGGGGCCTACCTGCCGCTGCAGGACGAGGTCTTCCCGGACAGGGACCACTTCGGGCGCATCTTCTTTAACCAGGCGAGGATGAGCGCGAAAGGGATACCCCAGATAGCGTCGGTGATGGGGTCTTGCACGGCAGGCGGCGCCTACGTGCCGGCGATGAGCGACGAGGTCGTCATCGTGAAGGGGACGGGCACGATCTTTCTCGGCGGACCCCCGCTCGTGAAGGCCGCAACCGGCGAGGAGGTGACGGCCGAGGAGCTCGGCGGCGCCGAGGTCCACACCCGCCTCTCGGGCGTCGCCGACCACTTCGCCGAGAACGACGAGCACGCGCTAGCCATCGTGCGCCAGATCGTCGCGAACCTTAACCGCGAGAGGCGCGTCCCCTGGACGGTCGAGGAGCCCGAGGAGCCGGCCCGGGACCCGACCGAGCTCTACGGGGTGGTGCCGGTGGACTACCGGCGGGGGTACGACGTGAGGGAGGTGATCTCGCGTGTCGTGGACGGGAGCCGCCTGCACGAGTTCAAGCCCCTCTACGGCGAGACGCTGGTCTGCGGATTCGCCAGGATCATGGGGAACCCGGTAGGCATCGTCGCCAACAACGGCATCCTGTTCTCTGAGAGTGCTCTCAAGGGCGCCCACTTCGTAGAGCTGTGCTCCGCGAGGGGCGTCCCGCTCGTCTTTCTGCAGAACATCACGGGCTTCATGGTCGGCAAGGAGTACGAGGCCGGCGGCATCGCCAAGGACGGGGCCAAGCTCGTCATGGCCGTCGCCAACGCGGGCGTTCCGAAGTTCACGGTCGTGATCGGGGGCTCCTTCGGCGCCGGCAACTACGGGATGTGCGGCCGGGCCTACGGGCCGCGCTTTCTCTGGATGTGGCCCAACGCCCGCATCAGCGTCATGGGCGGGGCCCAGGCGGCGAACGTGCTCCTGACGGTGCAGGAGGACAACCTCGCGCGCGAGGGCCGGGAGATGACCGACGAGGAACGCGAGGAGTTCCGGAGCCCTATCCTCGAGAAGTACGAGGAGGAGGGTAACCCGTACCACTCCACCGCCAGGCTCTGGGACGACGGCGTCATAGACCCGCTCGACACCCGCATGGTCCTCGCCCTCGGCCTCTCCGCCGCGGCCAACGCGCCGCCGGAAGAGACGCGTTTCGGCGTGTTCAGGATGTGAAAGTTAGGCTTCAGGCTACAGGCGTCAGGAAGGTGCTCGTGTAGATGGTAACCCTGCGTAACGGGCGGGAGATCGAGGGTTTGAGGCTCGCGGGGGACCTGGTGGCCCGCGTCTTCGAGATGTTGCGCCCTCGCGTCCGTCCGGGTGTCGGGTTGGACGAGCTCGACCGTTTGGTAGAGGAATTTCTTCTCGCCAGCGGCGCCGAGTCTCCGTACAGGGGCTACCGGCCGTCGGCCTTCGTTCCGCCGTTTCCCGGAACCATCTGCGCCTCTGTGAACGAGCAGGTCGTCCACGGCATCCCGTCGCGCAGTAAGCTGCGCGGGGGGGACGTCGTCGGGATCGACATCGGGGCCCGGCTCGGCGGTTGGGTCGGGGACGCCTGTTACACGTACCCCGTGGGTGAGGTCTCTCCGGCGGCGCGAAAGCTCCTGAACGCTGCCAGGGGGTGCCTGGAGGCTGGGGTGGCGGAGGTGCGGCCCGGCGGGAGGCTCGGGGACGTGGGGGCCGCGATCCAGGAGCTGGCGGAGTTTCACGGGTATGGGGTGGTTCGGGAGATCGGGGGGCACGGAGTCGGCAGGAAGTTGCACGAGGAGCCACACGTCGAGCACTTCGGCCGGCGCGGACGTGGGCTGCGGCTAAGGGAGGGCATGGTCTTCACTATCGAGCCGATGATCAACGAGGGCGGCCCGGAGATCCGGCTTCTAAGGGACGGCTGGACCGTGGTGACCGCGGACGGGAACCTGTCCGCCCAGTACGAGCACACGGTCGCCGTGACGTCCGACGGGTGCGAGATCCTGACCCCCTGGCACCGCCACATGACCGAGAGCGCGGCGTCGGCCTGAACGCCCCCGCCACAGAGGCTCGGTCGCGTGACCCCTGCAAGGACCTGGAGAGAGGCCGGGGTTGCAGGCTAGGCGGGAGGAGCGGTTGAGCGTGTACCAGCATCTAACGGTTGAGGTGGAAGGGCCGGTGACCACGGTCTACCTGGCCCGGCCGAACTCGCATAACGCGCTGAACGCGGCCCTGATCGGGGAGCTGACCACCGTCTTTGACGAACTGGCCGAGGACGTGCGCGTGGTGGTGCTCGCCGGGGAGGGAGGGTCGTTCTGCGCCGGGGCCGACGTCGCGTACATGCGGGAGACGGCGGACCTCTCCTACGAAGAGAACCTGGAGGACGCCAGGCGGCTCGCGGCGATGTTCAGGGCCGTGGACGAGTGCCGGAGGCCGGTGGTGGCGAAGGTGCGGGGGGCGGCGATGGGGGGTGGGGCCGGCCTGGTGGCGGCGGCCGACGTCGCGGTGGCTGACGAGGGGGCGCGGTTCGCCTTCCCGGAGGTCCGGCTCGGCATCGCCCCCGCCACCATAGCCCCTTTCGTGGTGCGCAAGATCGGGGCTTCCCACGCCCGCTCCCTGTTCCTGTCGGGCGAGCGCTTCGGCGCGGCCCGGGCGCGCGAGGTCGGGCTCGTCCACGAGGTGGTGCCGCCGGATGGGCTCGACGAGGCGGTGGGGGAGAAGGTCGACCAGTTGCTGCGAGGCGGCCCGCACGCCCAGGCGGCGGTAAAGGCGTTGCTGCGGCAACTAGAGACCGTGGAGCCGATGGACGCGCCGGGCCTCATGTCGCGCGTGATAGGCGAGCTCAGGAGCGGCACGGAGGGGCAGGAGGGGCTCACGGCCTTCCTGGAGAAGCGTGATCCGACCTGGCGGGACGGCCCATGACCTTTCGCAAGGTCCTGATCGCCAACCGCGGCGAGATAGCGGTGCGCCTGATCCGGGCCTGCCGCGAACTGGGTATAAGGTCCGTCGCCGTCTTCTCGGAGGCCGACGCGAACGCGATGCACCGCCGCCTCGCCGACGAGGCCTACCCCATCGGTCCGGCGCCGGCCTCCGAGAGCTACCTCAACGTCGAGAGGCTGATCGAGGTCGTGAAGAAGTGCGGCGCGGAGGCCGTCCACCCGGGCTACGGCTTCCTCTCCGAGAGCGCCGCCTTCGCCCGCGCCGTCGGGGAGACCGGCGCGGTGTGGGTCGGCCCCCCGCCGGAGGCGATGGACCTCGTCGGCGACAAGGTTCGGGCAAAGGAGCTCGCCCGCCGGGCCGATGTGCCGACCGTTCCGGGGTTCGACGGGGAGGGGGCCGACGAGAGCCGCCTCGCGGAGGAGGCCGCCCGGATCGGCTACCCGGTCCTCGTAAAGGCGAACGCGGGCGGCGGCGGGCGTGGTATGCGGGCCGTCGCGCGCCCTGAGGGGTTCGCGGAGGCCGTGAGGGGGGCGAAACGTGAGGCGGAGGCCGCCTTCGGGGACGGGGCGGTCTTCCTGGAGAAGCTGATCGAGGACCCCAGGCACGTCGAGGTCCAGGTCATGGCCGATGCGCACGGCAACGTCGTCCACCTCGGCGAGAGGGAGTGCTCGATCCAGCGCCGCCACCAGAAGGTCGTGGAGGAGGCCCCGTCGCCTGCCCTCGACCCGCAACTGCGGGAGGAGATCTGCGCCGCCGCCGTCCGCCTGACCCGGCATGCCGGCTACCGAAATGCCGGAACGGTCGAGTTCCTGCTCGAGAAGGGCGAGGCGGGTGCTAACTTCTTCTTCCTGGAGATGAACGCCCGCCTGCAGGTCGAGCACCCCGTCACGGAGCTCGTGACCGGCCTGGACCTCGTCCATCTCCAGCTCGCCGTCGCCGCGGGAGAGCCCCTGCCGATACGCCAGTCCGATGTCGCGCCGCGCGGCAGCGCCATCGAGGTCCGCCTCTACGCCGAGGACGAGAGCGGCCTTCCCTCGGGCGGGGCCCTGCTCGCGTTCGCGCCGCCCGAGGGTCCCGGCGTGAGGAACGACGTCGGGTTCGAGGCCGGGGACACCGTCCCCCTCGACTACGACGCGATGCTGGCGAAGCTGATCGTGGCCGCCCCGGACCGCCCGGCCGCCGTCCGCCGCCTCCGCTCGTCCCTCGCGGACTACGGGGTCGCCGGCCTCCCCACGAACCTCTCGCTCCTCCGCCGGATCGCCGACCACCCCGCCTTCTTAGAGGGCGACACGACTACCGGCTTCCTGAAGACCCACGCCCTCTCGGAACCGCCGGCACGAAGACCTGTTCCACCGGACGCCCTTCTCCTGGCCGCCGCCGCGGAGCTCTCGCGCCCCCGCCCGACCACGGACCCATTCGACACAGGCCCCTGGCGCCTCCTCGGCTCCGCGCGCCTCCGCTATAAAACCGGGGGAGAGACCCGCGAGATAGAGGCCGAACGCGCCCGCGACGGAGGCCTCGCCCTCAGCCTCGATGACACAACCTCACTCGTTGAGGTCGCACACGGCGGAGGCCCCCTGATCCGCGCGACCATTGACGGTGCGGCGATCTCCGCCCGCGTCTTCGTTGGCAGGGGTTCGACGGACGTTCTCCTTGACGGCGAGGCGTTCCGGCTTGAGAGGCCGTCGCCCCCGAGCGTGGAGGGCACGGCCTCGGGGACTAGCGCCGCCGGCCTGATCTCACCGATGCCCGGCACGGTGGCGCGCGTGCTCGTCTCCCTGGGCGACGAGGTGGAGGAGGGACAACTGCTGCTGGTCCTCGAAGCGATGAAGATGGAGCAGCCGTTCACCGCCCCGCACGCCGGCCGGGTCGAGTCCCTGCCCTTCGGGGAGGGCGCGATGGTGCCGGGGGGCGCCGTGCTCGTCGAGCTTGAGGAGCCGCCCGGGGAAGGCCCCCGCTGAGACCGGGGGTGATAACGGCGTCCCGCGACCGGGCTCACCCCGCCTGGGGCCAAAAATCACACTTGACACAAACTCGGGATCTCGCTAGGTTGTATACAATGGGAGGAGCAATTTGGACGGTTTGCGGCCGTGAAGAAGGGTGAGAGGAAGTCCGGGTCGTCGCGGGTCTTCGAGACGTTGCGGCGTTCGATTCTGGAGGGTGAGTACGCTCCCAACGCGCGTTTGATCGAGGAGCAGCTCGCGGAGAGGTTGCGGGTGAGCCGGACCCCGATCCGGCAGGCACTTACGATGCTCGAGGCGGAGGGGCTCGTCGAGATCGAGCCGAACAAGGGGGCTGCGGTCCGGTCCTTCAGCGTGGACGACGTGTGGGAGATCTACGACCTGCGCGCCGTCCTGGAGGGTCACGCCGCGCGGCGGGCGGCGACGCGCATAGGCCGGGATGAGCTCGACCGGCTGTGGGGGCTCGCGCGGGAGATGGAGGGCAAGGACCGCGATGAGTTCCTGAGCCACGAGGAGGAGATCCGGTGGCTCGTCGGCGCCAACGGGGAGTTCCACGGCATCGTCGCCGCCGCCGGGCGCAACCCGCGCCTGGAGCAGCTCATCCAGCGCACCGTGCAGGTGCCGCTCGTGTTCAAGGCGTTCTACTGGTATACGCCCCACGAGCACGTCATCTCAAACCACTACCATCGCCAGATTGCCGGCGCTTTAGAGGCCGGCGACGCCGAGAGGGCCGAGATAGTGATGCGCGAACACGTCTACGAGGGCCGCGACTTCGTCATCAGGGCGCTTAGAGAGGACATGGATGCATAGACCGGACACCGGGGAGGGACGTTGAGCGAGGTGGGCGACGGCGCCCGCCCGCTCGAAGGGCTGCGCGTCGTCGAGATGGGAAGCCTGCTCGCCGGCCCGTTCTGCGGTCAGCTCCTCGGGGATTTCGGGGCCGAGGTCATAAAGGTCGAGCCGCCCGGCAAGGGCGACCCGATGCGCGAGTGGGGCCGCCACCGCAAGGAGGGCCGCACCCTCTGGTGGCCCATCATCGCCCGCAACAAGAAGTCCGTGACCCTGAACCTGCGGGAAAAGGAAGGGCAGGATCTCGCGCGCCGGCTCATCGCCGAGGCCGACGTGCTCGTCGAGAACTTCCGGCCCGGGACGATGGAGAAGTGGGGCCTCGGCTACGGGGAGCTGGCGGCGTCGAACCCCGGCCTCGTCATGGTCAGGGTCTCCGGGTTCGGGCAGACGGGGCCGTACCGGGACCAGGCTGGTTTCGGGTCCGTGGGAGAGGCGATGGGAGGGATCCGTCACGTCACAGGCTTCCCCGACCAGGCCCCGCCCCGCACCGGCGTCTCTTTGGGCGACTCGCTCGCCGCCACCTTCGGCGCCCTCGGCGCCCTCACGGCCCTCTACCACCGCGAGGCGCACGGCGGGCGGGGGCAGGTCGTTGACGTCGGCATCTACGAGGCCGTGCTCGCGCTCATGGAGAGCACCATCCCCGAACACGTCCTGACCGGCCACACCCGCGGTCGCACCGGCACCGTCCTCCCCTTCGTGGCGCCCTCCAACATCTACCCCACAAACGACGAGGACTACGTCCTCATAGCCGGCAACGCCGACAACGTCTTCAGGCGTCTCGCGGAGGCCGTCGGCCACCCGGCATGGGCCGAGGACGAGAAGTACTCGACCCACCACGCCAGGGGCGAGAACATGGAGGAGCTCGACGCCATGATCTCCGCCTGGACACGGGAGCGGACCGGCGACGAGGTGCTCGAAGCGATGGCCGGGGCGGGCGTGCCGGCGGGCAAGGTCTTCACGGCGGCGGACATGATGGAGGACCCGCACTACGCCGCGCGCGAGAACGTAGTCGAGGTCGAGGACCCGCAGATCGGGCCGTTCCCCATGCAGAACGTCGTGCCGCGCCTAACGGAGACCCCGGGCGAGGTCCGCTGGACGGGACCGGCCCTCGGCCAGCACAACGACGAGGTGTACGGGGGCCTGCTCGGGATCGGCGAGGAAGAGCGGGACGCGTTGCGCGAGGGGGGCATCGTCTAGTGCGCGTCGAGATCGTGGACGTCGGACCCCGCGACGGACTCCAGAACGAGAGCAAGACGCTCTCGCCCGGTCAGAGATCCCAACTCTGCGACCGCCTCGCCGCCGCCGGCGTCCCGCGCGTCGAGGCCGCGAGCTTCGTCAACCCGAAACGTGTACCCCAGATGGCCGGCGCCGAAGAGGTGATGGACGGCTTGAACCGCCGCGAGGGTACGTCCTACGCCGGGCTGGTCCTGAACGAGCGGGGCTACGAGCGGGCCGTAGAGGCCGGCGTGGACGAGGTCCGCTACGCCTTCCCGGTAACGGAGACCTTCGCGGGGAAGAACCAGAACACCACCGTCGAGGACGCCACGGCGCTCGCCGGCAGAGTCGTCGAGCGGGCGCGGCTCGACGGGGTGCGGGTCTCGATCACGCTCTCCGCCGCCTTCGGAGACCCGTTCGAGGGCAGGGTGGACCCCGACCACGTCCTGAGGATAGCCGCCAAGGTCGCCGAAGCGCGCCCCGACGAGGTCGTCCTCGCGGACACCATCGGGGTGGGCGTCCCGACCCAGGTGCGCCGCCTCGTCGGCGACGTCGCGGCGCTGGGCGTCACCGTAGGCTGCCACTTCCATGACACCCGCAACACCGGCATGGCGAACGCCGTCGCGGCCGTGGAGAGCGGGGCGACCGTGCTCGACGCGGCGGTCGGCGGGACGGGGGGCTGCCCCTTCGCGCCGCGGGCGACCGGCAACATAGCGACGGAGGACCTCGTATATCTCCTTCACGGGATGGGCTACGAGACGGGCGTGGACCTGGACGCGCTCATCGGGGTGGCGGAGTGGATGTCCGAGAGGTTAGGAAAGGAGCTTCCGGGACAGGTCTACAAGGCGGGCAGGTTCTAGGCTCTAGGTTTGAGGTTCGAGGTGCGCAGCTCGCGGCGCGTAGGCCACCACGATGGAGAGGTGACGAGGATGATCGACCCATACGGCAAGCCGAGGGGGACACGGTTCCGACGCCGGGAAGTTGCGCGGTTCTCAACAAAGCGAACCTCAAACCTAGAACCTCGGGCCTCGGGCCTCGGGCCTCAATCGAAAGGAGCGCAATGGCATATAACGTGGCGGTAGACGTCGGGGGAACTTTCACGGACGTCCTGGTCTTTGACGAGGGAACGGGGGAGCTGACCGAGGGGAAGGTGCTCTCGACGCCGGACGATCCCTCGCGGGGGGTGGTCGAGGGGATGGAGCGGGTGTGCGAGAAGGTCGGTATCGGGTTCTCGGACCTTCGCCTCCTGTTCCACGGGACGACCGTGGTGACGAACATGATCCTGACGAACACCGGCTCCCGGGTTGGGCTCCTGACCACGAAGGGGCACGAGCAGATCCTGTACCTCGCCCGCGCCTGGACCCCGGGACCGCTCTACGGCTGGATGGCCCTTCAGAAACCGGACCCCCCGGCCGAACCGACCGACACCATCGGCATAGGCGAGCGCATGGCGGCGGACGGATCCGTGATCTCGGATCTCGACGAGGATGAGGTCAGGGAGGCGGTGAAGGGCCTCGTGGACCGGGGCGTCGAGTCGCTCGCCATCGGTTTCCTGAACTCCTACGTGAACCCGGCCCACGAGCGGAAGGCCCGCGACGTGGCGCGCGGGGCGTACCCTGACCTGCCGGTCTCCATCTCGGCGGACATCGGTCAGGAGTACGGGGAGTACGAGCGGACGCTGACGACGGTCGTGAACACCGCCGTGCAGCCGAGGACCATCACTTACATGCGCGGCTTCGAGACTTCGATGAAGGAGAAGAAGTTCGGGGGAAGGCTCTCCATCGTGCGGTCCGACGGCGGGGCGATGAGCACAGAGGCCGTCGCGGAGCGGCCCATCCAGATCGCCCTCTCAGGACCATCGGGCGGTGTTACGGGATCTGCGTACCTGGCGCGGGAGATCGGGGTTCCGGACGTCCTCACCCTGGACATGGGCGGGACGAGCACGGACGTGGCATTGTGTCTCGGCGGCGAGACGCCGCTGCAGCGGGAGATCTCGCTGGGGTACTTCCGCTTCAAGGTTCCCTCCGCAGACGTCCACAGCGTAGGCGCGGGCGGCGGCTCCATCGCCTTCCTCTCCGCGAGCGGTGCCCTGCAGGTGGGCCCCGCGAGCGCCGGCGCCGACCCTGGCCCCGCGGCCTACGGGCGCGGCGGCAAGGCCCCGACGGTCACGGACGCGAACGTGGTCCTGCACCGCATCCCGCCGGGGGTCGCCCTCGGCGGGTCGCTCGCGCTGGACAAGGAGGCGGCAAGAAGGGCCGTCCAGACCGTGGCGGAGCCTCTGGGCATGAGTGTCGAGGAGGCGGCGGAGGCGATCCTCGAGATCGTCAACGAGAATATGCACGCGGCACTCCGGGTGGTCAGCGTCGAGCGGGGCCACGACCCGCGGGAGTTCGGGCTGGTCGCGTTTGGCGGGGCTGGGCCGATGCACGCCTGCGCGCTGGGGCGTCTGATCCGGTCCCACCCGGTCGTCGTGCCGCCGACGCCGGGCGTCATGAGCGCGTTCGGCTTTCTCTCCTCTGACATCCAGAACGAGTTCCCAGAAACGTACCTGCGCACCGCCGAAGAGACGCCCGCCTCCGAGCTGAAGAAGACCGTGGAGGGCCTCATATCCCAGGCCGACGAGTGGCTCGACGGCGAGGGGGTCGAAGAGGACCAGAAGCGGTTCGATCTCTACGCGGACTGCCGCTACTACCTGCAGAACATCCAGATCCCCTGCCGCTTCGAGCTCGACGAGCTCTCCGGCGAGGATAGCTCCTTCCTGCGGAGCCGCTTCGAGGAGGCCCACGACCAGCGCTACAACTTCGAGCTGCCCGACTCGCCGCTGGAGATAGCGACCGTGCGGGTCATAGGCCGGGGGACCATCAGGGGCGTGACCCTCTCCGAAGGTGAGAACGGGGCCGGGGGCGACGCCTCAGGCTCTGTGATGCGGACGGAGCAGGCGTATTTCGGGGGATGGACGGACACCCCTATACTGGACCGGAACGCTTTGAGGCCCGGCAACGAGGTCACGGGGCCCGCGGTCGTAGTTCAGGACGATACGACGACCGTGATCGAGCCGGGTTACAGGGGCGAAGTGGACAGTTTCGGGAACATCCTGATCGAGGAGGCGTAAAGAGATGGTGCTTCAAGAGGGAGCGCTCCCGGACTTCGTCCGCGAGCACGACATAGACCACGTCACGCTCGACATCATCGAGAACGCGCTCAAGAACATCCGCCACGAGATGGACCGTGTCCTCGTCACGACCGCCGTGAGCCCCGTCATCAGGGAGCAGGCGGACGAGTTCCCCCTGATCGCCGACAGGAAAGGGCGCATGATCGTCGGCCAGTTCGGCAGCCCCGTCGATACGGTTCTGGCCAACTCCCCGTACAGGCTCGAAGACCTTAAAGAGGGCGACGTCATCGCGCTGAACGACCCCTACATGATGGAGGGGAGCACCTCGCACCTGCCCGACATCCTGCTCGTGCGCCCGATCTTCCACTCTGATGAGCACATCGGCTACGCCCTCCAGTGGGGCAACCTCATGGATGTCGGCGGCTCGACGGCCGGATCCATCCCGATCGACGCGCGTTCTATCTTCGAGGAAGGCGTCCGGATGCCCCCCGTCAAGCTCTACGATGGCGGGAAGCTCAACGAGGAGGTCCTCCGCTTTTTCTGCCACAACTCCCGTACTCCCCGCGAGACCCGCGCCGACGTCATGGCCATAGCCGCCGGCACCGCCACGGGTGCCCAGCGGGTCAAGGACATCTGCGACCGCTTCGGAAAAGACACCTACCTCGAAGCCTGCGACGCGTTGCTGGCCCGGACGCGGACGAGCATCATCGGCCTTATCCGGCAGCTCATCCCGGAGGGGCAGCGCTTCGAGTTCGAGGACTTCACCGACGACGACGGGCTCGGCAACGGCCCCATAAAGCTCAAGCTCGCGATGTGGCGCGAGGGGGATAGCCTGCACCTCGACTGGGAGGGGACGGACGCCCAGGTCCCGGGTCCCGTGAACTTTCTCCTCAATAAGGAGATGTTCCAGATGTTCGCGGGGGTGTTCCTGATCTCCGCCGTCGACCCGACCATCCTCTTCAACGATGGCTACGCCGACGTGATCCACGTCAACATCCCGGAGGGCTCGGTCCTCCGCCCGAAGGCGCCGGCTCCCCTCTCCAACCGCCTCGTGGTCATGGCCCGCCTCTTCGACGTGCTCGGGGCGGTCTACGCGAAGGCCATCGGCTTCAACGTCTCTGGCTCCTACGGCACGAGCCCGAACTTCGTCTACTCGGGCGTCAAGAAGGACGGCGAGCCGTTCCAGACCATGGAGATCCTTTACGGGGGGATACCCGCCATCCCCGGCAAGGACGGCCTGGACGGGCACTCGTGGTGGCCGGAGTTCATGGCCGTGCCGGCCGAGTACATGGAGACGTACTACCCGATGCTCGTCGACGAGTACTCCGTCCGTCCCGACTCGTGCGGGGCGGGACAGTTTCGCGGCGGCTGCGGCATAAAGAAGGTCTACCGGTTCCTGGCTGATGGCGCGATCACCTACCAGGACGACCGCGCCGCCACCTTCCCCTACGGCGTCGCCGGCGGCAAACCCGGCGCTTCCTCGAAAAAGACCCTCGTCCGCGCGGAAGGCGCGACGGTCGAGATGCCGTCCAAGGTGCGCGACGTGCCCGTCTACGAGGGGGACCGCCTCGTCTTCGAGACCGCGGGCGCCGGCGGCGTCGGAGATCCCCTCGAACGCGACCCCGAGGCCGTCGCCAAGGACGTCCGCTGGAACCTCGTAAGCCCGGAGTCGGCCGAGCGGGAGTACGGCGTCGTCGTCGGCGAGGGCGGTACCGTGGACGCTGCGGCGACCGGGACGAGGCGGGAGGAGATCCTGGCCTCCCGCGGTGACCTCCCCGGCTTCGACCACGGCGACCTGCCGCCCCTGGAGGACCAGCGCCGCGCCGTAGCCGAGACCCGCCGCAAGTTCAACGAGTGGCTCTCCGGCGAGTTGGGCGCCGCCAGGAACGGCAAGCCGTGACGGACGCCCACATAGAGGGCTTCGGGGGAAGGGGCGGGGCCGGTGGCCGTCCCGCCCTCGTCGTCGTGGACATGACTCTAGGCTTCACCGACCCGGAAAGCCCCCTCGCCTGCGATCTCGAAGGCCCGGTCGAGAACATAGCGAGGCTCCTCGAAGCGGCCCGGGAGGCCGGCATCCCCGTGGTCTTCACCACCGTCGCCTTCAAGGAGAGCGACAAGCTCACCGCCGCCGCCTTTATAGAGAAGGTGCCGGCGCTCCTCACCCTCGAAGCCGGGACCCGCTGGGCCGAGATAGACCCGCGTCTGTCCCCGAGGGAGACAGAGCCCGTCCTGAACAAGCTCTTCGCCTCGGGCTTCTTCGGCACACCTTTGGGCGCCCTCCTCACCGCCGCCGGCGTGGACACCCTGATCGTCACCGGCGCCTCGACCTCGGGCTGCGTGCGGGCGACCGCCGTTGACGCCCTCCAGTACGGCTTCAGGCTGGTAGTGCCCCGGGAGGCCGTCGGAGACCGCAACCCCGACGCCCACGAGGCGAACCTCTACGACATCGACGCCAAGTACGGGGACGTCGTGGGGGTGGAAGACGCGCTCGGTTACCTCGAAGGACTCCAACAGACGGCAGACCGCTGATCGAGGGTTCCCACCGGCTCAGTCCTTCGGGTAGAGCCAGAAAGAGAAGAGGCGGGTCATGCGCGGCATGATGAGGTAGGTCATGAGCGTGACCATGGTGAGCGTGAAGACGAGCGTGCGCAACACCGTCGGCAACAGGTTCAGGAGCGGGCCGAAGAGGGTGAAGATGACAAGGACGGTCGGGAAGACGGCCAGCCACGTCACGACGGCCATCTTGTAGCGCGGCGGGGCAGGCTCGCCGGCCCTCGCCGGCAAGGTAAACCAGGTCTCGAGCCCTGTGAGCCTGTGAATGGTCTGCTCCCGGACGAGGGGCTCGGCCCTGTCCAGCCACCGGCGACGCTCCTCAGACTCCTCCCACCGCTCGAGGTTGCTGGCGTGGTCGAAGCGGTAGATGATGCGGTACTCGTCGTCCTCGGCGTCTTTCGGGCGGAGCACGTCGGAGCCCAGGTAGCCGGGAAAACCCTTCACGGCGCCCAGGATGCCGGAGACCCACTCCTCGAACTCCCCCTCCCGGCCCGCCTCGACCCGGCGCGACGCCAACCCGGTCGCGGGGGGATCCTCTCTCCTCTGGTCTTCTGGGCTCTCGACGAACTCGTCCATCTCGTCCAAACGGGCCGCTCCGTGGGTCGTGGTACCCCCGCCATTAAACCCCGCGAAACCCCGAAGAGCCACCCGGGACGAGAACAGCGCCGCACGGGAACGCGGTTAAGTCCTCTTGAGGGACGCAGGATCGCCACCAACGCTATGGGGAAGAACGCGACCGCCTGCCCCACGAAGAGGGATGCCCGCGGCGGCCGTGCGCCCGGGTTTCGTCTGGGCGGGCGCGGAACATCGCGCCAACTTTTCCTTTACGCGACGTTGAGGGATAATACGCCCATGCGACGGATCGTCGCCGAGATTACATATATGTGAAGTAAACATATATAATCCGTCCATATTTTTTAGAAAGGGGCGTCTTTGAGCGAAGAGTCGCAGAACACGGGAAACGGGCGGGTGGGCACCGAAACGGGTGTGGACAGTTTGTCTATCACGGACAACCGGACGGGGCGCAGTTACG
Source organism: uncultured Rubrobacteraceae bacterium (assembly GCA_902805975.1). GTDB lineage: Bacteria > Actinomycetota > Rubrobacteria > Rubrobacterales > Rubrobacteraceae > Rubrobacter_D. The sequence goes on along the minus strand of CADCUT010000181.1, from coordinate 11,189 downwards.
ACGTCGAGATCAAGGACGGCACCGTCAGGGCGCTGGACTTGCGTCAGATCAAGGTCGACGACGAGGACTTCGGCCTGATGACCTACGACCCCGGCTTCACCAACACGGCGAGCTCCCGCAGCGCCGTGACTTACATCGACGGGGAGAAGGGGATACTCGAGCACCGGGGGATTCCCATCGAGCAGCTCACCGAGCACTCGAACTTTCTGGAGGTCGCTTACCTGGTCTTGTACGGGCACCTGCCCAACCAGAAAGAGTATGACGAGTGGGTCTTTGACGTCACCCACCACACCTACGTACACGAGATGATCAAGCGCTTCATGGACGGGTTCCGGCACGACGCGAACCCCATGGGCATGTTGCTCGCGAGCGTCGGCGCCCTCTCGACGTTCTACCCGGAGGCCAGGGACACGTCTGACGAATACCAGCGTCACGTCTCGGCGGTGCGCCTGATCGCCAAGATGCCGACCCTCGCCGCCTTCGCCTACCGCCACAGCCTCGGCCTGCCCTACGTCTACCCGGACAACGACCTGACGTACACGGGCAACTTCCTCTCCATGCTCTTCAAGATGGCCGAGCCCCGCTACGAGCCCGACCCCAGGATAGAGAAGGCCCTCGACGTACTCTTCATCCTCCACGCCGACCATGAGCAGAACTGCTCGGCCGCCGCGGTGAGGGTCGTCGGGAGCGCCATCAACGACCCCTTCACGTCCGTCGCCGCGGGCGTTGCTGGCCTCTACGGGCCGTCCCACGGCGGGGCCAACGTCGCCGTACTCAAGATGCTCCAGCGTATCGGGTCCACCGACAACATCCCGGACTTCTTGCAGGGTGTGAAGGATGGCAACGAGCGGCTCATGGGCTTCGGCCACCGGGTCTACAAGAACTACGACCCGCGCGCCCGCATCATCCGGGGCCACGTGGACGAGGTTCTCGAGGCGACTGGCAAGACCAGCCCGCTGCTCGACGTCGCCATAGAGCTAGAGAAGCGGGCGCTGGACGATTCGTACTTCACCGACCGCAAGCTCTACCCCAACGTGGACTACTGGTCGGGCATCATCTACGAGGCAATGGGCATCCCCACCGACGCCTTCACCGTCATGTTCGCCATCGGCCGGACCCCCGGCTGGACGGCCCAGTGGCTCGAGCTCATGGACGACCCCGAGTTCAAGATCGCGCGCCCGCGCCAGATCTACACCGGCCCCCGCCAGGCGGACTACGTGCCGATGAACGAACGCTAGCGCGTTCGAGCTTATTATCCCAGCGGCCAGCTCTTCTGTCGGCTGGCCGCATCTTCTCTCCACAATACAGGCGCGGCGTAGCCGCAGCCCGTATTCGCCAAAGTCGACTCCCTAAAACCTATAACCTCGAGCCTAGAACCTACACCACCGCGTCGTAGAGGCGGCGCTGGCGGGCGAGGGCCTTGCGGTAGATCTCATGATGTTCCGGGTCGGGCTCGAAGGTCTCTCCGAGTGGCACCTCGCGTTGCTCTATTTCTAACCCACCGAGGGCTTCGAGGGCCAGGAGGGTCGCGCCGCGGGCCGAGGCTTCTTCGACGCCGGAGAGGGTGACGGGCCGGCCGAGGGCGTCGGCCATGATGCGGGTCCAGGTCGGCGAGTTGAGTAGACCCCCGCCGGTGGCGATGACCTGCTTCTCGCCGGGCGAGGCCTCTTCGAGCATCTTGGCGATGAGGGCGAAGCGGTAGGCGACGGCCTCCATGGCGGCGCGCAGGATCTCCACCGGCGTGTTGCTCATGGCGAGGCCCGAGATGGTCCCGTTGGCCCGGTCGGCCCACGCGGGCCCGCGCTCGCCGTTCAGAATGGGCAGGAACGTCAGGCCGTGCGAGTCCGGCTCCATCTGCGCGAGGAGCTTCTCTGTCTCCTCCGGGTCCGGCAGGCGCAGGGTCTCCCTGAGCCAGCCGACGAGGTTCCCGCCGTCCGAGAGCGCGCCCCCCATGACGAAGCGCTCCCTGTCCGCCCGGTAGCACCACGGGCCGGGGGGCACCTCGACCGTATCGGCCTTCCACAGCACCCGCATCGCCCCGCTCGTGCCGACCATCAGCGCGAGGCGGTCGCCCCCCGTACAGCCGCTCCCGACGTTGGAGCACGCGCCGTCCCCGACCGCCTGGAACCAGGGCACGTCTCTGAGCGCGGGCCAGCGCCGGGCCCACCCGTCCAATAGTCCGGTACGCGGCTCGTCAGAGAGGGTGGGAAGTTGCGCCCCGTCTACGGGAAGGGCTTCGAGCAGCGGCGCGTCCCAGCGGTTGCGGTTCTGGTCGTAGAGGCCCGTGGCCGAGGCCATCGAGGTGCCGATGGTGGGAGGCCCGCCGAAGAGTCGGGTGAAGAAGTAGTCGGCGGGGGAGAGCCACCGCTCGGTGCGCTTGAAGCTCTCCGGGTCGGCGTCCTTTAGCCACAGCAGCTTGGCCGGCCAGTAGCTCGAGTGGAGGGGGGCGCCGGTCCTGCGGTGGACGTCCTCCTCGTCGAGGCTCTCCCGGAGGCTTGCAGCCGCCCCCGCCGCCCTGCGGTCGGCCCAGGTGAGGATCCGGGTGGTCGGACGGTCCTCGCGGTCCACGCCGAGGACCGAGTGCCAGAACGTGCCGGCCGCCACACACAGGATGCGCGCGTCGGCGCCGTGGGAGAGCGCGCCGTCGATGGCGCGGGCGACCAGGTCGAGCAGCCCGTCGGCGTCCGTGACGGCGCCGCCGTCCGCGGTCTGGTCGAACTCGTGTTCGAGCTTGACCTCGGAGCCTTCGACCGCTTCGCCCGAGGCGTCGTGCAGAGCCGCCCGCACCGAGGACGAGCCGACGTCCACGGACAGGACCCTATCGTTCTGGGATATCGACGACACGTCCACCCCCGGGAGGAGACCGTATGCCAGTTTAGCAAGCCTCATGGGGAGGCGGAGCCGTATGTTTAGTCGCGGACGAGACGCGGGTATCCAGAGGTTACAAGGGAAAAGTATCACCGAGGAGGAGAGAAGTGGCGAGCGAAGAGCGTTTGCGGGAGCTAGAAGAGAAGTACGAGGACTACACCGTCTACGACAACCAGGGGAGCAAGATCGGCAAGGTAGACGACCTCTTCGTGGACGAGAAGGACAACGAGGAGTACATCGGTGTCAAGATGGGTTTTCTAGGTAGGAAGTCCACCCTGATCCCAACCGAGATAGTCCGCGTCAACGAGAGCGACAGGTCCATCGAGGTCTCAGAATCCAAAGACCGCGTCAAGAATGCCCCGAGCTTCGACGATGACGAGGACGTTACCTCCGAGTACGAGGAGCGCATCCGGCGCCACTTCGGCCTAGAGTCGCTGCAAAGCGAATCCAGCGGCTCTTACGGCGCCACCGCGGGCAGCGCCGCCGCCGGGAGCGCCGCTGGCACCGCCACCGGCGCCGCCGCTACGGGTGCCGGAACCTCGGACTACGACGAAACCCGGGAATCCGGCTCGTCCGATACCGCCCCCGGGGCCGGTGCCACCGAGTCCTTCGGTACCCGCGACGATGCCAACGCCGGTGGTCACGAATCGTCTGGCGAGACCTACGTGGAGGACCGCGAAACCCATTCGGGGACGACCTCAGACGCCACGTCATCCGGGACTTCCGAGGGATCTTCCGGCACCGGATACTACGAGCAGACCGGGGGCTCGGGCGGCACGGAGGAGCGTCACGAAACCTCGAGCTCTTCAGGAATGGCCAGCGGTTCGGACGAGAGTTCCTCGGGCTCGCAGCCGACGACCACCCGCCAGACGGAGGAGACCGAGACCTTCCAGGAGGGCGGCCGGACCAAGATCCGTCGCCGCATCATCCGTGAAGAGGTCGTGGACGCTGACGACCAGGGGTCCAGCTCCTGAAACTCTAGAGGGGCGAGAAGGTTCGTCCTCCTCGCCCCTCATCCTTTCACGCGGGCCAGCGCCCGCCGGGCAGGTGCGTTCCGCGCGGATGCCGGGCGGCGTAGGCCCAGGCCACGGTGACGTCGCTTCCATCCGGATACACCGGAACGAGCACGCGCCGGTACGGGCTCGAAGGGTTGCTGGGTGAGAAATCTTCCAGAACGTCCAGCCTGGGCAGCCGCCTCTCCGGGTCGTCGAAGGTGTAGAGCTCTCCGTAGACGGCCGGCGTCACGGCTTCCGCAAGGTCCGGCCGGGCCAGCCCGTTTGCCCCGAGCGCGTCAGCGAGCGCGTCAGCGAGCGGGTCGTCCGTGCCGACGGCGAGGACCGTCTCCTCCGGCACGACGATCGCCGGGTAACCCTGCGGCAGGTCGTAGAGTAGACCTCGGATACGCGCCTCAGCGGTCATCCGGCCCCCGCGGCAGTAGCTATGGTAGCGCCCGCCCCGTTTTAGCGTGCCGTAGAAGAACATCTGGACGGACGTTTGGTTGGGAGCGTCCACGATTCGGGAGCGCCCCGGCGCTACGCTTCGGCCGCGACGATCAGAGCGGCGACCTCCGAGAGGTCGGCCCCGACGATGTCCGGCGGCTCCGCGAGCGGGTCGAGGACCATGCCGGGCCTGGCGACGAAGGCCGCCGCGCACCCCGCGCGCATGGCTCCCGCCACGTCCCAGGCGTGGGCCGCGACGAGCCTCACCCCGGAGGCCTCGACGCCCATGGCCTCGGCGGCGGCGTGGTAGGGCTCCGGCGCGGGCTTCAGGCGCCGGACGGCGTCGGCCGAGAGTATCTTCTCGAACCGGTCTGAGAGCCCGGCGTTCTCAAGTTGCGCTTCTGCCACCTCGACGGTGTTGTTCGTGAGTGCCGCGAGCCTCAGGCCCGAGTCTCGCAAAAGGTCCAGCGCCGCCGGCACCTCGGGGTGCGGGGGCAGCTCGCGCATGCCGCCGAGGATGCCCTTCTTGTCCTCCTCCGAGAGCCGGACGCCCTCGCGTTCGGCGGTCATCTCAAGAGCCGCGGCCCCGATAGTCCCGAAGTCCGAGTACGCGCCCGTGATGGTCGCCATGAAGGCGGACTGCAGGACCTGCTGGAACCAGCTACGGCGCACGCCCGCATCGCCGAACGCCCGCTCGAAGAGCGGGTCTAGCGAACCGAGATCCAGCAGAGTCTCGTTGACGTCGAACACACATACCCTCGCCATGCCGCCCCCTTATCTCCGGACCAGTCGAGCGTAATCTACCTTTATGCAGCGGTCCATGACGACCGTGAGGCCGTGTTCGCGCGCGTAGGCGGCGGCCCGCTCGTTAACGACGCCGGACTGCATCCAGAGTACCTTCGCTCCCGCGGCCACGGCGTCCTCCGCGACCGGCATTACCGTCTCGCCTCTGCGGAACACGTCCACGATGTCCACGGGCCCGGGGATCTCCTCGACCCGCGAGTAGGGTTCCTCGCCGAGCACCGGGCCCTTCAGGTTCGGGTTGACGGGGAAGATCCTGAACCCGAAGCCCTGCAGAGCCCGCGCGATGGCGTGGCTGGTACGGTGCGGCCTGTCCGAGAGGCCGACGACCGCGACCGTACCGGCGCCCGAGAGGAGGCTTTGGATCTCTTCGGGCTTGGGGTTCTGGTGCATCTCTTCTCCTCTTCTAGACGAGGGCGGATCTCATGACCGACAGGGCGACCTCCTTGCCCTTGGCCTCGACCATCACGTCCGTCTCCCGGCCATCGAGCGCGTCCAGGAACGCTGCCCAATCCTCCGCCTCGATGGAGTGGGCGTGGGCGCCGGGGCGCTTCGCCGGGTCCTGGCTGGAGAGGTGGACCTTGGGCCTCTCTCCCCTCGCCGCCCACGTCGGCAGGGCCAGATCTAGCGCCTCCCCGAGCGAGAGGCCGCCGGGGTTCAGGGCGTGGTGGAGGTTGTCCAGGATCGCGGGTATGCCCAGGGTCCGGGCCGTTGTGGAGACCTCCTCCACCGTCCAGATGCGCTCGTCGTTCTCAAGCGCCAGGTAGCGCAAGATACCTGTCTCCGGGCGCAGGGCTTCGACGAAGCGGGTGATGGCGGCGGGCCGGTCGTCGTAGGCGCCGCCTAAGTGGAGCACGACGACGGCGTCGCTGTTGCCCATGAGGTCGAAGACGCGGGTGGCGTAGCGAAGCTCATCGAGGCTGCGCCGGGCCGTCTCTGGGTTCGGGCTTCCGGGGTTGATGAATTGGCCCGGGTGCATGCTCAGGCGCATATCCAGGGAGCGGGCGAGGGCGCCGAGGTAGCGCAGGTCGTCGCCGTGTTCTTCCGGCCAGTCGTAGGGGAAGGCCTGGTGGGAGGCAAAGGGGATCAGACCCTGCCCGATCCTGAAGAGCCGGATGCCGCGCTCGGCGTTCCAACGGATTATGGTCTCGAGCCCTAGCAGGTTCTCCCATACGAGGGCGCGGACCTTCTCCACGTCCGCGAGGCTCGCGAGCCTGAGGGTGCGGTTCGTGGTCGCCGGCAGCGTGAGGTTCTGGGCCGGGTATCCGTACCGGATCATGCCCAGAAGATACACCGACCCGGCCCCTCGTGTCCGAACGCCCCGGGCCGCCCCTTCTGATAGCATGGTAACTCCATGGACGCCGCGATCTCTTCCGGGCTCTTCCAGGACGCGGCGGACGTGCTGCGCCGCAACGACATGGGGGGATGGACGAGGGCCGCCCCGAACCTCTACCCGCACCAGTGGAGCTGGGATGCCGGCTTTATCGCCATCGGGCTCGCCCACCTGGACACCCACCGCGCCGCAGAGGAGCTGCGCGGCCTCTTCCGCCGCCAGTGGAGGAACGGCAAGGTCCCGCACATCGTCTTCAACCCGCACGCCCCGCCCGATAGCTACTTCCCCGGCCCCGAGCACTGGGTCAGCGCCGGGCTCTTCCCCGACGCGCCCCCGGCACCGCCTTACACCAGCGCCCTCTGCCAGCCGCCGACGCACGCGATAGGGGCGCTTAAGGTCTTCGAGACCGCGCGCCCGAGCGAGCGGGACGCGGCGGCGGCGTTTCTGCGCGAGATGTACCCGAAGCTCCTCCACTGGCACCGCTACCTGGCGAGGGCCAGGGACCCGGAGAGGTCCGGCCTCGTCACCATCTACCACCCCTGGGAGAGCGGCACGGACAACTCCCCCCGCTGGGACGCGCCGCTGGCGGCCGTCGAGGTGGGGGAAATGCCACCCTACAGGCGCCGGGACCTCGGGCACGTCGAGGACCCGGAGGAGCGACCGACGGACGATGAGTACGCCCGGTACATCTGGCTGGTGCAGGAGATCAAAGCCGCCCGCTGCGACGAGTTGAAGGTCTACGAGAACCATTCGTTCCTCGTCAAAGACGTCCTCTTCAGCGCCATCCTCGTCGCCGCCAACGAGGCCCTGCTGCGCATAGGCCAAATCGTCGGCGCGCCCGAAGGTGAGCGGGAGGAGCTTCTGGCCTCCATTGAGCGGGGGCGCGCGGGGCTTGGGGCGCGACGGGATGACACATCGAAGCTCTGCCTGGACTACGACCTGCGGGCCGGGAAGCCGGTCGGGGTCCGCACGGTGGCCGGGTTCGCGCCCCTGGTGGCCGGCGGGCTCGGGGAGGAGCGGCTGGGGGAGATGATGGAGGTCCTCTACTCGAAAGACTTTCTCGGGCATCCCGGTCTGCGGCGCCCGTTGCCGCTCTCCGCGAGCCCCGACGAGGCCCGCTTCCACCCGCGCAGCTACTGGCGCGGTCCCGTCTGGCCGGTGATGGCGTGGTTGATCTGGTGGTCCCTCCTGCGCGCCGGCGAGTACAAGCGGGCGCGCTCCCTGCGCGACGCCGCGCTCGCGGAGTTCTCCGCCGGCCACTTCGCCGAGTACTACGAACCCTTCACGGGGGAGCCCTTAGGGTCCGACGACCAGTCCTGGACCGCCGCGGTCGTGCTCGACTGGCTCGCCCACGAGTAGAGACAAGGTTTGAGGCATTGAGGTTTTGAGGCGTTGGGGGTGCGATAAGCGGCCTGGAGCCCGGCCTCGCGACCACGATTGGCCCAGGAGAGTGCGGAATCCCCGCAACATCCTCGCTCCGTAATTCCTCAAAACCTCAATGCCTCAAAACCTAGAACCTGCTTTTCAGATCACGGCGACCAGCAGGGGGACGACCACGATCGTGGCGCTCAGGCGGAACAGGTGGGTGAAGGCGACGGCCACGAGGTCCGCGTCGGTGTCGCCGGTCACGGAGAGCAGGGTCCCCATGCCGCCGGGGGCCGCCGCGAAGGTCGCGGTCGTTGGGTCAAACCGAAAGATCTTTATCAGGAGGGATGCCGCCACGGCCCAGGCCAGCATCTGCGTGGCGTTCACGATGGCGGCAACCCCGGCCAACTGGAGGAGCGTCCCGAAGAACTCGGCGGAGAGGCCGAGACCGATGATCCCACCCCCACAGGCCTGAACAAGCAGGTTGAACCCCTTCTCCGGCACGCCGCCCGTGACGGAGAGCCGCGCCAACCCCGACCCGAGAAGCGCCCCGACGACCCCGCCGGCCGGCAGGGGCGTGAGAGCGAGGCCGAGCACCCCTCCCGCGACCCCCGCCCCGATTATCAGCGCGAGCCTCGAAGCCGCGCCACGCTCCTCGGGGTGTTGCTCCGGCGTCTGGGCCCCGGCGGGGGCCGGAGGCCCGGCCCCCGCCGGACGCGAGCGGGCTAGAAGGATGTTCGCGACAAGGATGACCAGTAGCAGGCGGGAGAGGTGGACGGCCGCGACCGCCGGGCCGTCCGCGCCCACGCTCGCCCCGATAGTCGCCATCTCGGTGAGGCCGCCGGGGGCCGCGGCGAAGAGCGCCGTGATCGGCCGGACCCCCGTGAGGCCGACCGCCATCGCGGCGGTGGCCCCGGCGAATGCCAGGAAGACAGCGGCGAGCACGGTCGCCGGAAGCAGCGTCCTCGCCCCCGACGTCAGCGAATCCCGGGAGATCCTGAACCCGACCAGCACCCCGACCATTACCTGCAATGCCTGGCCCAGCAGGTCCGGGGCCGGGACCGCCGGAAAACCCATGACGGCCAGCAGGAGCCCGACCCCCGCCATGGCGCCCGTGAACGCGCCGGCGGGGATACCGACCCGGTGGCCGAGGTAGGCACCGAGTAGGCCCGCCAGGGGCGCCGCGATGATCTCCCACCCGCTCAGGACCCGGGATCACCTCCCAGACCCTGGCGGACGGATCGACCTGCGGCGGGCAAGAGAAAACCCCGGCCGTGAGGCCGGGGCTGAAGTCTCCTTCTCCACGTTCTCTCTAGGAATCGCCCTCCAGAACGAACGTGACCGCCAGGTTCACCTTGTAACCGGTGATGTTCCCGTTCTCGATCAGCACGTTCTGGTCCTTGATCCAGGCACCCTCCACGCCGCGGAGGGTCGAGGTGGCGCGGCCTATGGCCTCTTGGATGGCATCCTCGAAGCTTGTCTGCGAGGTAGCGCTCAGTTCCGTGATGCGGGCGACCGACATATGCACTCCCTTCAATTTACTCTCTAACTTCCCTGACCGTTTTCCTACCCGACGGCGTCGAAAGTAAACCCCCTCAGGTAGGAGGTCGGGGAGGGGTTTCTAGAGCTCTTGAACGAGCACGGGGTCCGAGGTCGGCTCTTCAGAGCCGCCCGCGGGTTCGATGGTCACCGCTATCGCGTCGGCGTCTTCGAGGGGGGTGGTGATGGCGGTCGCGGCCATGTTGCCGGACGGTTCGAGCAGGCCGCTCGGCTCCGGGTTCTCATCGCGGATGACCCAGACTTGGCCCGTCCGGTCTTCCGGCATGGAGGGCATGTCCTCGACCACGAGGATGGCCCGGTCGTCCTTGAGGGCCGTCACTTCCGCGCGGGCGCCCTGCTCCGCCCAGGTTCCGCCCAGCTCGATCTCGCGGGTCTCCTGCGCTTCGTTCGCGGTCCGCGCCTCTTCTACCTGGCCGCGGAGGTCCCGCACGTCCTCTTGCAACAGCACGTTCCAGGAGAGGAGGCCGACCACGAGCAGCGCCGCGGCGCCCAGCGCCACGTTCCGCAAACCCCCCAACCAGCCGAACCACGAGGACGTGGAACGCCTGGCGGCGCGTGGACGGGCCGACTCGGATTCCACGACCTGCATCACCCTGCGTCGCAGGTCGGCGGGGGGGTCGTGCTCCGGTGGGGCGAGGGCGAGGAGGCTTGCCACCCCGGAGAGGTCGTCGACCTCCGCCTGGCGCTCCGGGTTCACGGCGAGGTACGCCTCCACGGCCGCGCGCTCTTCGTCCGACAGCGCGCCGAGGACGTAGGCGTCCTTGAGGTCGTCAAAGCTTCTCTCGTCCATGGGCCTCATCTGGGTACCGCCACGTTCTCCTGGTCGAAATAGCTCCGGATCTTCTTCAACGCCAGGCGCATCCTGCCCTTGACCGTGCCGAGGGGCAGGTCCAGGAGGCTGGAGATCTCGACGTGCGTGTAGCCCGAGAAATACGCGAGCTCCAGGATCTTTAACTGCTCCGGCGGGAGCGTGTCGAGGGCTTCGCGGATCTGCTCGCGCTGCCGGTTGCGCCAGGTCTCGGCGAAGGCCTCGCTCGGCTGCGACCTCGGGGCGGACTGCTCGACGCGGTCCTGGGTCCTGCGGCGGCTCGCCATTGAACGGAGCTGGTCGATACCGCGGTTGTGGGCTATGGAGAGGATCCAGGTCCGCACGCTCCCGCGCTCTGAACGGTAGCCGCCCGCCGACCGCCACACTTTCAAGAACGCGTCCTGCGTGAGGTCCTCCGCGGCCTGCCGGTCGCCCATCATCCTGTAGCAGAGGGAGTAGGCCGCCCGGCTGTGGCGGTCGTAGAGCGCGGCGAAGGCCTCGGCGTCGCCGCCTTCCATAAGCGACATGAGGTCCTCGTCGGCCAGGATCGCATACTGTCGATTCTTTCCCATAGACAACATTCTAAGGGAGCTACGAGCCTGTCGCCCGCCCGGATCACGAACGATCCGCCGTGCGACCGGACAAACCACCATATATTGAGAAACATTGCGAAAAATTTACGGAACTATTACTCTAATGTGATCCACAGCCTAGGGGTCGTCCGTAAATGGGGGTGTAACAAGCGAATAGCTGTTGGAAGCAAACGCTGTTAACTAAGGGCAAAGAGGAAGGGAAGGGTAGATGAGTGAAGTAGAGAGCCGCGGCCTGATCGGGTTCGATCAGGAGACGTCGCGGCGCAACTTCTTGAAGACGGCCGCGTGGGCGGGTGCCGCGCTGTCGGCGGCGGGGATAGGCGGCTTCGGTGTCGCCGTGCGCCAGGCGCACGCCGTCCACGAGGGGTACGCGAAGCTGACCGACGTACAGATCCTGCAGTTCGCCTACCAGCTGGAGCTGC
>CADCUT010000180.1 GCA_902805975.1 uncultured Rubrobacteraceae bacterium | reverse complement strand
AACGCCCACGCGGGGACGAAGTGGGGGGTGCCTTTCCCGGTCTTCGTCAGGGCGTCTTTCGGGGTGCGGGGGGCGAACTTCGCCGCGATAGCCCGGGCGCTCGTGGCGTGCGGATGGTTCGGGATACAGACCTGGATCGGCGGTCTGGCCCTTAGCTCGCTGATGGGCGCCGTCTGGGGCGGCTGGGGGGAGGTGCCGGGGAACACGGCCATAACCTTCATGGTGTTCTGGCTGATACAGGTCGTGATCATCTGGTTCGGCGTCGAGGGCGTGAAGTGGTTCGAGGCCTTCTCGGCGCCGCTCCTGATCGCCGGCAGCCTGGCGCTCTTGGCCTGGGGCGTCTCGGCCGGCGGCGGGTTCGGGAACGTGCTCTCGACCTCCTCCCAGCTCCAGACCGGCAACGCGCCGTTCTGGGCGCTGTTCTGGCCCTCGTTGGCGGCGAACGTGGGGTACTGGATCACGGTCTCCCTCAACATCCCGGACTTTACCCGCTACTCCCAGAGCCAGCGCTCGCAGGTCGTCGGCCAGGCCATAGGCCTTCCGCTCACGATGACGGCGTTCTCGTTTATAGGGATAGCCGTCACGGCCGCGACCATCGTCGTGTTCGACGAGGCGATCTGGGACCCCGTGGCCCTCATCACCACGCTCCTCACGGACCTCCCCATACTCCTGATAATCGCGATGATCGTCATAGCCATCGCCCAGATCTCGACGAACATGGCGGCGAACGTGGTCTCCCCCTCCTTCGACTTCTCCAACCTCGCGCCGAAGTACATCTCGTTTCGCATGGGCGGGATCATCACGGCGCTGCTCGGCATCGTCTCTTTCCCGTGGGTGCTCTTCAACAACGTCGGGGCCTACATCTTCACGTGGCTCGTGGGCTACGGGAGCCTGCTCGGGGCCATCGGGGCCGTGATGATCGTGGACTACTGGATCCTGCGCAAGAGGCACCTCGACCTCGCGGACCTCTACAAGCACGACGGCCGCTACGCCTACTCCGGCGGCTGGAACTGGCGGGCCATCGCCGCGGTGGTCGTCGGCGTCGGCCCCGTCCTCCCCGGCTTCATCAAGGCCGCCACGACCCCCGGCTTCGCCGGCGTCTTCGAGAACCCGACCTTTGTCGAGAGCCTCTATAACTACGGCCTGTTCTTCACCTTCCTGGTCGCGGGTATCGCGTACCTGATCCTCACCCTCGCGACCGGCGGCGCCACGGAACCGACCCGGGAGACGGGCCGGGAGCCGGAGACGGCGTGAGGAACTGACCGATGCCGGACGCGACCACCTACGGCCTCTTCGTCGCAGCCGCCCTGGCGCTGCTCCTGGTGCCGGGGCCGGCTGTCTTCTACGTGATCGCGCGCGGCATCGAGGGTGGACGCCCCGCCGGCCTCGTCTCCTGCCTCGGCATCGAGGCCGGCACGCTCCTGCACGCGGCCTTCGCCGCCGTCGGGCTCTCGGCCATAGTCGCCTCGTCGGCCACGGCCTTCGCGGTCGTGAAGTGGCTTGGGGCCGCCTACCTCGTCTACCTCGGGCTCAGGAAGCTCTTCGGCAGCGACGAGGGCGACGAACCCGTGGAGGTCGCGCGGGAGCCGCTGGGGCGCGTCTTCGTGCAGGGCGTGTTCGTGCAGGTCCTCAACCCGAAGGTGGCGCTCTTTTTCCTGGCTTTTCTGCCGCAGTTCGTGGACCCTTCGCGCGGGCCGGTGTGGGCCCAGATCCTGCTCCTCGGCGCAACCCTCGGCGCCATAGGCTTCTTTACCGACGGCCTCTACGCCCTGCTCGGCGGCACGGCCGGCGGCTGGCTGAAGCGGCGCGGCACCGGCCTCCGCCGGACCGGACGCTACCTCTCCGGCAGCGTCTACCTCGCCCTCGGCGCGGCTAGCGCGGCGACCGGCTCGGGAAAGGACTGAAGCGATGGACTTCGCCGTAACCCTCCAGACGAACCCGCCGGCGAGTCGCGTCATCGAGTTGACACAAAAAGCCGAAGGGTTCGGCTTCACCCACGCCTGGACCTTCGACTCGCACATCCTCTGGCAGGAGCCCTACGTCATCTACTCCCAGATGCTCTCCGCCACGGAGAAGATCCTCGTCGGCCCCTTCGTCACCAACCCCGTGAGCCGCGACCCTTCGGTAACGGCCTCCACCTTCGCCACCCTAAACGACATGTTCGGCAACCGCACCATCTGCGGCATCGGCCGCGGCGACTCCGTCGTGCGCGTCCTCGGCCGCCGGCCGACCACGCTGCGCCAGCTGGAGGAAGCCATGCGCGTCATAAAGGACCTCGCCGAGGGCCGGGAGACGGATTACGGCGGCGTGAACGTCAAGATCCCCTGGATAAGGGACGGAAAGCTGGACGTCTGGATGGCCGGCTACGGTCCGAAGGCCCTGAGCCTCGTCGGGAGAAAAGCCGACGGCTTTATCCTCCAGCTCGCCGACCCCGTCATCCTGGAGTGGACCATGAAGCACGTCCACGACGCCGCGAAAGAAGCCGGCCGCGACCCGAAGGAAGTCAAGATCTGTGTGGCCGCCCCCGCCTACGTCGGCGACGACCTCGCCCACCAGCGCGACCAGTGCCGCTGGTTCGGGGGCATGGTCGGCAACCACGTCGCCGACCTCGTCTCCCGCTACGGCGAGGACGGCGGGGTCCCGCACGCCCTGACCGACTACATAAAGGCTAGAGAGGGCTACGACTACAGCCACCACGGCCAGGCCGGCAACCCCACCACCGACTTCGTCCCAGACAATATCGTGGACCGCTTTTGCGTGCTAGGAACAGCGGAGGACCACCTCAAAAAGCTGACCGAGCTAAAAGACCTTGGCGTCGATCAGTTCAACATCTACCTTATGCACGACGCGATGGATGAGACGCTCGACGCTTATGGGCGGGAGATCATGGCGGCGATAGGAGCAAAGTCGGCACCGGAGCAAGAGCCGCCATTGCATTGAGATCGGTAGATTAGCCCTGCCAATACCGTTTTGGGATCACGTCCAAGCGTGACGCCCCGTGGCCTGGATCGTCCGTCCCTCCTTCGCCAACCGCCATCGGGCCAGGAGAAGCCGCGCCTTAGCGGTTTTTACGAACTCCGGATCCGCTATTGGTACCCGATGACCTAGCGGAGAAGACGCCGTAGTCGTGCCTATCCAGGTATCGCGCGTACGACTGGACACGTCTGGGGTCGTGCCCGAAGATGGTGAAGGCCGTGAGGGGCTCCGTCTCGTGGGCGACCAGGATGCGCGCCGCCTGCTCCCTGGAATCTTCGATCTTGCGCCCCGCCTCCGTGCCCAGCGAGTAGGAGATAACGGCGCCCGCCAGCATCGCCGCGGCGAGCGGGACCAGCAGACCGGCGGCGAAGCGGGAGCCCGCGTTCAAGGTAAGGTTCGCGAGCAGGCAATAGAGCGCCACGACCCCCGGAATGGAGAAGATCGCGTACCTGGAGACCCCGGCCTGAGCGAAGGCCTCCTCACCGAACCCCGAGCGGCCCGCCGCGATAAGCGCGAGGGACAGCAGGGAGAAGACCCCCAGGGAGATCCAGAAGGCGTTCTCCCCGGCCTTCCCGAACGCGAGGGCGAGGGCGAGGGCCGCGGCGGCGAGGAGGACCAGCAGGGTACCGACGGTCAGGACCGCGTCTTCGCCCCAGAAGAGCGAGCCGCCGGACAGGGTGATCAGGTACTCGGCCCAGGCCGCGGGATGGCCGAACGCGGAGAACGGTTGTGGCTCGGTCCCGCCGCTGCCGGCGAGGTAGGCGATCCAGACCGCCGCGCCGAGCAGGCCCCATGCGCCCGCGTAGAGCCGACTCACCGGCTTGATGCCGGCGGGGGAGATTATCAGCAGCACCAACCCGGCGGGCCACGCGAGCAGGCCCGGGGCGGCCGAGCAGGAGGCTACCGTTGCGCAGAGTGCGGCGGCCGGGAAGGCAAGCTTCCTGCGCCGCCCTTCCGTCGTCGCGAAGAGCAGGTAGAGGGCGAGCACGGAGAGCGATTGGGCGAAGGCGAAGGTGATCTGGTTGCCCCACAGCAGGTTCTCGTGCTGCCTGAGGCTGAACAGCAGGAGCGGAACGGGCAGAAAGACGAGGCAGGCGAGCGGGGAGCGCCCGACGCTTCTGGCGTAGGCGTGGAAGACGGCTAGGGACGTGACGAGCAGGCATGCCACAACCAGGTACATGAGCGGCACGGTGTCATACCCCGTGAGCCGGCCCAGAAGCAGCATCAGGCTCCATGGGAAGAGGTAGACGTGCCCGTTGTGGTGGGCGAGAAGGTCGGTGATGCCGAGAGTGCCGCGGGACGACTCCCTCAGGAGCGGCACGAGGTCCCACTCGTCGGCGTAGAAGACATCCACCCCGTAGAGGCGCACGTAGAGTAGCGTGGCGATGAAGGACGCGAGGATGGCCAGGTAGGGGACGACCCTGGCCAGAAGGACGTGCGGCCTCTCCCGACCTCCTCTCTTGGTCTCGTCCAGGTGGTGCTCCTCGCCGTGCTTCACGGGGCCGCGCCGGGCAAACGCGTCTGATCGCTTGACGGGCCGTTCACTGGTTTGGGAAGGCATGCGATGGTTTGGCCGTCTCGTATTGCCAAGCTAGCCGTCGGTGGAGATCTCGTAGCAGGGGCCGGGACCGATAGGTGCGCGGCCCCTTCGCAGGGTATGAAAGGATACGTTGGCGAAGGTCGTGGCCGCCGATACTATGAGCGCCTTCTCTACCATCAGGGCAGTCTACGCCAGGCCCGCCACGGACGGAAGCCGGCAAGCGCACGACACTCGGGTCCCGGGCTCCCCTGTTCGACCCCGATTTCTTCCGGTTCGGACACCACGGTAGGGCGTACTCGTGCCGCGGCGCTTCCCGTCTGGGCATGAAAATTATCGGGGGTAGCGTAACGGGCCGTAGGTAGCCTATTCTTGCGAGATGGGCGGGAGCGGGAGATAGCGAACACGGCGATTAGCATCCAGGGACTCTCCTACCGTTACCGGGGCCAGGAGAAGCCCGCGCCTAACTGTGGGCTGACGGATGATAGCTCTACCTCCGCGCCTCCCTGTCCAGCACTTCGACGGTGTCGCGGTAGAGCTTCTGGGCGTTCTCGTGGCTGTCGCCGATGCAGACGGTGCCGAGCTTACCGTACTGGGAGAGGGCTCCTATGAGGTGGAAGATGACGCCCTGCTGGCTGGCGGAATCGAAGTGGAGGCCGTTGTTGACGGCGATGTCTATGAGGTCGTCGGGGGTGAGGCCCTTGTAGTCGGGGCTCTGGAGGTTGTCGGAGGCGTAGTAGTAGCAGGGCTTGTCCGTGGGGGTGCAGTAGAGGCCGTCGTCGGGGTCGTAGACGCCGTCTGTGAGGAAGCGCAGGATCAGGTACGGATGCGTCGTCCCGCCCTTTCTGAGGTTGATCTCGATGGCCGCGTGCTCCCATCCGTCCCCCCGCCGCATCGAGATAAAGTCGATGGCGAAACGCCCCAGAGCCCCGCGCTTCTTCAGCACCTCCCCGACCCGTTCTCCGGCCTCCTTGAGGTCCCGGCTGTAGGCCGCGTCGGCCGGGAAGGTGCTTCCGAGGAAGATCTGGCCGGAAGGACCGCCGAGGACCTGGTCGTGGGTCGAGACGACGGAGGCCTCCCCGACGGGGTTTATGCGGCACTGCACGGACGGGGAGCGGACCTCGTCCCCCTCCATCCAGCACTCGACGATCCCGCCCATCTCCCTGAACTTGCGCTCGTAGTTCTCCCAGCTCTCGCCCCCGGCCTCGAACCTGGTGCGCACCGGCAGCTCCCCGGCGACCCAATCCGCCAGGGCCCTGCCCCCCGGCGCGTCCTCAAAGGAGAACACCGCGTTCCCCTCGCCGGAGAAGCCCTCATCAAGCTTTATGGCGACGCGGCGCAAGCCCGGGTCGCGGCGCTTGAGCTCGACGACCGCCCCGCAGATGTCGTCCCCGTCGCGCAGGTTCTCGAAGCCGTCGGGAAGCGGCACGCCGGCCTCCCGGAAGAGCTCGCGGCTGCCGCTCTTGGTGCCCAGGGCGTTGAGGGCCGGGTCGTTGCCGTAGAGGGGGATGCCGAGCCTGACGGCTAGAGTTCGTTCCAGAGGGGTGCTGTTAAAGCAGGTGACGTGGGCCGAGTGGGGGTCCGGGATGGCCTCGCGGATCCGGTCCATCAGGCGCGGCCTGTCCAGGATCTTACGGGTAAGCGGCACGTCCGAGGCGTCGTGGCAGGAGAGGAGGGTGAGGCGGCTGCGGGCGTGGCGCAGGGGGACGCCGGGCAGAAGGTGCAGGTAGTAGTCGAT
>CADCUT010000179.1 GCA_902805975.1 uncultured Rubrobacteraceae bacterium | reverse complement strand
GGAGGATGCGCTCCATCAGGCGCTCCTCTACGAACGGCTCTTTCTTCGATGAGCGCGTCACCTAGCGCCTCCTTCCTTTCCTGCGCCGGCGCACGATCATCGCGTCCGAACGCTTGTGCTTCTTGCGTGTGGGCGACCCTTGGGTGATCTTGCCCCACGGAGTAACGGGCGCACGACCGGGCGTGCTCTTGCCCTCGCCACCACCGTGCGGGTGGTCGACCGGGTTCATGACGGTACCACGCACCGTAGGACGAATCCCGAGATGGCGCTTGCGGCCGGCCTTGCCCCACCGGACGTTCTGGTGCGACTGGTTGCCCACGACGCCGACGGTCGCCCGGCACTCCGAGCGTACCCTGCGGCGCTCGCCGCTCGGCAGCCTGAGCGTCACGAGGCTCCCCTCGCGCGCCGTGAGCTGGGCGCTCGTGCCGGCGCTACGGGCCATCTGGGCCCCCCGGCCCGGCTCTAGCTCGACCGCGTGGACCACGGTACCGACCGGGATACGGTTGAGCGGCAGCGTGTTGCCCACGTCGACCTCTGCGTCGGGGCCGCTCTCGACGAGCGAGCCGACCGTGAGGTTGCGGGGAGCTAGAATGTAGCGTTTCTCGCCGTCGTGGTAGTGCAGGAGGGCGATGTTCGCCGAGCGGTTCGGGTCGTACTCGATGGCCGCGACCGTCGCCGGCACGCCGTCCTTGCGCCGCTTGAAGTCTATGTGACGGTAGCGCCGCTTGTGCCCGCCGCCAATGTGACGGGTGGTGATGCGGCCCTTGTTGTTCCGGCCGCCGGTCTTGTGCAGCTTGGTCGTCAGCTTCTTCTCTGGCTTGTCTCGCGTGACCGAGTCGCGCGTGAGGACCGAGGAGTTCCTGCGGCCCGCGCTCGTCGGCTTGTAACGTCTCGCAGGCATCCTAGACTCCCTCGAACAGCTCTATGCTCTCGCCCGGCGCCAGCTTCACGACCGCCTTCTTCCAGGTCGCGGTCCGGCCCCTGGTGAGGCCCTGGCGCTTGGGCTTACTCTTGACGTTCGACGTGTTGACCCTCGCGACGCTAACGTCGAAGGCCCCCTCCACGGCGCGTTTGATCTGGTTCTTGTTCGCCCGCCGGTCGACCTGGAAGGTGTACTGCCCCTCGGTCTCGATGAGGTTGTAGCTCCTCTCCGAGATGACCGGACGGATGATTACCTGATGCGGATCCACTACGCCTCCTCCCGGTTCCCGGCAAGCTTCGCGTAAGCCGCCCGCGAGAACACTACCTCGCGCGCCCGCAACAACTCGTAGACCCCGTACTCCCGGGGCGCAACGACGGTGACCTTCGGCAGGTTCCTGAACGAGAGCGCCACGTTGGCGTCGTCCTCCGTCAGAACCACCAGCACCGGGCCCTCGACCTCCATGTTCCTGAGAAGGTCCTTGGCCTGCTTGGTGGAGGGCGCCTCGAAGGCGAGCGAGTCGACGACGTAGACCTCGCCGTCAGCGGCCTTCGCGGAGAGGACCCCGTCAAAGGCGGCGCGGGCTTCTTTGCGGTTTATGCGCTTGCCGAAGCGGGCCGGCTTGGTCTTGGGACCGCCCCAGGTGCCGCCGCCGTAGCGGGTCGGCGACTGGGCGTCGCCTGCTCGGGCCCTACCCGTGCCCTTCTGCCGGTACAGCTTCGCACCCGAGCCCCGGACGTCGCTGCGGCCCTTGGTGTGGGCCGTGTAGCGCCTGCGGCCGTCGAGCTCTGCGACGACGGCCCTGTGTATGACGTGCTCGTTGGGCTCCGTGCCGAAGCGCGGGCCTTCGAGGTCAAGCTGGGACTTGTTGCCGCTACGGGCGTCGAAGAGGGTTGCTTGTGCCATCCTACTCACCCGCCTTTCTGATCATCACGACAGCGTTCCTGCCGCCGGGGACGCCGCCGCGAACCCACAGCTCGCCCTTCTCGGCATCGACCGCGACGACCTCCAGGTTGCGCACGGTGGCGGTCTTGTTTCCCATCTGTCCCGGCATCTTCTGGCCCTTGAAGATACGGGCCGGGTCAGCCGAGGCGCCGGCCGAGCCGGGGGCGCGCACGTTGTGCGAGCCGTGGCTCACCGGGCCGCGCCCGAAACCGTGCCGCTTGACCGTGCCCTGAAAGCCCTTGCCTTTTGAGGTGGAGCTCACGTGAACCCTGTCCCCAACCTCGAAGACGTCGGCGCCGATGGTGCCGCCGACCTCGCCCGTGACGCCGCGAAGCTCCCTGAGGTACTTGCGCGGCGGGGCGTCCAGTTTGGTGAACGTGCCCGCATGGGCCCTGTTCGTGCGGCTGGACTTGGCCGGGCCGAAACCGACCTGGACGGCCTCGTAGCCGTCGTCGTCGGGGGTGCGGACCGCGGTGACCAGGTTCGGTTCGACCTCGATCACGGTGACGCCGACCAGCGTGCCGTCATCCTGGAAGGCCCGGGTCATCTCTCTCTTCTTACCGAAAACTGCCGTAGCCATAGCTCTAGGTCGCCTTGATCTCGATGTTAACGCCCGCCGGCAGGTCCAGCCGCTGCAGCGAATCGACCGTGCGCGGCGTGGGCTGCTGGATGTCTATGAGGCGCTTGTGGGTGTGCAACTGGAAGTGCTCGCGGGAGTCCTTGTCCGTGAAGGGACCCCGGATCACCGTGTAGCGGCTCTTCTTCGTCGGCAGCGGGACGGGGCCGAAGACAAAGGCACCCGTCCTCTCCGCCGTCTCGACTATCGACTTCGCGGTCTTGTCTATGACCTCGTGGTCGTAAGCCTTGAGCTTTATCCGGATCTTGGAGACAGCCATGCTATTCGACTATCTCGGTAACGACGCCGGCACCGACAGTGCGCCCACCCTCGCGGATGGCGAAGTTCAACCCCTCGTCCATAGCGATAGGCGAGATCAGCTCAACCTCCATCACCGTGTTGTCACCGGGCATCACCATCTCAACGCCCTCTTCCAGCCGGATCTCTCCCGTAACATCCGTAGTCCTGAAGTAAAACTGCGGCCTGTAGTTGGTGAAGAACGGCGTGTGACGTCCACCCTCCTCCTTGCTCAAAACATAAACCTCAGCCTTGAACCGGGTGTGCGGCGTGATGGTGCCTGGCTTTGCCAACACCTGCCCGCGCTCAACATCATCCCTCTTGAGTCCCCTGAGGAGTGCTCCTATGTTGTCCCCGGCCTGTGCTGAGTCCATGCTCTTGTTGAACATCTCAACGCCCGTCACAACCGTCTTCCTGGTCGGGCGGATGCCGACGATCTCTATCTCGGTGTTCACAGAGACCTGACCTGTCTCCACACGCCCCGTGGCAACAGTTCCCCTACCCTGGATCGTGAAGACGTCCTCAACAGCCAAGAGGAAGTCGCGGTCTATGTCACGCTCTGGCTCTGGCACGTAAGAGTCAACAGACTCCATAAGCTGAAGTATCGAGGGCTCCCCGTACTCTCCCTCATCACCCTCAAGAGCCTTAAGCGCCGATCCCACAACAACCGGCACGTCGTCCCCTGGGAAGTCGTACTCAGAAAGAAGCTCCCTAACCTCCATCTCCACAAGCTCAAGAAGCTCCTCATCATCGACCATGTCGGCCTTGTTGAGGAACACAACGATGTAGGGCACCCCTACCTGACGAGCAAGAAGTATGTGCTCGCGCGTCTGGGGCATCGGGCCGTCAGCCGCCGAGACAACCAGGATAGCCCCGTCCATCTGGGCAGCCCCCGTGATCATGTTCTTGACGTAGTCAGCGTGGCCCGGGCAGTCAACGTGGGCGTAGTGGCGGTTCTCTGTGGCGTACTCCTGGTGGGATGTTGCTATGGTGATCCCGCGCTGACGCTCCTCGGGGGCGTTGTCTATCTGGTCGAAAGCAACCTCGCGGTTTGCCGGGTCCCCGGGGACGGCCTTTGCAAGTGTCTTTGTGATGGCGGCGGTAAGGGTGGTCTTGCCGTGGTCGACGTGGCCTATGGTGCCGACGTTGAGGTGCGGCTTGTTCCTCTCGAACTTCCCTCTTGACATTGGGTTCTCCTCTCCTGTTCTACTGACGCCGGAAGTGGGCTCTAGCCCTTCTCGGCGATCTCCTGCGCGATGCTCTTTGGCACCTCGTCATAGTGGTCGAACTGCATGGTGAACGTGGCGCGCCCTTGCGTCTTGGAGCGCACGGTGGTCGCGTAACCGAACATCTCGGAGAGCGGCACCATCGCCCGGATGACCTGCCCGCCGCCGCGGCTATCCATGCCCTGGATCTGGCCCCGGCGAGAGCTGAGGTCGCCCATGACGTCGCCCATGAACTCCTCGGGCATGACGACCTCGACGTCCATTATCGGCTCGAGCAAGACCGGGTTGGCCCTCTTCAAGGCCTCCTGGGCGGCCATGGAGCCCGCGATCGTGAACGCCATCTCCGAGGAGTCGACGTCGTGGTAGGACCCGTCGACGAGCTCTACCTTGATGTCCACGACCGGGAACCCGGCAACGACGCCGGAATCCATGGCACCCTTGATGCCCTTGTCCACGCTACCTATGTACTCGCGCGGGATCACACCGCCGACGATCTTGTTCTCGAACTCGTAGCCCTGCTCCTCGTTGTGCTCCATGTTGATGACGGCGTGGCCGTACTGCCCACGGCCACCGGTCTGGCGCACGAAGCGGCCCTCGATGCCCTCGACGCGCTTGCGGATGGTCTCCCTGTAGGCGAC
Source organism: uncultured Rubrobacteraceae bacterium (assembly GCA_902805975.1). GTDB lineage: Bacteria > Actinomycetota > Rubrobacteria > Rubrobacterales > Rubrobacteraceae > Rubrobacter_D. Next base: position 1,612 of record CADCUT010000179.1, on the reverse strand, counting down.
CTGCGGGCGGCCGATGTTGGCGTCCACCCTGAACTCGCGAAGCAACCTGTCCACGATGATCTCGAGGTGAAGCTCGCCCATGCCGGCGATGACCGTCTGGCCCGTCTCCTCGTCGCTGCGCACGGAGAACGTCGGGTCCTCCTCGGCGAGACGCTGGAGGGCCACGGTCAGCTTCTCCTGGTCGGCCTTGGTCTTCGGCTCGATGGCCTGGTCGATGACCGGCTCGGGGAAGATCATCTCCTCGAGCACGACCTGCTCGGGATCGTCGACCGAGACGAGCGTATCGCCCGTGCCGGTGTTGGACAGCCCGATGGCCGCCACGAGCTCCCCGGCGTAGACCTCCTCGCGCTGCTCCCGGCTGTTCGCGTGAAGCTGCAACAGACGCCCCACCCGCTCGCGACGGCCCTTGGTCGTGTTCATGACGTAGGAGCCGGCCTTGAGCGTGCCGGAGTAGACCCTCATGTACGTGAGCTTGCCGACGTGCGGGTCGCTCTGCACCTTGAAGGCGAGCGCCGAGAGCGGTCCGTTCTCGTCAGCGGGCCTCGTGACGGGCTCGCCTTCGAGCGTCTTGCCCTCGACCGGCGGCACGTCCAGCGGGCTCGGCAGGTAGTCGATGACGCCGTCGAGCAGGGGCTGGACGCCCTTGTTCTTGAACGCCGAGCCGACGAAGACCGGGGTCATCTGGTTGGCGAGGGTCGCCTTCCGGATGGCGGCGCGGATCTGATCTATATCGATCTCCTCGCCCTCCAGGTACATCATCATGAGCTCTTCGTCCTGGTCGGCGATGGCCTCCAGAAGCTTCTCCCGGTACTCGGCCGCGAGCTCCTGCATGTCCTCGGGGATGTCCGTGACCTCCCAGGTGGCACCCAAGTCGTCCGTGTAGACGATGGCCCGCATCTCGACGAGGTCGACGATGCCCTGGAACTCGCTCTCGGCGCCTATCGGCAACTGCACCGGCACGGCGTTGGCGTTGAGCCGCTCGACCATCGTGCCGACGGCCTTGTAGAAGTCAGCACCTATCCTGTCCATCTTGTTGACGAACGCGATGCGTGGCACGCCGTACTTGTCGGCCTGGCGCCACACGGTCTCGGACTGCGGCTCCACCCCTGCCACGGAGTCGAACAGGGCGATCGAACCGTCGAGCACGCGCAGGGACCGCTCCACCTCGACGGTAAAGTCCACGTGCCCGGGCGTGTCTATGATGTTGACGCGGTGCTGCTCGGGGATACGGCTATGGACGCCCTCGCGTTCGCCCTTGCCGCTCTTGCCGGAGCCCTCGATGCCGCCCCAGAAGACCGTGGTCGCGGCGGACGTGATCGTGATGCCGCGCTCGCGCTCCTGGGCCATCCAGTCCATGACGGCGTTGCCGTCGTGGACCTCGCCCAGCTTGTGGGTGAGGCCCGTGTAGAGCAGGATGCGCTCCGTGGTCGTCGTTTTACCGGCATCGATGTGGGCCATGATGCCGATGTTCCGTACCCGCCTTAGCGGCGTCTTCTTGTCTACTTGTACAGCCATCTTCTACCTCGCTACCACCTGTAGTGTGCGAACGCCCGGTTGGCCTCTGCCATCCGGTGGGTGTCCTCTTTACGCTTCACGCTGGAGCCAATGTTGT
>CADCUT010000178.1 GCA_902805975.1 uncultured Rubrobacteraceae bacterium | reverse complement strand
CGCCTGCGGGAGGATCCTGACCGGAGAGGCCTTCCGGATGGACGTCGGGGTCGCCAGGGACGGCGAGGGGACGGAGCGGCGCTTCGCCTGCATGGCCGGCATCGGCTTCGACGCCGACGTCGTCAGCGAGGTGGGCCCGCGCCTCAAGCGCTACCTGAGGTCGCTCGCGTTCGCGCTCGTCGCGCTCAAGGTGTACCTCAGGGGTGGGCGACCGGAGGTGCACGTCAGAGATGGTGAGACTACCCACGTGGTCGAGTACGCCGTCGTCGCCAACGGCCAGTACTACGGGGGAGATTTCGAGACGGCAGAGAGGGCCTCGCTGACGAGCGGCGAGCTCCAGGTCGTCCTAGTCGATAAGGTGGGCCACCTCGCGCGGCCGGATGTCCTGGCCCACATCCTGGCCAAGAAGCCGCTTGACCGCACCATGCAGTCGTTCGCCTCGAGCGGCGTCCTCGCCGAGTCCGCGGACGGTCGCGGCGCGGACATCCCGGTCCAGATAGACGGCGAGGTCTGGGGGCACCTGCCGATGTCCTTTTGCATCGAGCCGGCGGCCCTGGCGGTGATCCGGTGAGCCCTCCCGGGGACGAGTAGAGGCGGCGACCCGGGGGCCTCGCATGGGCTATGATGCGGGCAGACCGCAGGGAGAGGAGGCCCGATTGTCCTGCACCCGTGGGCGCGTTGGCCCAACCGAAAGATGGCGAACATGCGCGTAGCGCTCTTTATCACGTGCTTCAACGACACCCTGTTTCCCGAGACGGGCCGGGCGACCGTCGGGGTGCTGGAGCGGTTGGGCCATGAGGTCGTGTTCCCCGAGGCGCAGACGTGCTGCGGGCAGATGCACTTCAACACCGGCTACCAGAGGGAGGCGATACCGCTGGTCAGGCGCTTCGTCGAGATCTTCGAGCCCTACGACGCCGTCGTCGCCCCCTCTGGCTCGTGCGTGGGCATGGTCCGCGACCTCTATCCGATGGCCGCCGATCTGGCCGAAGACGATGACCTCGCCCGCCGCATCGAAGACCTCGCCCCGAAAGTCTTCGAGCTCTCCGAGTTCCTCGTAAAGAGGCTCGGCGTCACGGACGTAGGTGCCTACTACCCGCACCGCGTCACCTACCACCCGACCTGCCACTCCTTGAGGATGCTGAAGGTCGGGGAGGCGCCGCTGGAGCTGTTGCGCAACGTGCGGGGGATGGACCTTGTCGAGCTCGGCGAGGCTGAGCAGTGCTGCGGGTTCGGGGGGACGTTCGCGGTAAAGAACGCGGAGACCTCGGCGGCGATGCTGGGGGACAAGATCCGGCGCGTCCTCGATACCGAGGCCGAGGTCTGCGCCGCCGGGGACAACTCGTGCCTCATGCACATCGGCGGCGGCCTCCGGCGCCTGCAGGCCGGCGTCGATACCGTCCACCTGGCCGAGATACTCCACTCGACGGAGGAGAGATGACCCCGAAGACCAAGCCACCAGACGCCTTCTCCCCCGGCCAGACACCCACGTTCGAGGTCTCAGCCCGCGAGAGCCTGCGCGACGCCCAGCTCCGCCGCAACCTCGGCAAGGCGACCCAGACCATCCGCCGCAAGAGGACCGTCGCCGTCGAGGAGATGCCCGACTGGGAAGAGCTGCGCGAGGCAGGCCGCGCCCTCAAGGAGCGTACCTTACGCCACCTCGATAAGTACCTGCTGCAGCTCGAGGAATCCGTCACGCGGGCCGGCGGGGTCGTCCACTGGGCCCGCGACGCCGACGAGGCGAACCGCATCATCGCCGGTATCGCGAGGGAGAAGGGCGCCGAGGAGGTCGTCAAGGTCAAGTCCATCGCCACCGACGAGACCAAGCTCAACGAGCATTTGGAGGCGCAGGGCATCCACGCCTTCGAGACCGACCTCGCGGAGCTCATCATCCAGCTCGCCGGGGAGAACTCGTCGCACATCCTGGTGCCCGCGATCCACAAGAACCGCGCGGAGATAAGGGAGCTCTTCCTGCGGGAGCTCGACGTCGAAGAACTCTCAGACGAGCCCAAAGACCTGACGAACGCCGCCCGCCTCTACCTGCGCAAAAAGTTCCTGGGCGCGAAGGTCGGCATCTCGGGGGCGAACTTCGCCGTCGCGGAGACCGGCACCGTCTCGGTCGTGGAGTCCGAGGGGAACGGGAGGATGTGCACGACGCTCCCACCCGTCCTCGTCACGCTCATGGGCATAGAGAAGATCATACCCGCGTGGCGGGACTTCGAGATCTTTATGCAGCTCCTCCCCCGCTCCTCGACCGCAGAGAGGATGAACCCGTATACCTCGTTCTGGACCGGGGTCTCGGGCGAAGCCGGCGACGGGCCGCAGGAGTTCCACCTCGTGCTGCTCGACAACGGCCGGACGGACGTTCTGGCGGATGAGATCGGGCGCCAGACCCTCAACTGCATCCGGTGCTCGGCGTGTTTGAACGTCTGCCCGGTCTACGAGCGGACCGGCGGCCACGCGTACAACTCCGTCTACCCCGGTCCTATCGGCGCGATCCTGACGCCCCAGCTCGTGGGTATCGGCAAGCCGGGCTCGGACTCGTTGCCGTACGCCTCGTCGCTGTGCGGGGCGTGCTACCAGGTGTGCCCCGTCAAGATCAACATCCCCGAGGTACTCGTCCACCTGCGCGGCAAGGTCGTCCGCCACAAGCAGGACAAGGGGACCCTGCGCCAGAAGCTCGACCCCGAGAACGCCGCGATGCAGGCGATGGCGAGAACCTTCTCCGACCCGAAGCTCTACGAGAGGGCCCAGAGGCTCGCCAGGGTCGGCCAGTTGCCCTTCGCCAGGGGAGGCAGGATCACCAGCCTCCCCGGCCGCCTCGCCGGCTGGACGGCCGTCAGGGACCTGAAGCCCATCCCCGAACAGTCTTTCAGGGAGTGGTGGAAGGAGGAGCGGGGCTAGTGGCGACGGCGAAGGAGACGATTCTCTGGCGCGTCCGCCGCGCCACCCGCGACGTGCCGGAGGGGGAGCGGCCCGAGGACGTTCGCGTGGAGCGCGGCTACCGCAAGGAGGGCGACGGCGCGCGGGACGATATCGTGGCCCGCTTCGCCGAGCACGTCGCCGAGTACGAGGCGACCGTGCACCGGGTGGCGGAGGACGGCCTGCCCGCCCGCATCGCGCAGATCCTCCAAAAGCGCGGCCTGGAGATTCTCGTCGTCCCGCCGCTCCTGCCGGAGGCGTGGATACCGGAGGGCGTGGAGGTCTTGCGGGACGCGGCGGGGCCGCGCCTCACCAACGAGGAGCTCGACGAAGCGGGCGGCGTCCTGACCGGCTGCGCGCTCGGCATAGCCCAGACCGGCACCATCGTGCTCGACGCCGGGCCGGGCCAGGGCCGGAGGGCGCTCACCCTGCTTCCCGACTACCACCTGTGCGTCGTGCGCGAGGAGCAGGTCGTCGACCTCGTCCCCGAGGCTTTCGCGAAGCTTGAGGAGACCGTCAGGGGCGAAGGCCGGGCCGTCACCTTCATCTCCGGCCCGTCCGCGACCTCGGACATAGAGCTCAACCGGGTCGAGGGCGTGCACGGGCCGCGGGCGCTGGAGGTCCTGATCGTTGGCTAGGAGAGGGAGAACGTGAGCTTCTACGCCCTGAACCTGTTCGACCTCGCGGAGAACGACTCGTACCGGCAATACTCCCGCCGCTCGCCCGCGGCGGTCGCCAAGCACGACGGGCGGGTGGTGGCGCTCGGGCTGCTGGACAGGGCGATGGAGAAGGAGCCGGAGGTTTCGCCGCGCACCGTCATGATCCTGGTGGAGTGGGCCTCGCGCGAGTCCTTCCGCTCCTTCCTGGACGACCCGGAGCTTGCGGACCTCCACCCTCTGCGGGAGGACGGGACCAGGAACTACCTGTGGTGGACCTACGAGAGCCTCGACGACCTCAGGCCGCTCTTCGCCGCGGGGGAACGCTAGAGAGACCCAGGCCCAATCACGGGGAGCGGACCTGGCTCGGCCGTCAGCTTAGCCGAAGATCCAGCCCGCGCTCACGGTAACGACCTCCTGGGCGTCGATGCCGCTGGAGGCCTCCGGGGCGAGAAACGCGGCGGTTCTTGCCGGGGGTCGCGACTTACGACGGCGTCTAGTCCGGCTGGAGGTTCGCTACGGTCGCCGGGAGAAAGGGGCGAGGGCCCGTTCCGTCCGTTCCTCCTCCTGAAGCTCGGTTCGCCTGGCGTCCTCGATACCCCGCGGGTCGGCGGTCAGGCCGCCGCCGCGAACGGTGGCGCCTATGACGAGGCCGGCGCTGACGAGGACGATGTTCTTGATGATGTACTGGCCTTCGAGGGTCGGGGCGTAGGGGAAGGCCGTAAAGACCTCGCCGGGGAAGAGGACGAGCGGGGAAGCCGCGCCGACCATCTGGAAGGCGAGGAGGAGCAGGGTCGGGCGCATGAACTTGCCGGAGATCAGGCCGAGCCCGATGGCGCATTCGAGGGTCGCGAGCAGCACGAGGCTGACGCCTGCCGGCATGAGGCCGAAGGTGAGCACGTCTATGGTCTTTACCGCGAGCGTCTGGGCCGGGCTGAGGTTCGGGAAGAACTTGAGAGCGCCGAACCAGAAGAAGACGCCGCCGAGGGCGACGCGCAGGGTGACGACGCCGTAGCGGGCCATCCACCGCGTAACCCTGACATCCACCGCCTCCAGCGGTCCCGGTAGTCCTCTCATGGCGCATACCTCCTGCGAAAACTGGCTTGCTAGAGGGATTATCGTGGCCGCGGAAGGTCCTGGCGGGTAACCTGTTTACACGATAGCAGCGCCTTTGTGAGCTTTCTAACGCCCGATCGGCGTGGTAGTTTAGGTCCATGGAGAACTCAAAGATCCGGGTCCGGTACGCGCCGAGCCCGACGGGGCTGTTGCACGTCGGCGGGGTGAGGACCGCCCTCTTCAACTGGCTCTTCGCCCGCAAGAACGGCGGCACGTTCGTCCTTCGCATAGAGGACACGGACCTCGCCCGCTCCACGCAGGAGTCCGTGGACCAGTTGGAGGGTGCCCTGCGTTGGATCGGCCTTGACTGGGACGAGGGCCCCGGCATCGGCGGCCCCCATCCCCCCTACCGCCAGACAGACCGCTTCGACCTCTACCGGGAAGCCGCGAAGAAGCTTTTGGACGCGGGCTCAGCCTACTACGACTTCGCCACCCCGGAGGAGCTGGCCGAGATGCGCGAGAGGGCCAGGGCCGAGAGGCGCCAGCCCATCTACACCGGCGGCGAGTACCGAGAGATGGACCCGGGAGAGGCGAGAGAGAAGATAGAGGCCGGGGAGGCCTACACCGTGCGGTTCAAGACCCCGAGGGAGGGTCAGACCGTGGTGGAGGACATGATCCGGGGTCCGGTCACGTTCGAGAACGCCAACCTCGAGGACTTCGTGCTCATGAAGTCAACCGACACCCCGACCTACAACTTCGCGGCGGCGGTGGACGATGCGGAGATGGAGATCAGCCACGTCATCCGCGGCGACGACCACCTCTCGAACACGCCACGCCAGATCCTGATCCACGAGGCACTCGGCTACACGGTCCCCGGCTTCGCCCACGTCCCGATGGTCCTCGGTCCCGACAAGAAGAAGCTCAGTAAACGCCACGGCTCGGCCCACGTCGAGGAGTTCGCGGAGCAGGGCTACCTGCCGGACGCGCTCTTCAACTACCTGGCCCTGCTGGGCGCCGGCTACGCCGCGGACGAGGAGATCTTCTCCCGCGACGAGCTCGCGGAGCGCTTCCGCGTGGACCGCGTAAGCGGCAACCCGGCCGTCTTCGACGAGAACAAGCTCCGCGCCATAAACGCCGTGTATCTGCGCCGTTACAGCCCGCGGGAGCTGGCGGGCATCGCCCTCCCGATGCTCGTCGAGTCGGGTGCGGCGACGGAGGAGGAGCTGACCCGCGACGGGTCGCGCCTGGAGGCGATCATGGACCTCCTCAAGGAGCGCATCGCCCTCACCGCAGACATCCCCGACGCCGTCGGCTACTTTTACGGTGGCACCCTCGACTACGACGAGGCCGAGTTCGAGAAACTTTTCGGCAAGGACTTCGTCCGGGAGAACTTCCCGGAATTGGTCGAGCGTCTCAAAGCTCTCCCGGAGTGGACCGAGGAGGCCATAGAGGAGTGTGTCCGTGGCCTCGCCGCGGAGAAGGAGAAGGGGGCACGCCACCTCATCCACCCCCTGCGGTTCGCCACCACGGGCCGCACGGTGAGCGCCGGGCTCTTCGAGACCATGCTGCTGCTCGGCCGCGAGCGCAGCCTGATGAGGATCGAGGACGCCGCCGAGAAGATGTAGCGGCTCTCCGTGGGCTGATCTAACATCGGCCGGCCAAACCGGCTTTGACGTAGCCCCGCCTTTCCGATAAACTCTGCCGGCTTCTAAGCACGGCCCCATCGTCTAGAGGCCAAGGACATCGCCCTCTCACGGCGAAAACCCGGGTTCGAATCCCGGTGGGGTCACT
>CADCUT010000177.1 GCA_902805975.1 uncultured Rubrobacteraceae bacterium | reverse complement strand
CAGGGTCGCGTTGTTGACGCCGCGCTCCTCGGAGCAGATCTCGGCGATGGGGTCGTCCAGCCCGCCGAAGGAATCGCCGGGGCCGACGCGCCGGACCTCGCGGCCCGTCCCGCGCCCCCGCTTGCCCTCCGCTGCCTCCTCGACTGCCTCGAGTAAGGCTTCGATCTCCAGCCGGCCGTCGTACGGGACACCGTTGATGAAGACGCCGGGCGTGCCGCGCACGGCGTCCCGCTCTCCGGCCAGGCGGTTCTCCTGAACCCGGTCTACGTGGCGTTGCTCCGCGAGGTCCTCGTCGAAGCGGTCGAGGTCCAGCTCCAGCCGCACCGCGTAGGAGCGCAGGTCCTCGTCGGTCAGATCGTCCTGGTTCTCGTAGAGGAGCCCGTGCATCGGCCAGAAGCGTCCCTGCGCGCCGGCGGCCTCCGCGGCCTCCGCCGCCCGCCGGGCGAGGGGGTGGACAGAGTCGAGCGGGTAGTGGCGGAAGACGAGGCGCGCCTTGCCTTCCGCCCTCTCCACCAGATCCTCCAGAACCGGCCTCGCCTTCGCGCAGTAGGGGCACTGGTAGTCGCCGTACTCCACGAGCGTCACCGGCGCGTCGGCCGGTCCCAGGGTGTGGTCCGTGCTGCCGGTATGCGTCTCTGTCATCTCGTCTCCTGTGTCTCGTGTTCGGTCGGGGTGTCGCGCACGGTTCTCCCGGCCAGTCGCCCGAGGGCGTAGATGGCCGACCAGAGCAGGATAAACCCTACGACCTGCCCCGCGTTGATCCCAACCCCGAGCACCACCCAGTTCAGGGCGACGGCCGTGGCCGGGAAGGCGAGCTCCGCGAGCGTGGCGTGGGAGGCCCGGGTCGTCGAGAGGCCCCGGTAGAAAAGCAGGAGCCCGAGCAGACCGGGTATGAGGGCGAGGAGCAAAAGGCGCCCCGGCTGGGAGGCGAACCCCGCGCCGAGGTCCCCGAAAGCCCCCTGCGCCAGCGCTATCGCCGCGAGGGGTGCTACGGCGAGCAGCAGCCGCGCGCCGGTGACGGCGTGGAAGGGGACGTCCCGTAGGACGAACCTTCCGAGCGCCGTCGAGGAGCCCCAGAGTGCGGCCGCCCCGACCGCGAGCAGGGCCCCGGACGCCGCGTCCGAGCCGAGCGCCGAGAAGGGACTCAGGTTGCCGAAGGAGACCAGGTAAGCGCCGACCATCGCCGCCGCGAAGAGCGGCCAGTAGGCGAGCCTCAGGCGCTCGCCGAGCAGGACGTGGGCGAGCAGAATCGCAAAGAGCGGCTGGGTCTTCTGCAGCAGTATCGCGACCGTCGGGTCGCTGGACGCGAACGCCGCCGTGAAAAGCAGCGTCGCCAGCGCCGACCCGCCCCATCCTATTACCAGCAGGGCGAGCCACCCGGAGGCGCGCAGGCGCCCGAGGAAACCCCACCCGAGCACCACCGCGGGGACGGAGTAGAGGAGCAGGATCAGGTGCTCCCCGAGCACGATGGCCGCCGGCGACATCTCCCCGAGCAGCGGCGTCCTCAGCACGCCGTCCGTCCCCCACAGCGCCGCCCCGAGCGCGACCAGCAGTACGCCGCTCCCGAGGCCAACCCCGCCGAGCGTGCCCGCCTGCCCGCTCCGGGTGATTCGTGCGAGCATCTACGCTGGAATCAGTCTGAGGGTGGTCGCCAGGACCTCTTCCCGCAGCATCGCGGCCGTCGGTCCGGGGAACGAGGTCCCGTACTTCTCGCGGATGGCCTCGCTGACCCCCTCAATGGTCCGCGCGTCCGTCTCCGGGACGGCGCGCACCGGCACCCGCCGGTCGCCCACGCGGAGCGTCACGTCCGGGTTGGCCGACGCTTCGCGGTACCAGCGGCCCTTCTCGCCGCGCACGGAGCGCACGAACGCGCCGCCGTCCACGACGACGGCCCAGATCACGGTCTCGTGAACCGAAGAAGTCGCGTCCCGGCTCGTCTCCACGTGGACCTCATCGGTCCTGTCGAGTGCGGCCAGGATCTCCTGATCCAAGTGGCCCTCTGTCATGCGGCCCTCCGGGATCTACCCATACCGCTCCTCGTGGACGATCTCCGAGAGCGGCTTGCGCGCCGGGGCTCCGCGCCTACGACGGGCCGCTCCGTCCGGGTAGCCCAGGGAGATCGCGCTCCTCACCCGTCTCTCTTGCGGAATTCCCAGAAGTTCTTTGACCTCCGCGACCCCACTCCCGACGAACCACCCGATGCTCGACCCGACGCCGTGCGCTTTGGCCGCGAGCATGATCCTCTCGCACAGCCGACCCTCGTCGTAGGATTCCTGCTCTTCCCGCTCTCCGGCCATCACGGGCACGATGCCCAGGGGAGCATCCTTCAGGTGGTACGCGTAGCCTTCAACCGCCGCCAGGGCTCTGAGCGTCGCCCGGTCCCAGACCACGACGAACTCCCACGGCTGCTTGTTGGAGGCGCTTCCGGACAACCGGGCGACCTCGAGGATGTCCCCGATAACCTTCTCCGGCACGGGGTCGGGACGGAACTCTCGCACCGCCCGGAGCGAGAGTAGAAAAGAGATGTTGTCCCCGGCTGCACCCTTCTCGCCCATGCCGCTACCTTACCCCATTCCGGCCAGCATCTCGCGGGCCTCGGCGGGTCTCATGGCGACGTTGTAGGCGGGGGAGCCCGGTTCCTGCCTCCGGCTCTCGGCAAGCGTCCCCACGTCCACCGGGGCGAAGCCTATGTCCTCGATCAGCCCTGAGACGATCCTATTGGCCTCCTCGTCATCCCCCGAGAGTAAGACGACCTCCCGCTCCTCGACCGGCGCATCGGGACGGCCGTTGTCCCTGAGCCTCACGAAGTACGTGGCGTTGAAGGCCTTGACGACGCGGGCGCCGGGGAGGTGGTTCTGGATCAACTCGCTCGAGGCGAGGCCCCCGTGCTCCACCTCCCCGTCACGTCCCGGGTAGTAGTTGGAGGCGGTTATGAAGACCTTGCCCGACAGCTTGTCCGCCGGCAGGCTCTCGTATTGGCCGAAGGGGATGGCCTCCATTACGACCTCCCCGAACTCGGCCGCCTCGTCCACGCTTGCGGCCCGGACGCCGGGCCCGATCTCCTCGATTAGGCCCGCGAGCGTCTCCGGCCCGCGCGAGTTGCTGATCGCCACCCGGTGGCCGGCAGCCGCGAACAGCCTCGCCGCGGTGGCGCCGATGTTGCCCGAGCCTATGACGCCGATGTTCACCCTTCTTTCTCTTCCTTCTGATCTTCGAGGTAGAGGATGGGGTCCTCCGTCGGGTCCGGGCCACCCTCCTCTGTTACGGGAACGTGGGGCCCGTAGAGCCGTTGGCCCTCCGCGCGTGTCATGCCCGGGCTCCGAGAGCCTCGTCGAGCTGGGCCTCTATGCGGGCCTTCGGCAGCGCGCCGATCACGCGGCCGACCTCCTCGCCGTCCCTGAAAACGAGCAACGTGGGGATGGAGCTCACCCCGTAGCGCATCGCAACCTCCGGGTTCGCGTCTACGTCCAGCTTGAAGACGTCCAGACTCTCCGACCGCTCGCCGGCGATCTCATCCACTATCGGGCCGACCACCCGGCAGGGCGCGCACCACGCGGCCCAGAGATCTACCAAAACCGGCCTCCCGGACCCGAGAACCTCCGCGTCCCAATCCGCCGTCCCAACGTTCCTGACCTCGGACATCCGCCACTCCTAACGCTCCTGATTGCAACGACAGTCGAAATTATGCCCCCCAGACCCTGGATAGTCAAACAATCGCTTGTGTGTTCAAGTGTTTGACTGGTGTCGGCATCGGAAGTAAGATAGGTGTCATGTTGGAGAGAGAACAGGAACGTGTTTCGGGGGTGGATCTCGAGCGTCGGGCGAAGGTTTTCGCGGCGCTGTCGGACCCGAACCGGTTGAGGATCGTGGAGTTGCTCCGGGAGCGGGAGGAGTTGTGCGGCAAGGAGGTAGCGGGGGCGCTCGGGATCAGCCTCTCGCTGTACTCCCACCACGCGCGGGCGCTCAGGGAGGCCGGCATCATAACGCGCCGCAAGAGCGGCCAGACCGGCTACTGCTCGCTGGACCGGGAGCTCCTCGAAGACGCTTTGGGCTCCCTCAGCCGCTAGGGGGCCGCTACGGAGGCCGCCAGGGGAGCCGCCGGGGCGCGTGTGTTACGGTTCGCGGGCCGCGCGTTGCGCGGACGCTAGTCTCTAGGCGACGTACAGACGGAGGTGCTGGATCTTTACGACCGAGCGGCCGTCCGAGAGGACGGAGAGAGAGCACGCCTATCCGGGCGACCTGGCCGGTTTCGTGCGGGAGCGCTGGGGGAGGCACCCGGAAGGTGCCGAGGAGGGGAACGAGGAGGGGGTGAGGCTGCCCGAGGGGCCGGTCCTCGAGACCCTGCTGTCCACCTGCTACCAGGCGAGCCTCCTGCGCGAGGAGGAGCGGCCCGTGGTCTTCCGCATGATCTTCGCCGACCCGCGAGATTTCCCGGAGAGCGATGGTCCGCCCGACGGCCTGCACCGGCTCGAGTTCGAGGAGCCGAGGCCCTTCGACGAGCACGAGCTGAGGCGGCTCTCACCGGCGGCGGACTTCGACCGCTCCCTCATCGGGGTCTCCGCAGGCGAGGAAGGGGAGACGAAGATCTGGGGCGTCGTCCACTCGGGCCCGCGGTGGCTGCGGGGCGTGCAGGGCGGCCGGGAGCCCTCGGCGCCGCTGCCCCCCGTGCCGGTCGTCGAGGTCGAGGGACCGGGGCGGCTGCAGGTAAAGAAGGGCTCCGTCTCCGTCGCGGAGCTCGAGGCCGGAAAGCTCTCGGCCTCCTACGCCGACGTCTTCGCCTCGAAGTGGCTGCCCGACCTCTTCGCGCCCGTCCGGGCGGAGCTCGTGGAGTTGCACGAGGAGGCGCGCGGGGAGGCCGCGTCCCTGGGTGAGCCGTGGGCGCCGCTAGACCCGGACCTCTCTCGCAAGGTCGCCCAGCAGATGTTCCGGCGGCTCGTCTCGACCGTGCGCAACGCGCACCACGGGGGGACCATCGTCATCATGCCGCCCGAGAGGGCCGGGGAGGTGCTCGCCGGGGAACACGTCTCGCTCAAGCATAAGTTTTCAGACGGCGAGCCCCGGAGGCGTTTTCGGACCCTGATCGTGCGCATCATGAACCGCCTGGCCCAGTCCCACGGCAGGGGCGAAGAGGTCGCCTACCCGAGGGCGGTGGGCTGGGAGGAGTACGTCTGGAGCGAGGATAGGGAGCTTGCCGAACTCGACGAGGCCATCTTCGAGTTCGCCCATCTCGTCGCGGGCCTCGCCGCTGTGGACGGCGCCGTGGTCATGACCCGCCGCTTCGAGCTGCTCGGTTTCGGGGGTGAGATCTCTGGCGAGCTAGAGCCCGTCCAAGCCGTCCGCAAATCCCTCGACCTCGAAGGCGAGAGCACCATCGAAGAGGGCACCCAGGGCGTGGGAACCCGCCATCGCTCAGCCTACCGCCTCGCCGGCGCCCTTCCAGACGTGCTCCTGGTCGTCATCTCCCAGGACGGCGATGCCCGCTTCGTCAGGGACCGGGACGGCGTCGTGACGTGCTGGGATCAGGCCTGAGGACGGTCGTCTCCTAGGGTCACGACCAGACTAGCGGTCTTCTCAGACCCTGTCCTGGCGAACCACGCAGAGGGCGGCCAGCACGCCCAGGGAGGCGACGCCCGCGGCGGCGAAGAAGGCGAGCCTGTAGCCCGCCACCAGGGCCTGTGCGTCGGGGGTTCCGCCACCCGCCTGGGCGGCGGTGGACGCGGCGAGGGTGAGTAGGGTGGCGAGCCCGAGCGCCGTGCCAACCTGGGCGGCGGTGTTCATGAGGCCCGAGGCAAGCCCGCGCTTGTCTCCCTCCACAGCCGAGGTGCCGCGTGCCGTGGAGGTGACCGAGGCGCACCCCAGGCCCAACCCGGAGAGGGCGGCACCCGCGAGCACGTACGGGACGCCGCCATCGGCCGAGATCCCGGCGGTCACGAGCGCCGCCGCCGCCACGACCGCGAGCCCCCCGGCCATGACCGCCCTCCCGCCGACGCGGGCGACGATGCGCCCCCCGACCGCGGCGCCGGCGACCACGCAGAGGCTGAGCGGCAGGCCCGCCAGGCCCCCGAAGGCGGCGGAGTATCCTAAAGTGTCCTGGAGGTAGAGGGTCGCGAGCACGCTGACCGGGGCTGTGGCGGCGGTGAGCGCGAAGGCGACCAGCCCCGCCCCGACGAGCCCGCGCGAGCGGAGGATGCCCAACGGAACGAGGGGCTCGGCCACCCGCCGCTCGACGACCACGAAGGCCGCGAGCAGCGCCGCGGCGAGGGCGAGGGTGCCCAGCGTCGAGGGGGACCCGAACCCCGCCTCCTCGGCGCGCGTGAGCCCGAAGACCAGGAGCACCAGGGCGCCGGTTACCGTCGCGGCCCCGAGCAGGTCGGGCGGGCGGGAGGCCGAACGATCCTGGAACTCGGGCAGGAGCACGTAGGAGAGCGAGATCCCCACCACCCCGACCGGCACGTTGACGAAGAAGACCCACTCCCAGCCCAAGAAGTCCGTTATGAGCCCGCCGAGGAGCAGCCCCGCCGCCCCTCCCCCCGCCGCCACCGCCGTCCACGCGGCCACCGCCCGGTCCCGCTCGCGTCCCTCCTCGAAGATCGTCGTGATGATCGAGAGCGCCGCGGGAGCCGTGATCGCCGCCCCCAAACCCTGGACGGCCCGCGAGGCCACCAGCATCCCCGGCGAGACGGAGAGCCCGCAGAGGAGAGAAGCCCCCGTGAACAGCGCAAGCCCGGCCACGAAGGTCCTCCTCCTGCCCCACAGGTCCGCCACCCTCCCCGCCAGGAGCAGGAAACCCGCGAAAGCGAGCACGTAGGCCGAGATCACCCACTGCAGATCAGCCCGCGAGAACCCCAACTCCCGCCCGATGGTGTGCAGGGCCACCACCACAGCATTCACGTCCAATACGTCGACGAACTGCGCCACGCACAATAGCGTCAGCGCCGCCCCCTTGCGGTCCACTCTTATCTCATACCCCCAACCGCTTATTTAACGATAAAGTAGTGTAGCATCGGGTCCATGAGCCGCGCAGGTCCAATAGCGGGCGGGTCTTCCGGGGGGCGGCGGGTGACCCTGGCGCGGATCGCGGGTGAGTTGGGCGTCTCGGCGATGACGGTCTCGAACGCCTACAACCGTCCGGACCGGCTCTCCGGGGCTCTCAGAGAGCGCATCTTCGAGACGGCGGACAGGCTCGGTTACAACGGCCCTGACCCCGTGGGGCGCTCCCTGAGGCGGCAGAGGACCGACGTCGTGGGCGTGCTCTACTCGAACCCTCTATCCTACGCGTTCGACGATCCGGCGGCCGTATCCTTCCTGCGGGGCTTGAGTTCGGTCACCGAAGGGGCGGATTTGGGGCTCTTGCTCGTGCCGGCGGCCAGCGGGGCGTCCGGAGGACGGGACCCCCGGGCGGCGGCGCAGGCGGCGGTGGATGGCTTCGTCGTCTACTCGATGAGCGACGAGGAGCCACTGCTCACGGCCGCCCTGGGCAGGGGC
The DNA here is from genome assembly GCA_902805975.1 of uncultured Rubrobacteraceae bacterium. Classification (GTDB taxonomy): domain Bacteria; phylum Actinomycetota; class Rubrobacteria; order Rubrobacterales; family Rubrobacteraceae; genus Rubrobacter_D. The sequence continues at coordinate 66,552 of CADCUT010000177.1, read as the reverse complement.
CTGCCGACGGTGGTGGTGGACCAGCCCGCCAGGCAGGGCGTGCCTTTCGTCGGCGTTGACGACGAGGGCGCCGCCAGTGAGGCAGCCGGTCATCTACTGGAGCTTGGGCACGAGGGGTTTGGCGTCGTGTCCTTCGCCCTCTCCCCGGACGGGCGGGAGGGTATTGCGGACCCTGGCCGCCAGGAAGGGGCGGCGTTCCAGGTCAGCCGATCCAGGTTACGCGGGTACCGGAGCGCCGTGGAGGCTGCCGGCCTGCCGTGGTCAGGGGTCTCCGTCTTCGAGTGCCCCGGCAGCGCCGCGACCCTCGGTCACCGGGCCGCCGGGGCGCTGCTCTCCTCCAAACGAAGGCCCACGGCCATCCTCTCTACGAGCGACCAGCTTGCGCTGGGCGTCCTTGCGGCGGCCGAGGAGCTGGGTCTATCCGTTCCGGAAGACCTCTCGGTGGTCGGTTTCGACGACGTCTCCCCGGGCGCCGTCCCGCCCCTCACCACCGTGCGCCAGGACCACGAAGAGAAGGGGTCTCTGGCCGGGCGCATGCTCGTCTCGCTGCTTCGCGGGGAAGACGTTCCCGAACCCCGGAGGCTGCCGACCCGTCTTGTGGTTCGGGGCTCGACCGCTCCACCACGCTGGCCCGTGCCCGCCTCGTGACCCCGGACGCAGTCACACCAGAGCGGCCGTAGCCAACGATCTTCTCACCCTCTATGTCGTGACCAGCGACCGCCGGCCCCTCCAACCCCCAAACCTCGACGAGCTCCGCCAGCACCCGCTTCTGGGCGGCGATGGAGATGTCCTGCCCCCCGTACCTCTCTGACCCTGCGAAGCCCGGTAGACCATAGACGTAAACCGTGTGGCGCCCCGTCGACCGGTCCACCACACCCCTCCACGAGGATGAACGGCTCTGCGTGTCTGTGGGCGTTCTACGACGGCTCCAAGAACCGCTCCGGCAACTGGTGCGACGGGTGGTGGTCTGCCCTAAAATCCGGTCATGCATCCAAGAGGAGACACACTTCATTGTGGGAGGACGGGTCCGTGAGCGGAGGGCGGGAGGAGTTCGCGGCGCCGCTCGCGCTGGTGGTCCGTACGCTGGACCGGCCCGGCGTATTGCACGCCCTGACGAGCGTGATCCTGGAGCACGGAGCGAACATCACCTACGTGGACATAGCAGAGCGCCACGAGCGCGGGTCGTCCACCGTCTACTTCGAGCTCGAAGGGGTTGTCGAGGGGCTCGCGGGGGAGGTGATACGGGGCCTCCAGTCGCTTGGCATCGTGGAGGAGGTCGAGCGGGCGCCCTCCTTCCAGAAGGTCTACGGGAAGAGGATCATCGTCGTCGGCGGCGGCGCCCAGGTCGGACAGGTGGTCGTCGGCGCGGTCGCCGAGGCTGACCGCCACAACATCCGCGGCGAACGCATCTCCGTAGACACGATCCCGCTGGTCGGCGAGGAGGACCTTGCCGCCGCAACGAGGGCCGTGGCCCGGCTGCCGAGGGCGGTGGCGCTGGTGCTCGCGGGGGCCTTGATGGGCGGGGACGTGGCGAAGGCGGTATACGAGATCCGGGACAAAGGCATCATCGTCCTCTCCCTGAACATGCCCGGTAGCGTCCCGGACGCCGCGGACCTCGTCGTCAGCGACCCCGTTCAGTGCGGCGTCATGGCCGTCATGGCCGTCTCATCCTCCGCCCGCTTCGACATCGCCCGCCAGCGAGGGAAACGTTACTAGGAGGGGTTTCGCGAACCGCCCCGTGCGGGACGGTACTACGCGCAGCAGCAAGAACACCGGGAAGAGCTTTCTCAGACCGCGCTCTTCCCCGACCTTCGTGGCTTCGTCGCCGGACGCCGTAGAGCCCGCGTCCTGCCACTCCTACGCGCGCTGTTAGCCGAGAACCCTACTATCGCAGTCGAATCACCGTGAAGATCTCAGCCTCCCTGCGCGGGCGCAGAATCGAACCGCTGGGTGCCGATTGCGGACAGTAGTTGGAGCTTGTCGTAGCTTTCGGTGCCGGGCGGGGCGGTGAAGACGAGTAAGGCCTGGGCCTGATTCTGGGTGTAGAGCTTCTGGCTGTCGAACTCGATCTCTCCGATCTTAGGGTGAGGAGTGGTCTTGCGGTCCACAGCGCGGATGGCAACCTCGTGACGGTCCCAGAGCCCGACGAACTCGGGGCTTCGCTCGCGCAAGTCCTCCACGAGGGCCACGGCGCGGTCGGCTTCGCGGTCGCGCTCCCGCTCGCGGGTGTCGGTGACCGCCTGCGCGGGGCGTCCTCGAGGCGGTCGAGCGTCCGCATGAGCGGCGGGCTGACGTTCCTGGCCAAATTCGGAGGTTTGCCGCAGGCATCCGTCAGGTCCGAGGTCCAGACTCTCAACGGTAGCGGCAGTTCGAGGGCCCGCGAAGGACGGGGCCGACGGAGGTAGGAGCATGGAGAAGAGGGACGGCGACATGATACGGCACCGGGCTTGGAACAGGGCCCTCGCGGGGGCGGCGTGAGGCACCTCGAAGTCGCTGCGGGCGGACGGCAGACGGCTGTCTCGGGTCGCGCGGCGGCGTCGCTCGGCGTCGAGGGCTTCGGCCTCTCCCGGGTAGGCCTCGCCCGCGAGGGCAACGAAGATACGATGCTCGTCGGCGGGGGCGCGGGCGGCGCGCTCTTCGCCGTGGCCGACGGCATGGGCGGCCACGCGGCCGGCGAGGTGGCCAGCCGCATCGCGGTCGAGGCTCTGGCGACCCTACCGGCCGCCGGGCCGCTCGCCGCGGCCGTCCGCGTGGCGAACGGTCGCATCTTCGAGGCCCAGGGCGGGGGCAAGGAGGGGGGAGATCTCTCCGGCATGGGCACCACCGTCGTGGCCCTGCGCTTTTCACGCACGGAGACCGGGCTCGCCGCCGAAGTGGCCCACGTGGGCGACTCGCGGGCCTACCTCTTCAGGGACGGCCTGCTCCTGCCGCTCACGGAGGACCACTCGTTCGTCAACGTGCTCCTGAAGGGCGGCATCATCGACCGGGAGGAGGCCTCGCGTCACCCCAGGCGCAACATCCTCAACCGCGCGCTGGGCACGGGCGATGCCCGCCCGGACCTGGCCTACTTCGAGGCCCTGCCCGGCGACCGGGTGCTGCTCTGCTCCGACGGGCTCTACGAAGCCGTCCCCGAGCACGCGATCGCCGGGTCTTTGGGCCTATCGGCCCGAGAAGGACCGAGGGGGGCCGTGCGCGCCCTCGTCCGCGCGGCCTTCGAGGCCCGCGGCCGCGACGACGTCACCGCCGTGGTAGTGGACGTCGCGGCTCCCGAGAGGGCGGGGTACATCGGGGAGGCCGGGTGAGCGGGGCCGCGCAGCTGGCGGCGGTGCTGGCGGATTTCGCCCACTACGCGCTGGTCGCGCTCGTTTTGGCGTGGGTCTTGATCTCCTGGTTCCCCGCCTATCCGTCCAATCCAATCCTCCAGAAGCTCTACGACGTCGTGGGTCGCGCCGCCGGGCCCATCATGCGCCCTTTAAGGCGCCTGATCCCGACGGTCGACCTGGGGGGCTTCGCCCTAGACCTCTCGCCCATACTCGTCCTCTTGGCCCTCTCCGGAGCTCGGGGACTCTTCCTCGCGCTTATCTCGCGCTTATCGGCGGCTTCGCGGGCCCCGGGGCCCGCGTGAACGGATAAGACCGAAAGATCCAAACGCACGCGTACAAGAGAATGCATCTAGAGAGGAGAAGCGATGGCTGGAAGATTGGGCGGTAGGCTAGCGAGGTTTCTGAGCGAGAAGCTCGACGATCCGAGGAGCCGGGAGGCCGCGCGCAAGGCGCTGCGGAGGGTCACCGGTGAGGAGCCGGGCCGCCGCACGACAGAGGGTGAGGGGGCGGCCCAGGGCGAGACCCACGGTGACTATATCGCGGGGTTCGGGGCTATCGAGGTCGGTGACCGGGCCGGCTTCGAGCTGCGGGATCGGGTGGCCGAGGCGCTGAAGCTCTACCCTCACAACGCCGAGCTTCTCGGCGGCGCCCTCCGGCAGGCCCTCGCGCACTACGACCGCAGGACGCTCGGAGACCCGGAGGGGAGGTCCCCGACTTGAGGTGAGGAGACCAGGGGTGGTAGGAGGGCAAAGACGACCCGGGGCGGTCTCTGACCCGGGCCGGTCCTGTGGGCGTACGAAGACGCTGCCCTGGGTCGTCGAGGCCGCCGAATGCGAGAACTCTTGGATCTCCGCCACGTTTTGCGTTACATCATCGCGCCGCGGTGGGGACCGTCAGGCGCTCGCGGGGAGGGTGAGGGCGAACACCGCTCCGGGGCCACTGCCGGGGTTGTTCGCCGCGGTCAGGTCGCCGCGCTGGGCGCGGGCGAGGTCGCGGGCTATGGCGAGCCCGAGACCCGTGCCGCCGCCTCTCCGCGTGCGCGCCTCCTCCGCGCGGTAGAAGCGCTCGAGGATGCGCGGGAGGTGTTCCGGGGGGACGCCCGGGCCCGTATCCGAGACGGAGGCTTCGGCCACGCCGTCCCGCGCCAGTCCCGAGACCGTTACGGTACCGCCCTCTGGCGTGTGCCGCACGGCGTTGTCGAGGAGGGCGGCGAGTATCTGGCCCGTGCGCGCCGCGTCGCCGCGCACGGGGAGCTCTCCTGGGAGCGAGATCTCGAGCCGGATCCCCTCGGCCGCCGCCCGCTTGAGGAACCTCTCGGCGGCCTCGCCCGCGGCGACCGAGAGGTCGAAGGGCTTCTCCTCGACCTCGAGCCTGCCGGAGTCGAGGCGCGCTAGCAGGAGCAGGTCCGAGAGCAGGGCGTCCATGCGGTTGATCTCGGAGAGCTGGTCGTCGACGATCTCGCGGTTGTCGGGGGTGGAAGGGTTGCGCCGGAGCTCCTCGGCGTTGATCTTTACGAGGGCCAGGGGGGTCTTGAGCTCGTGGGAGGCGTCGGCGACAAAGTCCCGCTGCCTCGCGAACGCCTCCCTGGCCGGGCGCATCGCGCTCTGGGACATGTACATTCCCCCCGCCGCCGACAACGCCAGGGCCGCGAGGCCCGCGGCGACGAGCACCGCGACCAGGCGCCAGACGGTCTCAAGGACCACGGCCCTTGACTGGGCGGCCTGCACCACCGCCATGACCTCGCCGGTCTCGTCGTTCAGGGGCGCGCTAATGACCCGCACGGCGCCGTCGGGCCCGCCGTCGACCGTCCCCTGGTTCGGTTTCTTCTCCAAAGCCGCGCTACGGACGAGCTCCTCGTAGGGCAGCCCGAGGGAGGAACTCGAGTCGCCGAGGCTCAGGGCCCCGGCGGCGATGTCGCCGTCGGGCGGGACCGCGACCACCGCGATGTCTGACGGGGTCTTCGCCTTGATGCCCCCGTACTTGTCGTCGCCGCTCAGGAATATCTCGGTCTCGGCCTTGGCCTGCTGCATGAGGAGCTTGTCCTGCTGGGCCGTGACCGAACGCTCGAAGAACACGACCACGACCACGCCGAAGAGCGCGAGGATCAGCGCGAGAATGCCCACATAGCCCAAGGTGAGGCGTCTCCTGATGCGGTCGAGCACGGCCCTAGGCCGACCCGCGGGGCGGCTCGAAGGTGTAGCCGATGCCCCTGACGGTGCGTATGTGGGAGGGCTCGTCCTGCCGGTCCAGCTTCTTCCTCAGGTACGAGACGTAGTGCTCTACCACGCTCGTCGAGACCTCGCCGGGGACGCCCCACACGGCGTCGAGTAGAACAGAGCGGGAGAAGACGCGCCCCGGGCTCTGCATGAGGGCCGCAAGAAGCGCGAACTCCTTGGCCGTAAGCTCGATCCGTTCGTCCCCCCGCCGGACCTCGTGGCGCACGGGGTCGAGCGCAACGTCCCCGACCCTGACGGTCGAAGTCTCCGCGGGCGCGCCCTGCGGCCTCCGGGTAAGCGCCCTCACGCGCGCGAGTAGCTCTTGCAGGGCGAAGGGCTTGGGCAGGTAGTCGTCGGCGCCGGCGTCGAGGCCCTCGACTCGGTCCTCGATCTGGCTGCGGGCGGTGAGCATGAGGGCCGGGGTGTGCACGTCGGCCGCCCTGAGACCCCTGACGACCTGGACGCCGCTACGCCCCGGCAGCATCCAGTCCACGATCAAAAGGTCGAAGCCGTCGTCGAGCGCGCGGGAGAGGCCGATCCGGCCGTCGGCGGCCACCTCGACGCCGTGGCCCTCCTCGCGCAGGACCCGCACGAGCGCCCGCGCCATCTTCTCTTCGTCCTCTATGAGCAGGATGCGTGCCATGCGATGGGCCAATGGTAGCGCAATCGGCGTCCTGAAGGCCGTCCGGGGTCGCTTCCTCGGAGAATCCTAAGGAAAGCCGGGGGCCACCCTAAGGCTCCCGCCGCAGACTCTTGATCGACCCCCGGACGACGCGCGTCCTCCGGGGTGACTACCGGGATCCGCACAGGAGAGGACAGCGTGGAGAGAGCAGGCAACAACGGGCAGGGAGAGACGAAGGTCCGGACGGACGCCAGGGCGGCGAGGGTCTCGATGGAGGCGGCGCTCTTCGAGATGAGGCGGGCGGTCGTGGGCCAGGAGGCGCTGCTGGAGCGGGTGCTCGTGGCGCTCCTGACGGGCGGGCACCTCCTGATCGAGGGCGTCCCCGGCCTCGCGAAGACCCTGACGGTGAAGACGGCGGCCGCGGTGCTCGGCGGCTCGTTCTCCAGGGTGCAGTTCACCCCGGACCTGGTCCCGTCAGACCTGGTGGGCACGAGGGTCTTCCGCCCGGACACGGCGACCTTCGCGACCGAGCTCGGACCCGTGTTCTGCAACTTTCTTCTGGCCGATGAGATCAACCGCGCCCCCGCCAAGGTCCAGTCGGCCCTGCTCGAGGTGATGCAGGAACATCAGGTGAGCATAGGCAGCGAAACCTTCGGCGTGCCAGACCCCTTCCTGGTGATGGCGACCCAGAACCCGATAGAGAGCGAGGGAACCTACCCGCTCCCCGAGGCCCAGCTCGACCGCTTCGCGATGAAGGTGCTGGTCGGCTACCCGTCGCGCGAGGAGGAAGCCATGGTGGTGGACCGCTCCATGCGCGAGGCCCCCGAGGTCAGGAAGACCGTCACCCCGGCCCAACTCGGAACCTTCCGGCGGGCCGCCGCCTCCGTCTACGTCGACCGGCTGATCGTCGAGTACGCCGTGGACCTGTGCGCCGCCACGCGCGAGCCGCACCGGCACGGGCTCGGCGAACTGGCATCTTACCTGGACTTCGGCGCGAGCCCGCGCGGGCCGATCAACCTCGTGCGTGCCTCCCAGGCCGTCGCGTTCTTGCGCGACCGCGACTACGTCCTGGCCCAGGACGTCCGGATCGTCGCGAAAGACGTGCTCCGACACCGCCTCGTGCTCTCCTACGAGGCGATGGCCGAGGGCGTGGACGCCGACGTGATCCTCGACGAGATCCTCGGCACCGTCCCGGCCCCCAGGCTGGAGCTCTCTAGCGAGAGGGCCGGCGCGTGAGCGCGATCCGCGCGAGGGCCGTGACGCCGCGTACGCCAGAGAAACCCGGTCCCGGACCGATGCCAGGGGCCATCTTGCGGTCCCTGCGGCCCGCCGTGCGGCGCAGGATCGAGGGTCTCGCCACGGGGGAGCACGCCTCCGTCCTGCTCGGCGAGGGGACCGAGCTCGCGCAGGTCCGGCCGTACGAGCCGGGCGACGACGTGCGCCGGATCGACTGGAACGCGACCGCCAGGACCGGCGAGCCGCACGTGCGCAAGCTCGTCGCGGAGCGCGCCTTCACCGCCTGGGTCGCCCTCGACCACTCGCCCTCGATGGCCTTCGGCACCGCCGACCGGCGCAAGGCGGACGTGGCCGAGGGCGCCGTGGCGGTCCTCGCGCACCTCACCACCGGCGGCGGTGGCCGGGTAGGTCTGCTCGCCTTCGGTGGTTCCCGACCGCTGACGATACCGCCCCGCGCGGGCCGCGCCGGCGCGATCGGGATCGTCGAGGCGGCCCGGCGGGACCCCGAAGCGTCTGAGGTGGGCACAACCCCCGTCGGCGACGCCCTGGCCAGCCTGGACCGCCTCGCCCGGCGACGCGGCCTGGTGGCCGTCGTCTCGGACTTTAGGGGGCCGCGGGACTGGCCCAGGCCTCTCGCGCGGCTCGCCACGCGCCACGAGGTGCTCGCCATCGAGGTGCGGGACCCGCGGGAGGACGAGCTTCCCGACGTCGGCGAACTCGTCCTGGAAGATCCCGAGACGGGAAGACAGCTCCGGGCGGACACCGGGAGCCGGCGCCTGAGGGAGCGCTTCGCGTCGGCCGCCGCCGCCGAGCGCCGGGAGGTGGCGGGGGAGATCTCGCGCTCCGGCGCGACCCACGTTGTGCTCTCGACGCGCGGCGACTGGCTAAAGGCCCTGGCCCTCCGCTTGCAGGGACGGGCGTCCCGGGGAGGGGGGAGATGAGCTTCGCGTGGCCAGTGGCGCTCTGGGCCCTCCTCCTGGTGCCCGCGGCGGTCGCTCTCTACCTGCTGCTCCAGAGGCGGCGCAAACGTCACGTCGTGCGTTTCACCAACCTGGATCTTCTCTCCAACCTGGTGCCGCGTCTCCCCGGCTGGCGCCGTCACCTCCCTCCCGTGCTCCTGCTCATGGCGCTGGGCGCGCTGGTCGTCGGTTTCGCCAGACCCCAGGCGACGGTCCTCGTACCGCGGGAGGAGGCAAACGTGGTCATGGTGATGGACGTCTCGGGCTCGATGGAGGCCACGGACGTCTCGCCCGACCGGCTCGTCGCGGCCAAGGAGGCCGCCGGGGTCTTCCTCGACCGGTTACCCGAGGACTTGCGGGTCGGGCTCGTGACGTTCTCGGACCGGGAACAGGTGCTCTCGCTGCCCACCGCGGACCACGCCGCCGTCCGGGACGCCGTGGACTCCCTGGAAGCTGGGGGCGGCACGGCGATGGGCGACGGCCTCATGCGGGCGACGGAGATCAGCCAGCTCGGCCTGGACGGCGGGCGGGAAGACGGCCCGAACGGGGGCGGCGACGGGGCTGGCGTCCCGGCGGCGGTGGTGCTGCTCTCAGACGGGGCCAGCACCAACGGGCAGACGGAGCCCGCGGAGGCGGCGCGGAGGGCGCGGGAGCTCGGCGTGCCGGTCTTCACCGTGGCCCTCGGCACCGAGGGGGGCACGGTCGAGGCGCCGGGCGGGCGGTCGGTCCCCGTACCCCCGGATCAGGAGACCCTCGGGCAGATCGCGCAGCAGACCGGGGGCGAGTTCTTCGCCTCGGCATCTGAGGGAGATCTGGTGGGCGTCTACGAGGATCTCGGGTCTTCGCTCGGGTTCGTCGAGGAGGAGATGGAGGTGACCGCGGCCTTCGCGGCGGCGGGGGCGGTCCTGATCCTGGCCGGCGGCACGCTCTCCGCCCTCTGGTTCGGACGGCTGCCGTGAACCCTCCCCGCGACCGCGGACGGGCGAGCCGCTGCCACAGGAGAAGGGAGGCAGTCGTGTAGGCCTCGACGGATGGGGACGGTCTGAACCATCGAGCAAGGAGGGAGGTGTAAGCATGAGAGCGAGGAGATTTCTGGTAGGAATCGCGGCCGTGGCCGGCCTGGCCCTTTTCGGGGGCGCGGCGATCGCCCAGCAAGACGGGCAGGCCCCGTCGCAGCAGGCGCCCGGCGCGCAACAGCAGCAAGGACCGGGCGGCTCCGGTTATGACTGCCCGGAGAAGGGCGGTCAGGGCCAGCAGGAGACGGAGGTCTAACCACCGAAGCAAGCGGGACGGGCGGCGCCGGATGGGCGCCGTCCGCCCCAGAGAGAGGGAATGAAGCCGTTGAACTTCACCGCGTTGAAGACCAACGCCGGAGGTAGGAACAGTGAATGGTAGGACGGGGAACGGACAGGCCGGCGGGGGAGCGGCGCGTCGGCGGAGGGCCCTCGTGGCGCTCTTCGTAATGGCGCTTATGGCGGGCATCTTGTTCTACGTCTTTGCCGGCGAGAGCGGTGGGGCCGAGGGCCGGTCGGACGCCCAGAACGTCGCGGCGGGATGCGCGCCCACCGAGAGCGACCCCGGCGGCACGACCGCCTACACGCCCGACGCGCCGGTACGCGGCGACCTCGGCGACGGGCTGGTGATCTCCGGTACGGTGCGGGAGGCCGGCACGTGCGAGCCGATCGAGGACGCCCGGGTGCAGGTGTGGCTCGCCACCTCCGAAGGGGGAGAGTACGACCCTGACAACCGCGGCAGCGTCCTGACGGACGGCCGGGGCCGCTACCGGATAGAGACATACCCCGTTGTGCCTTTGTACGGGGAGCCCAACGTCCACGTCGCCTACGACGACGGGGAGTACGAGGCGGTCTTCCGGCGCCTCGTCATCGACCGGGACGACGCGGACCTGACGACGAACTTTGTACTGGAGCCGAATGGGTAGCGATGAGAAGCGACGGGGGGCGTCTCGCCTCGTCCCCGGCCTCGTCGCCGCCCTGCTCCTGGTCCCCGTCGTCGTCGCGCTGACGAGCCCGCACCTCGCCAACGCCCCGGCGGCGAGGCTGGTCGCGACCGCGACCGGGGTGCTCGCGCTGGGGTTATTGGTCTTCCAGGTGGTCTTGCCGGGCCGGCCGCGCTGGCTCGTGCGGGCAGCCGGGGCCGGCTTGATGCGCCTGCACCGCGTTATCGCCATCGCCGTGGTCGGGCTCGTGCTGGCGCACGTCGGCGCCCTGTTCGTCTACAGCCCTGACGACACCCTCTTCGCGCTCTCCCCGGCGGCCCCGGCGTACTCACGCCTCGGCGTCGTGGCGTCGTTCTGCCTCGCGCTCACGGTGGCGCTCTCGCTGGGCTGGCGCCGGCTCGGCCTGGGCCGTCCGGAATGGCGCGCGCTCCACCTCGCGCTTGCCGGGGCCATCCTGGGGACCGCGTTCGCCCACGGCTTCATGGTCCAGGGTGCGCTCGACGGGCTCCTCGGGACGCTGCTCCTCTACGCCGGCCTGGCCGTCGCCGGTGCATCCATCCTGTATACGGTCATCTCGCGATCTCTCCGGGCGCGCGGGCGGCTGGCCTCTCGCCGGGCGTCTGAGGAGCCCTCGCCGTGAGCGCGGGGACGACCGAGCTCTCCCCACGCCTGCGCGGCGTGGACGTGGCCAGGGCGGTGGCGGTGCTCGGGATGGTTATGGTCCACTTCGGGCCAACCCCGGCCCCCGACACCGCGCTCGGGTGGCTCTACGAACTGCCCCACGGCCGCGCCTCCGTCCTTTTCGTGCTCCTCGCCGGCGTGGGGGTGGCCCTGCTGGCCGGCGGATCCGGCGAAGCGGTGCCCGGGCGCCGAGCTGGCGCCCGCGGGCGTCTGGTCCTGCGCGCGGCCCTGCTGTTGCCGCTCGGGCTGTGGCTGCAGGGGCTCGACCACGGGGTGCTCGTGATCCTCCAGTTCTACGCGGTCTACTTCCTGTTCGCGGCGCTCGTGCTGGCCCTCCCGGACCCCCTCCTGCTGGCCGTCGCGGCCGTCGCGGTCGTGGGCGGGGCGGTGGCCTACCTGCTCGCCGGGATGGCCGCGCCCGGCTGGTTCGACCCGTACCCGGCCCGGATCGGGGACCCCTCGGGAGAGGTGGTGCGCGAGCTCGTGCTCTCGGGCGCCTACCCGCTGGCGATCTGGTCGGCCCCGCTCCTCGTCGGGATGTGGATCGGCCGCCGGGACCTCGCCCTCGCGCGGACGGGCGGGTGGCTGCTGGGGGGCGGGCTCGCCCTCTCCGTCGCCGCCTCGTTGCTCGCGCCGGAGCCGATGGGGGTATCCGGCCTGGCGGAACTTCTCAGCGGAGAGCCCCACAGCCAGATGCCGCTGTGGATGATCGGCTCCATCGGCTCCGGGTGCGCGGTGCTCGGGGGAGCGCTGCTGCTCGTCGCTTGGCTCCCGCGGGCGACGTGGCCGCTGGTCGCTACCGGCCAGATGGCGCTGACCGTCTACGTGGGCCACCTGCTGCTGCTCGCCGCGAACGAGGAGCTGGTGCGCCGCGAGACCGTCCCGGACGCGTTCCTCTCCGTGGGCGTCTTCGCAGCGCTCGTCGCCTGCGGCTGCGTCCTGTGGCGGGCGGTGCTCCCCCGCGGTCCGCTCGAGTGCGCCCTCGTGGCGCCCTGGTGGGTGGTCGAGCGCGTCCTGGAATATCTGGGCGGGGGCCGCAAAACACGGCCCGGGCCGGCCGCGCGTCGAGAGAGAGGTGAGTCCGGAACGTGAGCCCCGTAGACTACGCTGTAGCCCTGTTCGTGCTCGTGCTGGCCTTCCTGGGGTGGCGTGCCGGGTTTCTCTCGGCGATGTTCTCCCTGGCCGGCGCTGTAGCCGGGGTCTACCTGGGCGCGAGTGCGGCCCCGGCGCTCGTCTCGGCGCGGCCCGGGCTCGGGACTTACGAACTGCCCATACTGATCAGCGCGGCTCTCTTCTGCGGCGTGATCGGACGCTCCCTGTTCGGGGCCGTGGGCCGTCGTCTCGGGTCCGGTCTGGGGCGGCTGCCCGCCGTTGGGGCGGTACTCAGAACACTGGACGGGCTCGGGGGCGCGGTCCTCGGGGCCGCCGCCGGGCTCGTCCTCGTCTGGCTTCTGGGTCTCGCCGCCCTGCAGGCGCCGCTGCCGGCGGCCAGGCAGGCCGCGGAAGGCTCCGGAGCCTTCCGGACGCTAGACGACCTGGCGCCGCCTGTCGGCTTCGACGAGACGTTCTTCGGCGTGTCGCCGCTGACGGGGCTGGAGAACCGGTGGCCCGGGACGGACGAGCCCGCTTCCCCCTCTGACGGTTACCTGCGGGGCGTCCGGGACGCGGCGCCGGGGGTCGTGCGCGTCTCCGCGTCCGCCGGGCCGGCCTTCGGCTCCGCCGGGTCGGGGTGGGCCGCGGCCCCCGGGCTCGTCGTCACCAACGCCCACGTGGTGGAAGGGGCCCAGAGCGTGGACGTGGGCGTCCGGGGTTCGTGGGAGCGGTTGCCCGCCGAGGTTCTCGTCTTTGACGAGAGGAACGACGTGGCGGTGCTCGGGGTCGAGGGCCTCGGGGCTCGGGTCCTGCCGACGGGACGCTCCTCCGCCGGGCGGCCAGTGGCGATCCTCGGCTACCCCGGTGCGGGACCCTTCGACGCCTCGCCCGGGCGCCTGGGAAGGACGGGCCCGCTCCTCGCGGCCGACGCCTCGGGCGGCCCGCCCGTGAGGAGGACCGTAACCAGCGTGAGCGGCGAGGCGCGTCCCGGAAACTCCGGAGGCCCGGTGGTCAACGGCAGTGGCGAGGTGGTCGCCACGGTCTTCGGCGGCGGGATCGGCCCCGGAGAGACGTCCTACGCCGTGCCGTCCTCCATCGTCGAGGAGCGCGTGCGCCTGGCCGAACGCCGCGCCGGCGGCCCGTAACCGTGCCTGCGAATCTTCGCAGGTTTCTCTGAAGTCGACCTAAGAGAGTAAGGCCATACTCGTCTCTACGACGAACGCGGCGGAAGCCTCGAACGGACTAGAATAAACCGGAGGGAGCGAGCAATGCGCAACCAAGCAGCGAGGGCCACGGAGGTCCCGGACCTTATACCCGGTTACTTCGCGCGCATAGACAAAGGCAAACTGCTCACGCCGGCCGAGGAGACCGACCTCGCCCGAAGGGCCAGGGCCGGTCAGGGGCCGGCCCGGAGTCGGTTGGTCGAGAAGAACTTGAGGCTCGTGATCTCGGTGGCCAAGAAGTACCGCGGCTACGGGCTGCCGTTCGAGGATTTGATCCAGGAGGGCAACATCGGCCTCATGAAGGCCGTCGATAAGTTCGACCCCGACCGCGGCTTCCGCTTCTCGACGTACGCGACGTGGTGGATCCGCCAGGCTATCCAGCGGGCCGTCGCGGACAAGGGACGCACCATAAGGGTACCCGTCCACATGGTCGAGAAGATCCGCAAGGCGTCGCGGGCGCGTGGTGAGCTCCTCTCGGAGCTCGGGCGCGAGCCGGCGCCCGGAGAGGTCGCGGCGAGGCTCGGGTGCGCGGTCGAGGTGCTAGACGAGACCCTCGACGCCAAAAGGGAGGTCGTGAGCCTGAACAGGCCCCTGAACGGGGACGAGAGCGCCTCCGAGTTCGGAGACTTGCTGTGCGACGAGGGCATAGCGGATACGGCGGACGACCTGATCGAGGATGAGGCACGGCGCCTGCTGGCCCGGGCTGTGGAGGGGCTCCCGGAACGACCGCGGCGCGTCCTCATCCGGCGCCACGGCCTCGACGAGCAGGAGAAGTCAACCCTCCGGCAGCTCAGCGAGGAGCTCGGCGTCTCCCGCGAGAGGGTGCGCCAGATCCAGGAGGAGGCCGAAACGGCGCTGGCGAAGGCCTTGCGCGGCGCCCTGAGAGAAGGGGTAGTGGTATGAGCGTCAAACGCAGGTTTCTTACGGGGTCCATGATCGCGCTGGCGCTCGTCGTGGGCGCGGCGGGCGGCCTGGCGCTGTTCGGTGGGACGGAAGGCGGGGCCAGGAGCGCGGCCGCGCAGGCTTCCGCGCCGGCCGAGGCGCTTGAGGACGAGCCCGTGGCCCGGGTGGCCTCGGAACTCGGTCCTTCGGCGGTGCAGGTCAACGTCGAGGTCTCGCAGGACACGCCATACGGGACCGAGCAGGGCGAGGGGATAGGAAGCGGTGTGGTCTACCGCGAGGACGGCTACATCGTAACCAACAACCACGTCGTCGAGGGGGCATCCTCGGTCGAGGTGGCCTTCGCCGACGGCACGACAGAGCGGGGCGAGGTGGTCGCGGGCGACGGGTTCACCGACCTCGCCGTGGTGCGGGTGGATCGCGACGGGCTGCCGGCGGCTAGCTTCGCCGAGGACGACCCGGTGGCGGGCCAGATGGCGGTCGCCATCGGCAGCCCGCAGGGCTTCGAGTCCACCGTCACCTCCGGCGTCATAAGCGGCCTGAGCCGGGAGCTCCCGGCCGAGCTCACCGGCGGGGACACCGCGCTGGTGGACCTGATCCAGACGGACGCCGCCATCTCCCCCGGTTCCTCGGGCGGCGCCCTGGCCGACCGCTCCGGCCGGGTGGTCGGCGTAAACGTGGCCTACGTGCCGCCGGACGCGGGTGCCGAGAGCCTGGGGTTCGCCATCCCCTCGGACACGGTGGTCTCGGTCGCCGACCAGCTCATAGAGGACGGCGAGGCCGTCCACCCGTACCTCGGCATCTCGCTGGCCGACGCCGCCTCAGAGGGGACCGGCAGCCCGGCGGGGTCAGGCGCGGTCGTCACGGAGGTCGAGTCGGGCGGCCCATCGGAGGAGGCCGGCGTCGCCCCCGATGACGTCGTGACCGCCATCGGGTCCGTCCCCGTGGAGGACTCCGGCGACCTGCTCAGCGCCCTGCGCGACTACGCGCCCGGGGAGAACGCCCGGCTCACGCTGACGAGGGAGGGCGAGCAGCTCACGGTCGACGTGTCACTCGGCGAGCGCAACGGCTAGATCAAGCACACCGCCACGAAGAGCGGGGCGGCCATCAGGCCACCCCACTCCTTCCCCCGGGCCGGGTCGTGGCTACGCCGATAGGCTCTGAAACCCCTCTCGCTTGCCCGGCGCGCTAGCCGTCGCGACGCTCGGACCACACCTCGCGGGCATCCTCGTTCAACACGGCGCGGAAACGCGGCTTGACCGGCTTTGCACCCCGTCAAGATGACGAGCGTAGCCGCGAAACAGGAGCTGAGAGCCGGGACGTCTCCTCTCCGCCCGTTTATTCGGGTCGTCACGAAGGTTCAGCCGCACCGCTCCCTTCGCCGCGTCGATGTTTTTCGGGGAAAGTACGGACTGTTTTGGGGGCGTGATCTCGCCTGTAGACCAAGACGGTGCGTTTGAAGGTTATGACGACCGTTCCTTCCTGGTTGTAGCCGGTGGTCTTGACCTTCACGATGCCGACGTTCACCCTCGACCTTGACTCCCTGGTCTCGAGCACCTCGGATTGGGAGTAGATGGTGTCGCCCTCGAAGACGGGGGCCGGCAGCCTGATCTCATCCCAGCCGAGGTTGGCGAAGACGTTCTGGGAGACGTCGGTGACGCTTTGCCCGGTTACGAGGGCGAC
This sequence comes from uncultured Rubrobacteraceae bacterium, assembly GCA_902805975.1. Lineage (GTDB taxonomy): Bacteria > Actinomycetota > Rubrobacteria > Rubrobacterales > Rubrobacteraceae > Rubrobacter_D. The sequence continues at coordinate 50,660 of CADCUT010000177.1, read as the reverse complement.
CGTGAAGGTGGAATCGACCAGGGGCTTGCCAAACTCCGTTTGCTTTGCGTAGGCGTGATCCACGTGTATCGGCGCCGTGTTCTGGGTCAGGAGCGTGAACCACAGGTTGTCCGTGGTCGTCACGGTACGCCCCAGGGGGTGTTCGTAGACGTCCCCGACCTCGAAATCCTCAAAGAACCGCCCCTTCCAACCTTCCTTGACCGCCATGCGTTTCCTTTCCTAACTTCTCGCTATGCTAAAGTCGATTCCGTGTTCATCGTCCCTCAAGAGCGCTCTGAATGCTAATCTCCCCGCCCCGTACTGCGTATCCTGAGAACTGTATGCTCATACGCTTCGACCGCCACTACGCGTCCCGGACCGGGTTCGGCCGCCCGCTGGTGGGCTCGACGTTCACGGTGGCGCTGGCCGCCGCGCAGAGCGTCATACCGAACCGTGGCTGGAACGGGGTGCGGCTGCCCGCCCCCGTCTTCGAGGGTGATGCCATCTACTCCCAATCCGAGGTGCTCCACTTCCCCGGCGTGTCGGGGCCTGAGCCCGAAGGCCCGGGTGGTGGGGTGTGATCCTTGACGACAGCAAGCTGCGCGGGCTCCGGCAGGGCGTCCGCGACCTGTGCGCCGGCTTCCCCGACGAGTACTGGCGCGACCTCGACGCGCGGCGCGAGTACCCGGAGGAGTTCGTCCGGGCCATGACAGAGGCCGGCTACCTCGCCGCGCTCATCCCCAGGGAGTACGGCGGCATGGGCCTCGACCTGACCGCCGCCTGCGCCATACTCGAAGAGGCGAACCGGTCCGGCGCCAACGCCAACCCCGCCCACGCCCAGATGTACGTCATGGGGACGCTGCTGCGCCATGGCTCCAGGGAGCAGAGAGAGGAGTACCTGCCGAAGATAGCCGCCGGGGAGCTGAGGCTGCAGGCCTTCGGCGTCACGGAGCCAGAGGCCGGCACCGACACGACGCGGATATCCACCTTCGCCCAGAGGCGTGGGGATCGCTACGTGGTGAGCGGGCGCAAGATCTATATCTCCCGCGTCCAGCACTCGGACCTGATGGTCCTGCTCGCCCGGACGACGCCCGTCGAGAAGGTAAAGAGGCGCTCCGACGGCCTTTCGGTCTTTATCGTGGACCTCAGGGATGCCGGCGACCGCCTGAAGGTGAAACGGCGCCGGGTGATGATGAACAACTTTACGAACGAGCTAGAACTCGACGGCGTCGAGGTGCCGGTACGAAACAGGATCGGGGAAGAGGGGATGGGCCTGCGCTACGTCATGGACGGCATGAACGCCGAGCGCATCCTCATCGCCGCCGAGTGCGTGGGCGACGGCCGCTTTTTTATCGACCGGGCGACGGGACGGGCCAACGACCGCGTCGTCTTCGGCCGCCCCATCGGCCAGAACCAGGGCGTCCAGTTCCCCATAGCCCGCGCCTACGCGAACGTGGAGGCCGCGGACCTGATGACCCGGAAGGCCGCCGCCCTCTTCGACCGTGACGAGGCGTGCGGCGCCGAGGCGAACATGGCGAAGCTGCTTGCCGCGGACGCCTCCTGGGAGGCGGCCAACGTCGCGGTGCAGACCTTCGGGGGCTACGGGGTCGACGCCGAGTACGACGTCGAGCGCAAGTTCCGCGAGACGCGCCTCTACCAGGTCGCCCCCATCTCCACGAACCTCATCCTCTCCTACCTGGCCCAGCACGTCCTCGGCTTGCCGAGGTCGTTCTAGGATGGCCGGCCAGCGATCGCTCCCGCTCGAAGGCATCACCGTCGTCGCCCTGGAGCAGGCCGTCGCAGCCCCCTTCGCCACCCGCCAGCTCGCCGACCTCGGCGCGCGCGTCGTAAAGATAGAGCGCCCCGAGACGGGGGACTTCGCCCGCCACTACGACGAGACCGTTAAAGGGATGGCGAGCCACTTCGTCTGGCTCAACCGTTCCAAGGAGTCGCTGACGCTCGACCTCAAAAAAGAAGGCGCCGGGGAGGTGCTGGGGCGCCTGCTCGAATCGGCCGACGTCTTTGTCCAGAACCTGGCCCCCGGCGCCGCCGAACGCCTCGGGCTCGGGGCCGCGGAGCTTGGGGGGAGACACCCGCGCCTCATCCACTGCTCCATCTCGGGCTACGGAGCGGGCGGCCCCTACACCCAGAAGAAGGCCTACGACCTGCTCGTCCAGTGCGAGGCCGGCCTCGTCTCGATCACCGGCACGCCGGAGACGCCCTCGAAGGTCGGCATCTCGGTCGCGGACATAGCGGCCGGGATGTACGCGTACTCCGGCATCCTCTCCGCGCTCTTCCGGCGCGAGAGGACGGGCGAGGGCGCGGTGCTGGAGCTCTCGATGCTCGAAGCCCTCGGGGAGTGGATGGGCTTCCCCGCGTACTTCGCCGGGTACGGCGGCGAGGAGCCGAAGAGGAGCGGCGCGAGCCACGCCGCCATAGCCCCCTACGGCCCGTTCGCGTGCGCGGACGAAGAGGTCGTCTTTCTCGGCATCCAGAACGAGCGGGAGTGGAAGGGCTTCTGCGAAGGGGTGTTGCGGTGCGGATCCATGACCGAAGACGAGCGCTTCCGCACCAACACGAAGCGCGTCGAGAACAGGGAGGCCCTCCACGCCGAGATAGACGCGGTTTTCTCCGGCCTCCCGTCCGGCGAGGCCATCGGGCGCCTGGAGGCGGCCGGCGTCGCGAACGCCAGGATGCGGACCATGCGCCAGTTCCTGGACCATCCGCAACTGGAGGCCAGGGACCGCTGGCGCGAGTTCGGCTCGCCGGCGGGCCCGCTACGGGGCCTGACGCCCCCGGCGACCCTCCAAGGCGTCGAGCCCGTGATGGCGCCCATCCCGGCGGTCGGGGAGCACACGGAGAGCATCCTGCGCGGGCTCGGCTACGATGAAGCCGGGATCTCGACCCTCAAGCAGAACGGGGTAACGTAAGTTGGTTTTAGGCTCTAGGGGTGGTGTTCGGGGCCGGGTTGCGACGACCTACCCCTCGAACCTCGAAGCCCGCGCAGCGGGCGACCTCGAACCTGATGCCTAATGCCTACCGAATATGCCCGTCGATCAGTTGCGCGAGCATACCCTCGATGGCGCCGCGCTCGGCGTCGGAGCGGGTGACGGTGAGTCGGGAGACGCGCTCGTTCATCTCGAGGGCCGACTCGAGCAGTCCCCCGATGCCGCCGGCCCTGCGGTCGAGCTCGACGAGCACCTCTAGCGCGTCGTCGCCGCGGAGCTTGAAGACGAGCTCCAGCTCCTCTAGGCGCCCGGCGTAGCGCCCGCCGGGCCTGAACTCCAGCTGCTGGACGAAGGGGAGCGGGGCGCCCTTGCGCGGGTCGTACTCGTTCTCGGCCTGGCGCAACGTGAAACCGAGGTTCTGTGCGGCGCTAAGTACCGCCTGCTGCAGGGGGTGGGGGGAGACCTGGATGCCGTCGGCGTCGCCGGGGTCTATGGCGCCGGATATGTCCAGCCCCGTGTGGACCGTCACGCCCTGGTGCCCGACCGAGAGCGGCGTCTCGAAGGGCAGCCGGAACGAGAACGGCACGGCCCTCTCCTCCCCGGCACCTATCTGCATCCTGCCCGCGATATCGTGCTCGATCAGGGTGTGCTCGTGGGTCGAGTCGTCGTGCTTGTAGCGGGTCGAGACGGACAGGTAGATGCGGTTGAACTCCTGCGCGTCGCTCCCGCCCACGACGTGCGTCTCCCCGCTAACCTCGCCCCCGGGAACGAACGAGTCCGCGTGCAGCCGGGTGTCCACCCTGGCCCCACCCACGCCGATGCTGCTCAACAGCTTCTTGAACACAAGACCACCTCCCGCTCGGAGAAAACCACGCCCCATACTCGCACGACCGCACACCCGTCTCAACTAGGTGTCAGGTTGTAGGCATAAGGTTCTGGGGACGCGGTGCGTGGCCCGGTTCGCAGGGCCGGGGCCCGTAGAAACGGCCTCGCTCTCGCTGGCGTTCGGCGCCACCCTGCGGGCGCCCCACGGCGGCATCTTCGTGATCGGGCTCATCGGCAACTGGCCGCTCTACCTGCTCGCCATAGCCATCGGCACCGTCGTCAGCGCGACCCTCGTTATCGTGGCGAAGGGCATCGGGAGGGACACAAAGGGCGAGGCCGCCACAGCCTCCTAGAGGGCCAACCATCCCGCGACGTTCGATCCGATCCAGCAGAACTTCCAGGCCGGTATCCGGGTCGGCGGCACCCCGCCGCCGACCCGGACCTCGTCCCAAGGTCCGCGCCGCCGCGGAACCGGGCATGGGCACGCCGTCCATCCCCACGTCCCGGAGAGCGGCACGTCCCCAGCACCCTCGCGCTCTACAATACCTAGAACCTGAAACCTAGAACCTCATTCGAAAGGAACCCACGATGGAACTCGGCCTCTACACCTTCGCGGACGTTGGCCCGGGTAGCGACCCGGCGCGGAGGATGCGCGAGCTCATCGAGGAGATTGAACTCGCGGATAGGGTCGGCCTCGACGTCTTCGGCGTCGGCGAGCACCACCGCCCGGACTACGCGGTCTCCTCCCCGGCCGTGGCGCTTGCGGCAGCCGCCACGCGCACGGAGAACATCCGGCTGAGCAGCGCCGTCACGGTGCTCAGTTCGGACGACCCGGTCCGCGTCTTCCAGGACTTCGCCACCCTCGACCTGATCTCCGGCGGGCGCGCGGAGATCATGGCGGGTCGCGGCTCGTTTATCGAGTCTTTTCCCCTGTTCGGCTACGACCTCGGCGACTACGACGAGCTCTTCGCCGAAAAGCTGGAGTTGCTGCTAAAGCTGCGCGAGTCCGAGCGTGTGACGTGGTCGGGGAGGCACCGCGCCCCTCTGGAGGACGTCGGCGTCTACCCGCGTCCGGTCCAGGACCCCTTGCCCGTCTGGATCGCGGTCGGCGGGACGCCCCAGTCGGTGGTGCGGGCCGCGGTGCTCGGCCTGCCGCTGGCGATCGCGATCATCGGCGGCCAGCCCGAGAACTTCGCCCCGCTCGCCGAACTCTACCGTCAGGCCGCGGGCGAGGCCGGCCACGACCCGGCCCACCTACCGATAAGCATAAACTCCCACGCTTACGTCGCCGACACCTTTCAGAGGGCGGGCGACGAGTACTTCCCGACCTACGCCGCGATGATGAACCGCATCGGCCGCGAGCGCGGCTGGGGCCCGATGGGCCGTCGCCAGTTCGAGGCCGGCCGCTCCCCGCGCGGCGCGCTCGTCGTCGGCAGCCCCGAAGAAGTGACGGAGAAGATCCTCTACGAGCACGAGCTCTTCGGCCACGGGCGCTTCATGGCCCAGATCAGCGTCGGCACGCTCCCCCACGAGAAGGTAATGCGCGCCATAGAGCTCTTCGGTACCGAAGTCGCCCCCGCCGTCCGCAAGGAACTCGCGCCGCGATCCGCCACCGCCTGACGACCGGCACGGCCCCGGTGATCCAAAGTTGATCGAGCGCGCGAGCACGACCATCGGCGTCGCCCGACACGGCTTTGGGCGGAGAGGATCGGATGCGCTGCGAGGGCGTCGTCCTGGATACCGGCTCTCCGCGCCGCCTTCTAGAGGTGCGACAACCGATCGTTAGCGTAACCACCGATGGTCAGTCGGTGTACCGGTTGGTGTCGGCGCCGTCGCGGTGGCGCAGGCGGGCGCCGGCCAGGATCTCCGGGGGCATGAGGCGCGCGTTGACGCCCATCCGGTCGCGCTTGCGGTCGACGGCGGCCCAGTGCGAGACACAGCCGCAGTTCCGGCAGCGGTGGAACTCGATGGACCTGCCACCCCACATGTAGACGTCGGTGGGTGGATCCGGGGGCGACAACCGCACTTGATGGGGCCTGTAGTAAGCCCACAAAACGCCGTAGCGCCGGCAGAGCGAGCAGTTGCACTCCGTAACCTCCGACGGCGGCGCTTCGACCTCCAGGCGGACGGAACCGCAATGGCACGAAGCGCTTACATCAGTACTCATTACACGAACCCTGCGGGTCGGAGTCGAAAAGGCATTCGGCGGACAGACGGGTAGTCATCGCGCGAGGCGACGGAGCGCGATGACGTTGTCGGTGACGGTGGCCCTCTGCCCGTTCGGGCCGGTGGCCTCCCGTTTCGGGGCACCCACGAATTCGTCGTGCCACCGGGAAGGGTCCAGGTCGAGCGCGGCCAGCGACTCCTCCGGGGTCGGGAAGGCCGTGTCCGGGTCGGACCACGACCAGGGTGCTGCCGAGGCGTGCTCGACGATCAGCAGCAGGCCGCCGGGGGCTACGGCCCTCGCGGCGGCCCGCAAAACCTGGGTACGCGGGAACTCGACCGGCGAGTGCAGAAACAGGGCGGAGACCAGATCGAACCGGCCGTCCGGAAAGGTGCTCGCCAGATCGTGCCGCTCGAACTCGATGAGGTCTGAGACCCCCGCGGCCTCGGCGTTTGTGGCCGCGCGGGCGAGGGCCGTGCCTGAGACGTCGACGGCCATGACCCGCCAGCCGCGCCGGGCCAACCAGACCGCATCGTCCCCCTGGGCGCAACCCAGATCCAGCGCGGTGCCCCCGGGGAGCGGCCCGGCGAACCTGACGAGGGCGCCGCTCGGTCTTCCGCTCGATGGTCGCCTAGAGGCCCGGTAGTGCTCCTCCCAGAACTGCTCGCCCGGGCTGCCGCCGCCTTCGCCGGGAACCTCACCGTTCATCGTCGGTCTTCCTTCTTTCAAGATCTCCCCGTTCCCGCGGTGGACGACAGAAGACCCCGGCGGGCGGCGACGGCCTCTCGCGTGTCCTCGGCGATGAGGTCGGCGTTGATTGCCGACCCGGCCATCACGCCGGCGTTGGCGGAGGCGAGGACCTGCGCGGTGGGGTTGGTCACGTTCCCGGCCACCCACACTCCCGGCACGGCGGTGAGGCCTATGGCGTCGGACTCGACGTACTCGCCCAGGCCGGAGGGATGGGTGGTCGTCTGGAGGCCGAGGCCGGCGAGCATCCCGGCGCGGGCGGCGAAGCGCGGCCCGACCACCACGGCACCCCGGGGGATGACCTCGCCGGTTTGCAGCCGGACGCCCGTGAGCCGGTCCTCGTGGACCTCGAGCGAGGCGACCTCGCCTTCCACGACCGCGATGCCTAGCGCCGCGAGCTGCTCGGCCTCTTCATCGGTGGGCTCTGGCCCGGTGTGCAGGAAGAGCGTCAGGTCCTCCGTCAATTGCCGGAACAGGAGCGTCTGATGCACGGCCATGGGGCCCGATGCCAGGACGCCGATCGGCAGATCCCGGACCTCCCACCCGTGGCAGTAAGGGCAATGCAGCACGTCGCGCCCCCAGCGCTCCCTGATCCCAGCAACGTCCGGCAACTCGTCTACGAGCCCCGTGGTGACCAGCAGCCGCCTGGCGCCGACCCGGCGGCCGTCCTCCAGCGTAACGGTGAAGCCGCCGTCGACAGCCTCGGCCGAGGCGACGCGTCCGTCGATGACCTCTGCCCCGTACCCGCGGACCTCATCCCGCCCGGTCTCAAGCAGCGCGGCAGGGTCCATGCCGTCCCTGGTGAGGAACCCGTGGACCCCCGAGGCGGGCGCGTTGCGCGGCTCGCCAGCATCGACGACCAGCACCGAGCGCCGGGACCTGCCGAGCATCAGCGCGCCGCCGAGGCCGGCAGCTCCACCCCCGACGACCACGACGTCGTACGTTGCGAGATCCTGGGCGTCCGTCATCTGCATGTTGTTCTCCTTCTTCCAGAAATTCAGGTTTCGTAGCTGCCACCCGACGTGCTTGTTACAGGGGGTGGAGCATGGGTGGGCCCCGCGTTATTTGACGATCGGGGCTCCCGCGCTCGGCCTCGGCGAGCTGGGCGATGCTGTAGCGACCAAAGACACCTTCGAGCGCTGCACGAGCCTCATCCCAGACCTCTCCCGTCGAGGACGATGGCACGTCATCCGTGTAGTGACCGTCCTCATCCGAATGCCGGTCCGGGCGGACCTCGCCGTCCAGGATCTCCACGATGTCGAGCACCGTCACTTCCTCGGCGGGTATCGCCAAACAATATCCGCCGTGCGCCCCGCGCCGGCTCTCGAGGATGCCGCCGCGCCGCAACTCCCCGAAGATTTGCTCGAGAAACCGCTCCGGTATGCTCTGGCGGCGTGAGATCTCGGCCACCCCAAGCGGCCCGCACCCGTTTGAGGCGATCTCCACCACGGCCCTCACCGCGTACTTGCTCTTCTTCGTCAGCCTCACGTCAAAGCCACCCGCTAAGCCCCGGATCTCGCGCCGCCCGCGCCCGCTCCTCCGAACTCGGGGTGTCCCTCCATAAACGGGTGGAGGCGCCCGGGGGGACCTCCTCCGTGGGTACACGGCACGCACGAGACCCACAGCACCTCCACGTCCTCCTCGGAGAAGACGTCGAAGCCGTGCGGTAGCCTGGCGTCGAAGAAGGCCGCGTCTCCGGGCTCAAGGACCGTCCTCCCGGCGCCGAGCGTGAGCCTGAGCCGCCCCTTGAGCACGTACAGCCACTCCTGGCCGCCGTGCTCGTTGGGTTCGTGCTCGGGGTCCACCCGGTCGGCCGGGAAAACGACCCTCATCGCCGACAACCCCTCGGGCCCCGCCTCGGGCACCAGCGGCTGAAAGCGCATCGACCACCTCTCGTAGAACGGGGCATCAGCCCCCCTGACCACCGTCCCGGGCTCGGGCTCCTCCGGCTCTTCGACGAGCTCGCCCAGGGGGACGCCAAGGCTGAAGGCCAGCCTCAACAGCCCGTCCAGAGAGGGCTGGCGCTCCCCGGACTCCAGCCGCGAGATGTGCGCCACCGACGTGCCCGACGCCTCGGCCAGAGCCTCGAGCGTCATGTCCCGTTCCCTGCGCGCGCGCCGTATCTTTGCCCCAAGCCCAGAGAGCACGCGCCCTACCCGATCCTCTGCGGGCCTCTCGCCCGCCCTGCCCAAAGTCTCCATGCCGCCACTGTACCACAAAGACAATTTATTAGCGCAAATTTTTTGTCACAACGCTGTGAACCGTCTATCCCCCTGTCAGTGCGGGCCGACGGATGCCGTATGGAATGCCCCTTCCGTGGGGTAGAGCGCCCGTATGGAGGTTAGGGGGCGACGCGAGGGGCTTGGTCTCTCTTGAAAGTCCACTTCACGCAAGTTAGAGGGGACCGAGCCGCCGGAGCGTCGCCTCGATGCTCCGGCGGCTCATTGTGGGCGTGCTGGGCTTTGAGAGGCGCCGACGTCTCTCCGCCCGGACCCGAGGATCAGGAATCGGCTTGCTCCCGCGCTCGGGGTTGGCGGCTCAGGACGTCCCGACGGTGGTCCACTCGGCGCGCCTGAGCCCGGCCTCGACGGGGACACCGGGCTTTCTCCAGACCACCTCGTGGCGGGCCTCGTCCGGGTCGAGGAAGCTGAAGAGCAGCATCGAGCCCATGTCGGTCACCACGCTGTCGAGCGCGCCCTCGGCCGCCATGCGGCGGTGCAGCTTCCAGAACGCCTCCTCGCTCGCCGCGTTCAGAGCGAAGTGGTCCAGCCGCCCGCGCCCGAACATCGGCTGCCGACCCGGCGGCTCGACGCCGGGCACCCGGAAGGGGTGCAACACCGTGTTGGGGCCGACCTCGATGAAGGCGTGGCGGAGACCCTCTTCCTCGAGGTCTACCGTCACCCGCGCTTCGAAGACGCGCCCGTAGAAGGAGATCAGCCGGTCCATGTCGGCGGTGACGAACGTCAGGTGGTTGACGCCGTTTAGCAGTTGCATCTTCTCCTCCCGCTCGTCCATCTCGTCCACGTTGGGGGTCTGCTGCGCGTTCGTTTCGTTCATCGCTGGGTTCCTCCGGTTTGTGGTGGACCTTCAGAGTAGATTTGGGATCCGACACCGAAGCGGGCCTCGACCTCGGGGATGCGCTCGTCGTGCCAGATCACCCCGTAGCGTTCGCCAAGCTCGGCTCGGGCCTTCCGACGGTCGTCCCCATCCATCGCGCTAGATGCGATCCGCTCGTCCTCGTCGAAGTAGCCTTCGAACCCGCCCGGCGTGAGGATCTCCAACACCCGGACGGGGCCGTGGCCCGCATTGTAGAGGGCGTGGGGTATGTTGCGCGGCTTCAGGACGAAGGACCCCTTCGGGGCGACCAGGATCTCGCCGCCAACCTCGCGGGTGGGCTCGCCCTCCAGCACGAAGTTGCACCCATCCTCGCGGGTGTGGGTGTGCGGGGGTATGAGCCCGCCCGGCGGGAGGCCCCACTCCTCGACCGTGAGCGAACCGCCGGAGGCTTGCGCCGTGACCTTGCGGACCATGTCCAAGGTAGGGAGGTTCACACCGTCACGGGGACGCTCCCGAGCAAAGGTCGGCGTAGCCCGCGCACGCATCCACGGCGGCAGGAGACCAGGCGGAGGTTGGAGGGCCGCTGGTATCGCTATGAAGCCGCGTAATGAAAATACGGATGATGGTGCGGCGCTGGCGCTTGCCGCGAAAGCCGGCGCGGATCTGTCAGCTCGCCAGCGTACGTTCCTTTGAGGCGTGCCTCGTGACACCCGTCTCGTAGACGGGGTACGGATCGCGGTGGAGGAGAACCCGTTGTCAGGATCTTCTGTCGGTCCGAAAAGCAGCCGCTGCGACCCTGCGCGACCTCTCATCGGTAATCGCAGGCTCCATTATCGAGCGAACAGCGTCCACTTGCGAGAACGCGTGATCCGATGATCCTCCAGTATCCACGTGCGCGCGGCGATCGGCGCTGTCCCGTTTCGGTCCGTGCCATCCCCACCCGCAACGGGGGCGGCCGTCATGGTTCGCTGTCGGGACGCTCCGCGGTCCGCAGGAGGGTTAGGGCCAGCAGGGGGAAGAGCACCACCGATAAGAGGCCCGCTACTACCAGGGCGGCGCCGGTCGCGGGGTCGAGCTCGCCGATCTCGACCCCGATCTCGGTCGCGGCGACGATAAACGGGAGGGAGGTCGCCTGCAGGAGCCCCGCCGCCACGGCGCCGCGATCCCCGAGGCGCGGCCGGTAGAGTATGGCCGGCAGGCCCCGGGAGAGGAGCAGCGCCAGCAGGAGCACGGGGACCAGCACGACCGCACCGCCCCCCTCGAAGAGGTCGCGCAGGTCGAGCTCCATCCCGCTGGTGACAAAGAAGACCGGGACGAAGACGCCAAAGCCCACGGCCTCCAGCTTCGCCCGGAACTGTGGGTGCGTCATCATCCTGTCCCGGTCCAGCAGCTTGAGTACGGCACCGGCGACGAAGGTGCCCAGGATCACCTCCAGCCCCAGAAGCTGCGCCAGCACGGCGAAGCCGACGAGCAGGAGAAAGGCGCCGCGCACCCGTATCTGGGAGCTGGAGTCCTGGAGCCGCAAGAGGACCGACCGGAACCTGCCCAATCGTCCAACCTCCGCGAGCGCGACGCCCACGACGATCACGAGCAGGACGAAGGCGCCGACCAGGAGCAGCCTCGCGCCGACGCCGGTCGCCTCCCGTGAGAACAGCAGCGAGAGCAGCAGGATCGCCCCGAAGTCCGCTATCGAGCCGGCGGCGATGACGAGCTGGCCCAGAGGGGTGCCCGTCTGCCGGGCGTCGGCCAGCACCGGGACGATGATCCCGAGCGCCGTGGCGGAGAGGATGATCGCCACGAGCAGCGGCCCCCGCACGACGCCGGCGGCGCTCAACGCGAGCGCGATGCCGAATGCTACCGCGAGCGAGACCGCGAACCCGAGCGCCGCCACCCCCAGAGGACCGCCCAGCAGCCGGGCCAGGTCGATCTCGAGCCCGGCCAGAAAGAGCAGGAACGCCAGCCCGAGCAGGGCCAGGACCTCGAGCGGCAGATCCACTTCGACGAGCCCGAAGCCAGACGGCCCGATGGCGACGCCGGCCACGATCTCGAGCACGACCGCCGGTAATCGGAGGGATGGTGCGAGCCCGAGCAGGAACGGAACGGTGAAGGCCACCGCGGCGACGACGAGCACCCCGGTCAAGGAGATCTCCGGCATCAGACCCCCCGAAGTTTCATCGGGACGGACTTTTCTCTCTCATCCAAATGCTCCTCCCGTCGGCGACCTGTATCCTACGCCATCAACCGGCCTCCCTCGGCACGAGCGGCGGCAGCCCGGGTGAGAGGTCCTTGGGTGGCGCCAGGTAGGGGAAGCCGGCGAGGTGGTCGTCTCCCGGTCCCACGCCGTCGGAGAGGGGCGTGTTCGCCACCAGGCTGACCATCACGTCGTAGACGTCGTCGGCCATCGTCCGCCCGTTGCGTTCCTCGATGCCGTAGCCCGCGGGCTTGCGAGCATCGTACGGGAGCACGTCGGGGAGCAGCATGCCGGCGACGTGTTGGCCGTAGGCCTTCGGATCAGAAGCCGTCCCCGCCGCGGCCGTCAGCTTCTCGACAAAGCCCGAGATGCGTTCGGCGTAGGCTTGCGCGTCGTCTTGTGGCCTGGCCTTGTTGTACTCGTCGGCGAGGTGGTGGTCGTGGTTGAAGAACAGGTGCTGAACCAGGGGCGTGGCCCACCGATCCACCCGCGCCCACCCGCCGTCCTCTATGGCCGACGTGACGCCCCAGAGCGAGACCACCTCCGCGCCCAGAGCCGCCGTCGGAAGCTCCAGCGCGACGCCAGTGACGTTCCTTCCCTCAAAGACGTTGACCGGAGCCTGGGCGAAGGCCTCGGGGTCGTACCTCCCCTCCAGGGCCGCCTCCCGAAAGCGCCCGAGCGCGATCCCGTCGCCGAAGAACGGGTCGGCCGCGAGCCCCGCCCACGCCCGCCCGTCGTCGGAAAGACCGATCTCCTCACCGGTGCGGCCCCCGCCCAGCAGATCGCCCACCGATCCCGGGTCACGGGCGGCCTCGCCCTCGACGCGCATTACGCTAAAGCTCTGGGCGCCGTCCGTGTCCGGCTCGCCGAAGGTGACCCGGTACGCGAGGTTCTCGACGGCGTCGCCGTCGGTGTCGAGCTTGATCTCGTACAGGGCGCCCGGGTGGAAGGTACTCGGCGATGACTTGCCGGCGTCCGGGTTGACCGTGAAGATCAAGACCGCCGTCCCGGGCTCCTCGCCCCCGAAGGCGTACATGTCGCACAGGTCCAGGCGGCCGTCCTGAAGGGCGCTCGGCGAATCTATGTGGTCAGACAAAACAGTCTCCTCGATCTCTTGCGGTTGTCCGGTGTTTTTCGGCGCGGCCTGCTCTACACGGAGATCATGACCACCCCCGCGAGCAGGAGCGTCACGCCGATCGTCCCGAGCCGGGAGAGACGCTCGCCGAGCAGGAAGCGGGCCAGGACCGCCGTGAACAGCACGTCGAGGGAGGCGAGCACGCTGACGACCCCCAACTGGCCGAGGACGGTCGCGTAGGTCAGCGCGACGTCCCCGGCCACCTCCAGCAGCCCGATCAGGAAGACCGGAAGGAGCAGGTCCGGGCCCACCTGCACCGCCTTGCGGAGCCCGGTAAACGCCGCGAAACCCACGGTCGTGACCAGCGCCCCGGCCTGGACCCCCGCGGAGACCCACAGCACCCCGTCCCCACTGGACGTCCCAAGATCCAGGAGGATAAAGTACGCCCCGAAGCACGCGGCGGCGAGCAGGGCCAGGGGCACGGCGAGCTGCGACGGGCCGGAGTAGGGCGCGGTGGAGTTCCCGCGGATCGACGCAGAGCGGGGCGCGGGTGACGGGCATGGCGGCGTGACGGCCGGGTGATCATCTCCGGAGTCCCCCGCGGTCGACAACGAGGCCAAGCCCGCCACCACCACCGCGAGGCCGAGGATGCCGACGGCGGAGGGAGATTCGCCGCCGGCGATCCCCCACAGAACCGGCAGCGCCACCCCGCCGGCGGCGAGGGAGGTGACTATGGAGGTGGAGCCTAGGGAGAACGCCCGGTAGAAGACCAGCACGCCCGCCGCCGCCACGATACCGCCCGCCATGCCCCACAAGACGCCCGTGCCGTTGAAGCCCTGCCCGCTCAGGACGAGCAGCACTGCCAGAACCGCGCCCCCCGCGAGCTGGCTCCAAAGCGCCACCGCCGGGCCGGGGAGCCGCCGGGACATCGCGCTCGCCAGAAAGTCGCTCGTCCCGAACAGGGCGCTGGTCAGCAGCGCGAGCAGGGCCGCCAGCGTCACGCGCCGCCGTATCCCGCGAGGCGCTCCTCGAAAGAGCCGCGCCAACCGGGCGAGAGCGCCCTGATGCGCAGGGCGCGCGCGGCCCCCTCCAGGTTCCCGGGCTCGAAGAACAGCAAGTGGCTCACCTCCCGAACCACCATCCCCTCAGGGTCGCGTCCGACCCGCTCGAAGATGTCACCCGCGCCGACCTCGCCCTCCTCGAGAACGCGCAGGTAGAACCCGACCCGCCCGCTGGCCAGGAACAGCTTGGGGAACCTGGGCATCCCCATCTTGATGCCGAGCTTGAAGCACGGGGGGCGCGGCTGGGAGACCTCGACGAGGGCGCCGCCGACCCGGAAAACGTCGCCGATGCTGACCCCGTCCTCCGTCATCCCCTCGACCGTGAAGTTCTCGCCGAACTGGCCGAAGGAGAAGTCGTCGCGGCCGAGCTCGCCCCGCCAGTAGGCGTAGTTCTCGATGGGGTATGCGTAGGCGGCCCGGTGGGGGCCGCCGTGGTTGACGAGGTCGGCCTGCCCGTCCCCGTCGAGGTTGAGATTTCTGAGCATTACCCGGCCTTCTACCGGCTCCTTGAAGATGCCGGTCTCGACTGTCCTGGAACCGTGCCGGATCTCCTTGGGCGGCGAGACGTTTACCGAAAGCAGTCGCATACCGCTAGGGGACCGTCGCGAAAAGGTTGTTCAGGGACTCCGTAAGGGTTGGGTGGGCGAAGATGCCGTCGCGGATGGCGGTGTAGGGGACGTTGCCCATCATCGCCATCTGGAGGACGCCCATGATCTCGCCGCCCTCGATCCCGAGTATGGTCGCGCCGAGGATCAGACCCGTCTCGGCGTCCACCACGGCCTTCATGAAGCCGCGCGTCTCGTCGTTCTCAAGGGCCCGCGCCACGTGCGTCATCGGTATCCTGGCGACCTTGAAGTTCAGGCCCTGCCTCTCGGCCTCCCCCTCGCTCAGGCCCACCCTTCCCAGCTGCGGGTCGATAAACATCGTGTAAGGCACCATCCGGCCGGCGATGGTCGCGTCACCGCCCTCGATCAGGTTGGTCCTTATGACCCTGAAGTCGTCGTAGGAGACGTGGGTGAACGCCGGCCCGCCCTTGACGTCGCCCAGAGCGTAGACGCCCCCGACGTTGGTCTCCAGCCTCTCGTTGACCTTGACGAAGCCCCGCTTGTCCGTCTCGATGCCGGCCGCGGGGAGGCCCAGCGTGTCGGTGTTCGGCGGCCGGCCGGCGGCCACGAGCAGGTGCGAGCCTTCCAACTCGCGCTCGCCCTCCGGCGTGCGGACCTTCAACCTGAGGCCGTCCGTCGTGGACTCCACCGCCAGCGCGTCGGCCTGGAGCAGCACCTCGAGGCCTTCGCCGCGCAAGATCTCCGCCACCGCCTCCCCGACGTCGGCGTCTTCGCGCGGGACGAGCTGGCCTCCCCGCTGGACGACCGTGACCTCCGAGCCGAAGCGCCGGAACATCTGGGCGAACTCCAGCCCCACGTAGCCGCCACCGAGGACCAGCAGTCGCTCGGGGACCTCGTCGAGCTCCATGATCGAGGTCGAGTCCAGGTGTGGCACGGAGGCGAGGCCTTCTATCGGGGGGTCGGCCGGCCGCGCCCCGACGTTGATGAAGACGGCGTTGGCGAAGAGCCTGTGCGTCCCGCCGCCCTTGAGGTCTATCTCGAGCTCCTTCGGGCCCGTGAATCGGGCGTCGCCCTCGATCAGGTCGAGCCCCTCGGTCCGCTCGATGCGCCGCTCGCTGCCGCCGCGAAAGGCGTCCACGATGGCGCGCTTGCGGCGGCGGACCTTCTCCATGTTCACGTTTACGGGGCCGGTAAGGACGCCGTAGTCGGCGGCGCGGCGGGCCAGGTGGGCGACCCTGGCGCTCTGGACCATCGTCTTGGTCGGGGTACAGCCCTCGTTGACGCAGGTGCCGCCGACGTGCTCGCGCTCGACGAGCGCCGTCCGGCGCCCCGAACCCGCGAGGGCCCCGGCCAGCGGCCCCCCGGCCTGCCCCGAGCCTATGACGACGGCGTCGTAGTGTGTGGTCGGGTCCATGATCCCGCCTCCTCTCCGTTGGTTATCCTGTCCCTTGCGCCGCCTCGACCCGCGACCTTTCGTGGCCCCCGCAGGAGCGCAGCCAGGCGCGCCCATCCCGGGCCAGGAGTTGTTCGGCCTCTTCGGGCCCCCAGGTCCCCGGGGCGTAGGTCGAGAGCGGGACTTCGTCGTTCTCCCAGGCTTTCAGGATGGGGTCGATCAGGCGCCACGAGAGCCCGATGGCGTCCGAGCGGATAAAGAGCGCCGCGTCCCCGCCTACCGCGTCGAGGAGCAGCCGCTCGTAGGCGTCGGGGATGGCGTCCTCGCCGAAGGCGTCAGCGTAATGGAACGTCATGTCCACGGGACGCATCCGGGAGACGTCGCCCGGCACCTTCGCCTCGAACCGCAGGTGCACGCCTTCGTCGGGCTGGAGGCAGAGACCCAGCACGTTCGGGCCAACCCCCGCGCCGTCTGACCGGGAAAACATCGAGTGCGGCAGGCTCTTGAACCGGATGACGATCTCGGAGGACTTCTCGGCGAGCGCCTTCCCGCTTCTCAGGTAGAAGGGCACCCCCTGCCAGCGCCAGTTGTCCAGGTAGAGCTCTATGGCCCCGTAGGTCGCCGTCCCCGAGCCCTCGGCCACGCCGGCCTCCTCGCGGTAGCCCTCGTACTGCCCCCGCACCGTTGCGGTCTTTACCGCTGCGCCCTCGACGGGCCTGACGGAGGCTAAGACCTTCGCCGTCTCGTCGCGCAAGAACGTCGCGGAGAAGGAGGCCGGGGGCTCCATAGCCACCAGCGCCAGGAGCTGGAGGAGGTGGTTCTGGAACATATCGCGGAGCACGCTGGCGTTGTCGTAGTAGCCCGCGCGGTGGCCGACGCCGACCGACTCCGCGACCGTGATCTGGACGGAGTCCACGTAGGTCCGGTTCCAGACCGGCTCGAAAAGGGTGTTGGCGAACCGGAAAAACAGGACGTTCTGGGCCGTCTCCTTGCCCAGGTAGTGGTCGATCCTGAAGACCTGCTCCTCGCCGAAGACCGCCCCGATCCCGCGGTCGAGATCCAGGGCCGAGGCCAGGTCCCGCCCAAAAGGCTTCTCGACCACGACCCGCCTGTGACCTTCCTCCTCCCCGGCCATCCCGGCCCCTCCCAGGTTCTCGATGATGGCCGCGTAGAGATCCGGGGCCGTCGCCAGGTAGTAGAGCCGGTCGGACGGACCCCCTTCCAGTTCTTCCAGCGTACCCCGCAACCGCCCGAAATCCCCGGGCGCCGAGAGGTCGCCGCGCGCGTAGTAGAGGTTCGCCTCGAACTCCTCCCAAACTCCCTCCTCGAAGGTCGCCGATGAGAACTCTTCGGTCCCCTCACGCATCAGGCCCCGGAATTGTTCGCCGTCGTAGGAGCGGCGGGCGTAGCCGACGATGCGAGTGCCCTCCGGCAGACGTCCTTTGACGTGCAAGTTGTAGAGGGCCGGGACCAGCTTGCGCTTCGTCAGGTCGCCCGAGGCGCCAAAGATGACGATGGTGGTCGGCCGGCCGCAGCTTGTGGTTCGTGCTCCGTCCACGCTCACGCCTTGCGCTGGAGCTCGTGGCCGCCGAACTGGTTGCGCATCGCGTTCAGGAGCTTGTTGGCGTAGTTGTCGGCCTCGCGGGAGGAGAAGCGCTGTTCGAGGGCCGTGGTGATGACCGGCACGGCGACGCCGAGCTCTATGGCCTCGACGACCGTCCAGCGGCCCTCGCCCGAATCCTGGACGTATGGGGCGAGGCCTTCGAGGTCGGCGCCTTCGGAGAGGGCGCGGGCCGTAAGGTCCAAAAGCCAGGAGCGGACCACGCTGCCGTCGCGCCAGATCTCGGAGATCTGGTGCAGGTCAAGCCCGAACTCCTCCTTGCGCCGCATGAGCGCGAACCCCTCGGCATAGGCCTGCATCATGCCGTACTCGATGCCGTTGTGGACCATCTTGACGAAGTGGCCGGATCCCGAAGGACCGACGTGCCCCCAGCCCCTGTCCGCCGCCGGGGCGAGGGTCTCAAGGGCGGGCTTTAGCCCCTCGACCGCCCCGGCCTCGCCGCCGACCATCATGGAGTAGCCTTCGGCGAGGCCCCAGACGCCGCCGCTGGTCCCGACGTCCACGTAGTTGATGCCCCGTTCGGCGAGCATTGCACCCCGCCGGACGGTGTCGTGGTAGTTGCTGTTTCCGCCGTCCACGACCGTGTCGCCCTCTTCGAGCAGGCCCGCGAGCCTCTCGACCGTGCTCTCCGTCGGGCCGCCGGAGGGGACCATCACCCAGGCCACGCGCGGGGCGGAGAGCTTCTTCACGACGTCCTCCAGGGACTCGGCGCCGACGGCTCCCTCGGTGACCAGCGCGTTCACCGCCTCGGGTTTGCGGGCCCAGGCGACCACCGTGTGGCCGCCGCCCATCAGTCGCCGCGCCATGTTGCCGCCCATCTTGCCGAGCCCGATCATCGCGAGTTCCATACGATCCTCCTCTTCCTCGTGTGGTCCAAACCCCTACGCCCGATTCGTGGCGGGGGACCTTTTCCCGGGCGCTTTGCCGTAGTCCGAGATCACGCGCCGCACCACGACCGGCAGGTCCCGCGGGTCGTACACGACCCGGCAGCGGCTCAGGAGGCTCGTGTCCCGGAACTTCTGGCGGGTGAGGACCGTGGTGACGGCGATGACCTCCATGCCGGCCGCGAGACCCGCGGCCACGCCGGCTGGGGAGTCCTCGAGGATCAGGCACTCCCCCGGTCCCACCCCGAGCCCGCGCGCGACGAGCAGGTCTATCTCCGGGTCCGGCTTGCCGTGCTCGACGTCGTCGCGGGTCGCCACCACGTCGAACGCGTCCCCGAGCCCGAGGATGCCGAGCACGCGCCGCGCCTGCTCGCGATGGGACATAGTGGCGAGGCCCGTCGGGTAACCCAGGCGTCTGACCTCGCGCAGCAGCGCCACGTTGTGCGGATAGCGGTGGTTCTCGATAAGGTCGGGGTCGGCCAGCAGGCGCTCGTAGACGAGCAACCTGACCCGCACGTAAGCCTGCCACGGCGTCTCCACCCCGAACTCCGCCATCCTCCTGCGGGCCGCATCTTCGAGCCCGAAGCGTTCGACGAGCGCCGTCGCGACCTCCCGGCGCGGGCGGCCGACCAGGTCCTTGAAGCCGTCTACGACGTCCGCTTCGCGCACATCCGGGCGGAGTTCCCTGGCGGCGCGGGCGTAGGAGAGCGCCTTTAGCTCCTCCGTCTCGACCAGCGTGCCGTCGAGGTCGAAGATCACGGCCCGGATCACGCCAGGTTCTCCAGGCCGCCGGCAAGATTGGAGTGGTAGTGGAGACGGATCACGCGCCTGCCCGCGTCCAGGAGCGCCTGCCGGTCCCCGAGGGCCTGCGCCTCCTTCAATACCCCGAAGGAGAGGACCGACTCCCCAGAGCCAGCCGTCTCCGGGATGGGCGCATCCCGCCCGTCGTCGGCCGTGATCTGGACAAACAAACCGTTCCCGCCGTCGCCCTTGTGGAGCTGGCCGGTCGAGTGCAAGAAACGCGGCCCGTACCCGACGGTCGTCGCCAGCTTCAGCCGGTGGCGCAGCCTGATACGCAGCGCCCGCAACGCGGCCGTCGTCTCTTCAGACGGCTCGACGTATGCCTGCAGGGCAACGTAGTCGCCGGGCCTCGCCGTCGCCAGGAACTTCTCGAACGCCTCCCCGACGCTCCCGGCGGCCTCAGGGGCGTAGGCGACGACGCCGTCCGTCTCGACCGTGGCTTCGAGCCCGGGGAGCGTGCCCCGCTGCCGGTACTCCTCGACCATGCGGCGGGCGAGGGCCTTGGCGGCCTCGACGTTTGGCTGGTCGAACGGGTTGATGCCCAGAGACCTTCCGGCGATCGCGGTCGCCACCTCCCAGCGGAAGAACTCGCCGCCCAGGTCGTAGAGGTCGTCCAGGCGGATCATGACGACCGGACGGCCCGCGGCCCGCAGCGCCCCGGCCGCCGCGCACAGCTCGCTGCCGTCCTCTTCGGCGAGCCCGATGTAGACGAAGAGCCTGTCGTCACCGTAGACATCGGGAGGTCCGACGGTCTCGCCGGCGACGGGCAGGATGCCCTTGCCGTTCTTGCCGGTGCTCTCGGCGATGAGCTGCTCGGCCCAGGGCCCGAAGGCCTCCACCGAGGGCTCTGTCAGCAGGGTGAGCTTGTCCCGCCCGGCGTTCGCCATCACGCCCATGATCGCCCCGAGCCAGGCACCCGCGTTGTCGCCCTCGACGGGGGAGTTGCAGCCGTCGCAGTTAAAGGTCATCGTCGAGGCCCGGTCCAACAGCCGCACCACGTCCACCCCGAGCAGGGCCGCCGGCACGATCCCGAAAAGCGAGAGGGCCGAGTAACGGCCCCCGATCTCCGGGTCGTTGGAGAACGTCGCCCGGAACCCGTACTCCTCCGCCGTCTCCGCAAGGGCGCTGCCGGGGTCCGTGATCGCGATAAAGTGGCTCCCGGCCTCCTCCCGGCCCACCGCCTCCACGACCCGGTTGTAGAAGTGCTTGAAGAACGAGAAGGTCTCGACCGTCCCGCCGGACTTTGTCGAGACGATAAAGAGCGTCTTTGTGGGGTCGAGTCCTTCCGTCTTCTCCAGGACCGCGTCCGGGTCGGTGCTGTCGAGGACCGCGAGGTCCAGGTATCCGTCGGCCACGCCGAAGGCGCGGGCGAAGACCTCGGGGGCGAGGCTCGATCCGCCCATGCCGAGGAGCAGGGCGTCGGTGTAACCGCTCTCCCGGACCGCCTCGACGAGACGGTCTATCTCCGGAAGCGCCTCGACCGTGTTCTCCGGGCTGTGCAGCCAGCCGAGGCGATTGGAGACCTCATCCGGGTCCGGGCTCCAGAGGGTGTGGTCGTGGGTCCACATGCGCCCGACGACCCCTTTGTCCCGCATCTCCGCGAGCGCCCGGTCCACGGCGCTCTCCAGGCCCAGGGCCGGCCCCGAGGGCCGGGTCATCGAGCCGAAGCTCGCCGTGTCCCGGCGGCGGCGCGCCCGCAGCCGCTCCCGCTTCTCCCCGATGCTCGACATGAGCGACTCGAAGGACTTCTCGAAGGAGGCCAGGCCGTCCTCCTGGAGTTTCTGGGTGACGGCGTCGAGGTCCACGCCGGCCTCGGCGAGGCGTTCGAGGTCGGCGCGGGCCTCGTCCACGCCGGGCTCGACCGTCGGTGCGGCGTTGCCGTGGTCCAGGAGGGCCTGGAGGGTGGCGAGCGGGACCGTGTTCACGGTGTCCGGCCCGATCAGGGCGTCGACGTACAGGGTGTCGGGATAGGCCGGGTTCTTGACGCCGGTGCTCGCCCACAGCGGGCGCTGCAGCCTCGCGCGCCTGGAGGCCAGGGCATCCCACCGGGGCCCCGAGAAGACCTCGCGGAAGCGGGCGTAGGCGGCGCGGGCGTTCGCCACCGCCGCCCGGCCAACAAGCCCCGGGTGTCCGCGCGCCTCCAACTCCCTGTCCACCGCCGCGTCGACCCGGCTGATGAAGAACGAGGCGACGGAGGCGACGCCGCCCAGGCCGCCGCCCGGCGCGGCCAGCCTCTCGATGCCGGCCAGGTAAGCCCCGGCGACGGCCTCGTAGTGGGCGAGGGAGAAGAGGAGGGTGACGTTCACGTTGATGCCCTCTCCGAGGAGGGCCGTGATCGCCGGCAGCCCCTCGGGCGTGGCGGGAACCTTGATCATGACGTTCGGCCTTCCGAGCGCCGCGAAGAGCCGCCGCCCCTCGGCGACCGTACCCTCCGTGTCGCGGGCGAGCGTGGGGCTGACCTCCAGGCTCACGTAGCCGTCCCCGCCGCGCGTGGACTCGTAGAGCGGGAGGAGCAGGTCGGCCGTCCGTCCGATATCGTCCAGGACGAGCGACTCGTAGATCTCGCCGACCGAGGCGCCCTCGCCCACCAGCCTTCTCAGGTCGTCGTCGTAGTCGGCGCTGCCGGCGATGGCCTTCTCGAAGATCGTGGGGTTAGACGTCACCCCCCGAACACCGTCCTCCAGCGTCCGCTCCATCTCGCCGCCCCGGATAAAGGCCCGGCGGATGTAGTCCAGCCAGATCGCCTGCCCCAGCCCGGCCACCTCGTGAACCCTCGTCTTTGTGCGCTGCATCAGATCCTCCGTTCAGTCTTGTGCGTACCCCCGACCGGGGATCCCACGCCCCGCTTCTTCTGGGCGAGCGCCTTGAGCAGGGGAGCGTTCCTCTCTTCCCACTTCTCGCGCAGCCCTGGGGCCTGCGGGTCCCAGTCCGGCCTCGCCTTGCGCGTCACATCCCGCAGGTCCCGGCGTAGCTCCTCGAAGGAGGGACGTCCCCAGAACCAGTAGCCCTCGTAGACGCTGTGGATCACCAGGCCCGGCTCCAAAACGAGGGTGTGCGGGATCATGGGGTCGTGGAAGGGGTCGGTGTACTCCTGGATCTCGAGGCCCCTCTGCACCTTGCGCGACGGATCTGAGAGGAAGGTCCACCGGGCGCCCACCGAGTCCCTGAACTCGTTGGTCTGGGGCAGGTTGTCGGTGGAGATGGTCACTATCCGGGTGTAGGCGACGTGGATCTTGGGGTAGTTCTCGACGAGCTCCAGGTGCTGCTGGTGGTCCTTGGGGCAGAAGTGGCCGCGCGCGAGCACCAGGATCATGGGGTCCCCACCCTGCAACCCGCTCAAAGAACGACGCTTCCTCTCGTGGTCTGTGAGCTCGTAGTCCGGGAAGACCGCCCCCGGCGCGATGTCCGCGCGCACGCCGCCTACCCCCGCGCCGGCGTCGTTAACAGCAGCGAACGGGCTTCCTCCGCCACGCGTTCGGCCGTTATGCCGAACCGCTCGTAGAGCTCGGGCGCCGGCGCGCTC
This sequence comes from uncultured Rubrobacteraceae bacterium, assembly GCA_902805975.1. Lineage (GTDB taxonomy): Bacteria > Actinomycetota > Rubrobacteria > Rubrobacterales > Rubrobacteraceae > Rubrobacter_D. The sequence goes on along the minus strand of CADCUT010000177.1, from coordinate 27,825 downwards.
GCCCCGAAGCCCCTCATCCCGACGACCGCGCCGTCGAGCCCGACGTAGTGCTCCCATCCCAAAACCGCCGCCGCCTCCACCGCGACCCGCGCCCGCACCGCCCGGGGCAACACGCTCTCCCTGTACTCCTCTGGCTGCCCGTCAAAGAGCTCCCAACTCGGCAGCGAGACCACCCTGGCCTTCACGCCCTCTTCGGCGAGCTTGTGGCCCGCTTCGAGGGCTATGTGCGTCTCGGAGCCCGTTCCGAGAAGGATCACCTCGGGCGATGGGCCGTTCTCCCAGAGAACGTAGCCCCCCCTCTGCAACCCTTCGGCCGGGGCGTAGACGTCCCGGTCGAGGACGGGCAGCTTCTGGCGGGTAAAGACGAGGACCGTGGGACCCGCGTCGTTGAGCAGGGCGGCGCGCCAGGACTCGGCGGCTTCAGCCGCGTCGGCCGGCCGAACGACGGTCAGGTTCGGCACGGCGCGCAGACCCAGCAGGTGCTCTACGGGCTGGTGGGTCGGGCCGTCCTCGCCGAGACCGATCGAGTCGTGGGTAAAGACGTAGACGACGCGCAGGCCCATCAGGGCCGCCAGACGCATCGGGGGGCGCATGTAGTCGGCGAAGGTCAGGAAGGTCGCGGTGTAGGGGATTACCCCGCCGTGGACGGCCATGCCGCCCGCGATGGAGCCCATGGCGTGCTCGCGCACCCCGAAGTGCATGTTGTGCCCGCAGTACTCGCCCCAGCCGAAATTCCCGTAGCCGGTGATGGTCGTCTTGGTGCTCGTGTCGAGGTCTGCCGAGCCGCCGGTCAGCGCGTGGACCCTGCCGACGAGCGCGTTGAGCGCCGTCCCCCCCGCCGCCCGGGTGGCGACAGGCTTGCCGTCGGCGAAGAGCCCTTCGAGCGCCGCGTCCCAGCCCTCCGGCAGCTCGCCCCTCACCTCGGCCTCGAAGCGGGCCGCCTCCTCGGGGTGATCCCGCCGGTAGGCGTCCATCCGTTCCCGCCAGGCAGCCTCCGCCTCCCTGCCGCGCTCGACCGCGCCCCGGGCATGCTCCAGCACGTCTTCCGGGACGTAGAAGGCCGGCTCCTCGGGCCAGCCGAGGGCCATCTTGGCCGCGCGCACGCCTTTCTCGCCCAGAGGTTCGCCGTGGACGTTGCTCGTCGCCTGTTCGGGGCTGCCGTAGCCTATGACGGTCTTGCAGACGATCAGGGACGGCCGCTCCCCGTCGGCCCGGGCCTCCTCTATGGCCCTCTCGACGGCGTCGGGGTCGAAGCCGTCTACCGGGCCGATGACCTGCCAGCCGTAGACCCCGAAGCGGCCCGCGACCTTCTCGGCGAAGCCCGGCTCCGTGGGGCCGGTCAGCTGGATGTCGTTGTCGTCGTAGAGGTAGATGAGCTTGCCGAGCTTCAGGCTCGCGGCGATGCTCGCGGCCTCGGCCGAGACGCCTTCCTGCATGTCCCCGTCCGAGACGATGGCGTAGGTGTAGTGGTCCACGATCTCGTGCCCGCCGATGTTGTAGTGCTCCGCTAGCCAGCGCTCGGCCACCGCCATCCCGACCGCGTGGGCGAGCCCCTGGCCCAGGGGACCTGTCGTCATCTCGACGCCGGGCGTCTCCCCGCGTTCGGGGTGGCCCGGCGTCTTGGAGCCCCACCGCCGGAAACTTTTGAGCTCCTCCAGCGAAAGGTCATAGCCGTAGAGATGGAGCAGCGCGTAGAGCAGGGTCGAGGCGTGGCCGGGGGAGAGGACGAAGCGGTCCCTGTCGGGCCAGTCCGGGTTCTTCGGGTTGTGCTTGAGGAAGCGGTCCCACAGCGTGTAAGCCATGGGGGCCGCGCCCATCGGGGTGCCCGGGTGGCCGGACCCGGCCCTCTGGACCGCGTCCACGGCCAAAAAGCGTATGGCGTTGATAGTGTTCCGGTCCACCAGGGCTTTATCTGTGCTCATCATCCCTAGCCTGCCTCTCCTCGGTCGCGCCCGTCGTCTCGATCCGGCATGCCTACCGCCGCACCTTCGGGTCCCCGCTCCGGGCCGGCGACGGCCAGAATCTCCGTCCCGCCGGACGTCTCACGTCCCGCGGACGCCGCGCGGTCCTCTGTGAGGGGCCAGACGTCGGCTGGTTTGAAGGGTCCGTCCATCCTCAAGTAGCCTCCTCGATCTTGAGGTATGCAACCCCCCTGAGGTCGAGCCAGTACTGGCCCATGCCGCCGCCGTTGTGGCGGGCGATGCGGATGAGGGCGTTGTCGCACGAGGCGCAGCGCACGATGGTGCCCATCCCGTGCGCGTAGACCATCGCGGCCCCGACGCCTGACGTCGCGCCGCAACCGGCGCAGGCGGTCTCCGCCGACGTCATCTCGAAGGGGAAGATCTCCCCGAGGAGTCCCCCGACCGCGTTCCCGTCCAGCCTCTGCTCGTCCATCTCTAACCTCCCGTGGGTCCGAATCGTTCCGTCTTGACGCGCGCCGGGTCGTGCCCGAGGTTCACCAGATCCGTCGCCACCCTCTCGACCAGCGGCGTGGGGCCGCACACGAAGACGAGCGGCTCCTCCTCCGGTGAGGGAGCGACCTCGGCGAGCATCTCCCGGTCGATGCGGCGGGCGTAGCCCGTCCAGCCCACGGGCCGGGAGCGGGTGAGCGTGTGGGCCACCTCAAGGGTCCCGTCCTCCGCGGATAGCCGGTCGAGTTCCTCCCTGAAGACGACGTCCTCGCGGGAGCGGGACGAGAGGAGCAGGCGGACCTGGGCATCGCTCCCTTCAGCCGCCTTGTGCCGGATCATGGCCATCAGCGGCACGACGCCCGAGCCCCCGGCGACGAGCAGCAGCGGCCCGCCTTCCTGCGCCTTCCAGGTGAACCATCCCCCGATCGGGCCGCGCAGCTCCAGCATGTCCCCGGCCCGCAGCTCGTCCGCGAGGTAGGGGGAGACCTCCCCGTCTTCCAGCCGCTCGACGAGCAGCGCGAGGCGGTCGTCCTCGGGGGCCGATGCTATGGAGTAGCTGCGCTGGGCCTGGTAGCCGTCGGGGGCCGTGAGCCTGACGTCCACGTGCTGGCCCGCCACGTGCCCCTCCCAGCCCGGCACGTCTAGGTACAGGCTCGTGGCGCGCGGCGTCTCGGTGGCGGTCTCCGTGATCTCGCTCAGGTGCCAGAGCAGCCTCCCGCCCGTCGAGATCGCCACCCTAGTCCCCCCGGTAGCGCTGCTCGCGCCACGGGTCTCCCTCGTTGTGGTAGCCCAGCGACTCCCAGAACCCCGGCTCGTCTCCGTTCATGAGCCTCAAACCGCGCACCCACTTGGCGCTCTTCCAGAGGTAGAGGTGCGGTACGAGCAGGCGCGCGGGCCCGCCGTGCTCCGGCTCAAGCGGCTCCCCGTCGTAGGCAAAGGCGAGCCAGGCCTTCCCGCCCGTCACCTCCTCCAGCGGCAGGTTTGTCGTGTACCCGCCGTCGCAGAAGGCCGTTACGTACCCGGCCGCCGTCTCCGCGCCCCCGAGCAGGGTGTCGACCGAGACGCCCTCCCAGGTCGTGTCGAGCTTGGACCACTTGGTGACGCAGTGGATGTCGCGGGTAAAGGTCTCCGAGGGCAGCTCGCGGAACTCCCCCCACGTCCACCGCTTGGGCGCGTCGATCTCGCCGACGATGGAGAAGTCCCACCGGTCAAGCGGCGTGCGGGGTGTGGGCCCCGCAGAGAGGACGGGGAAGCCATCCACGAGGTACTGACCCGGCGGCACGCGGTCGGACTCCGCCTGCTCCCGGGGTCGCCGGCGACCCCGGAAGCCGCGCGAGAAGAATCGGCCCATCACGCTTCCCATTTCATCGTCCCGCCGCGTTCGCGCCAGCGTCCACGCCAGCGTCCGCGCCAAGCCCGACCGGGCAACTTACGCCGGTCCCGCCGATGCCGCAGTAGCCGTTCGGGTTTTTGTGCAGGTACTGCTGATGGTAGCCCTCTGCGTAGTAGAACGGGCCCACGGGGGCCACCTCGGTGGCGATGGGGCCGTACCCGGCCTCCCGCAGCTTCATCTCGTAGGCGGAGCGGGTCTCCTCGACGGCCGCGAGCTGCGCTGGATCCCCGTAGTAGGCCGCCGAGCGGTACTGGGTTCCCTTATCGTTGCCCTGGCGCATCTTCTGGGTCGGGTCGTGGCCCTCCCAGAACGCCGCGAGCAGGTCCCTGTAGGAGACCTGTCCAGGGTCGAAGACGACGAGCACGGCCTCGGTATGACCGGTACGTCCGCCGCAGACCTCCCCGTAGGTTGGGTTTGGCGTGAAGCCTCCCGCGTAGCCGACCGCCGTCGTGTGGACGCCGCCCAGCCGCCAGAAGATGCGCTCGGCACCCCAGAAGCATCCCATCCCGAAGACCGCGGTGCTCAAACCGGCCGGGAACGGCGGCTCGAGGGGCGTGCCAAGGACGGCGTGCCTCTCCGGAACGGGGAAAAGCTGGGCCTCGCGTCCCGGGAGCGCGTCTTCCGGGGCTACCATGGTGGGCTGACGTCCGAAGAGGAACCTCACGCTTCCCGCCTCCCCATCTCCGTCTGGACGTTGCGGGCCGTGGGGCCCGCGTTCGCGTGTTCCACTACCTCAAAACGGACCCGGGTTCCGGGCCTGATGGTGCGGTAGCCATCGCCGGGTATGGCGGTGAAGTTAAAGAAGACCTCCGCCCCGTTGTCGTCGGGTGAGATCTCGCCGTTCCCCGAGGCCAGGTCGAAGGTCTTTACCGTTCCGTCGGCCACGGGTAGCCCGCTCGCGCCAGACGGTGGTGCGCCATCCAGCCACTCCTTTTGCGGGATGCGGATCCTCTTCACCTCGTCGGTGTTGTACGCGTCGTAGTCGTAGTCGCGGCGCGTCCGCATGATCTCGCGCAGGTCCATCCGAAGCTCCTCGACCGTCGGGCGCCCGACAAAGAACCAGCCGTCGTAGACCTTGTGGACCGTCAGGTCGGGCCGCAGCACGAAGGTGAAGGGCCTCGAGACGTCGGCGTACTCGCCCTCCGTCTCGTCGAGGATGCCGAGCCCCCGGATAACCTCCCGTTCCCCGTCTGACAGGAAGGGCCACCCGGCCCCGAGGCCGGCGCGGAAGGCGGCCTGCACGCGGGGGGCGTCCGCGCTCACGGTGACGAGCTTGCAGTAGTTGACCGCGAGTTCGTCCTGGAAGGGGACGAGGTTGCGCATCTGGCGCTGGTCGCGGGGGCAGAAGAAGCCGCGGCCGAAGACCACGACCACGGGGTAGCCGTCCGTGAAGCCGAGCCTCTCGTCCATCGGGCTCGGCCTGGCGTAGCCGGAGAGCTTCCTCGGGGCGCCGCGGTGGTCTGGAAGGGTGAAGTCCGGGAAAACGTCGCCGGCCTTGAGGTTCGTCATCGGTCGTCTCCTCTCTGGGGTATACGCTCGAAGATGGCGCCCTCGCCGTAGGTCTCGAGGCCGTAGCAGGCCGCGCCGACGAGGGCCGCCTGCTTGTGCAGGATCACGTGCACCGGCACCCGCCCCATGAACCCGGAGAAGCGCCCCTTGCTCCCGAACGCCGCCACGAAACCGCCCCGCTCCAGGGCCGGCAGGACGCGCGGCGAGATGCCTCCGCCCAGGAAGACCCCGCCGGTGGCGAGCACCGTGAGCGCCAGGTTGCCCGCCTGCGCCCCCAGCACGGAGACGAAGAGGTCGAGGGTGGCGACGCAAAGCCCGCACCGCTCCCCGTCGCCCAGCGCCGCGTTCACGATGACCGGGGTGGGGTCGTCCGCGCGGGAGAGCTCCCCGGCCACCCGCGGCGACGCCTCGGCGTGCCCAGCCTCCCGCAGGTGCTCGTAGATGTTGGGGAGGCCCAGGCCGGAGACGACCCGCTCGTAGCTGGCGTGCCCGAAGCGGCCCAGGAGGTGGCGGAGAAGCCCGACCTGAACCTCGTTTCTCGGCGCGAAGTCCGCGTGGCCGCCCTCGGAGGGGTGGGCGCGGTAGCCCCTCCCCTCGCGGGTGAGAAAGGCCTCTCCCAATCCGGTGCCGGGTGCCACCACCGCCAGGGCGCCCTCCGGGTCGGGCTCCCCGGTCTGGAGCGTGTAAAGGTCGCCGGGACCGAGAAACGGCGTCGCGTGGGCGACGGCCTCCAGGTCGTTGATCAGGTACGCAGACCCGAGACCCAACTCCTCCTCAAGGCGCGCCTCGTCGATCCTCCATGGCAGGTTGGTGGCCTTGGACCTGCCGCCCGAGACGGGACCCGCGACTCCGAAGCTCGCCCGGTCCACGGGCAGGCGGTTCTCCTTCAGGAACTCCCGCGCCAGCGCCTCCAGGCTCGGATAATCCGCGCTCGGGAAGGTCGCTGTCGCCAGCGGCGCGCGCGGCCCGTCCTCCGGGGCGTAGATCGCCAGGGCGGTCTTCGTGCCGCCTATGTCGCCCGCCAGCAGCAACCGAATCTCCTTTAGGGGACTTGTCCGGATCCTCAAGTTACCGGGTGGCCGTGATGGGACCGTGATGGCGGCGTGAACTCCCGCCGAGAAACCGGGCCGCGCCCGACATATCGCCGCCATGCTCTGCGGCCCGCGCGGCCTAGCCCTCGTTCAGGGCCTTGCGGAACAACACCAGGTCGTCGCCCGCCTCCCAGTAATCCCGGACGCGCGCCTCCTTCTCGTAGCCGCACTTTATGTAGAACTCTCGCGTGCGGTCGTACTGTGGCAGCGAAGAGGTCTCGACCAGCAACAGCCGCGCGTCGCGGGCCCGCGGGCTGTCTTCGACGTGTCGCATGATCGCCGTCCCGCGGACCTGTCCCTGGCGGGCCGGGCGCACGGCGATCATCGTGAGGTCCCAGACCCTATCGGCGGCGGTCTTGGGCTGGCAGTAGGCGACGCCGAGCGGGCCGTCCCCATCGTCGACCACGCAGAAGTGGCCCTCGCCTTCGTTCGAGTCGAAGTAATCCGTCATCAAGCCCTCCACGAGCCAGGACTCGTCGACCGAAAACATACCGGCCGCGACGACCAACTCGACCAGGGCCTCCGTATCCCCGGGAGTCGCCCGCCTGATCAAAGCCTCCTCCCAAGGTGTCCGGTCGCGCCGGACGGACGCCCGCGGGCCGAGTCGCGCCGGGAGGGGGAGCTACTCGCGCAAGAAATCCCGATGCGCGTCAAGCCCACCACCCCGTGCTCGTACTTCGCGTCCATCTTCAGGATTCCTCCTATGACTCCGAACCGGCGGATCGTCCGCGAACGCCCGGACGCCCCGCCTACGTACCCCCGCTGAGCGCCCGGTCGAGGTTGAAGGCGGCGCTTATGAGGGAGAGGTGGGTGAAGGCTTGCGGGAAGTTGCCCAGCAGCTCGCCCGAAGGTCCGACCTCCTCGGAGTACAGGCCCAGGTGGTTGGCGTAGGAGAGCATCTTCTCGAAGGCGAGCCGCGCCTCGTCGAGCCTGCCGGCGCGCGTGAGGGCCTCGACGTACCAGAAAGAGCAGATCGAGAACGTGCCCTCGTCGCCGATCAGGCCGTCGGGGGAGGCCCCGGGGTTGTAGCGGTAGACGAGGGAGTCGGCGACGAGCTCTGAGGAGATCGCATCCAGCGTCGAGAGCCAGCGCGGGTCGGTGGGGGCGATGAACTTGACGAGCGGCATCATGAGGACGGAGGCGTCCAGAACCTCGGTGTCGTAGTGCTGAACGAAGGCGCCGCGGCCCTCGTGCCAGCCCTTTGACATGATCTGGCGGTAGATGGCGTCCCTGGTGGCCGACCACCGCGGCACGTCGGCGGGGAGGCCCCTCTGGCGCGCTATCCTGACGGCCCGCTCGACGGCGACCCAGCACATGAGCCGGGAGTAGGTGAAGTCCTTCCGGCCGCCCCTGGTCTCCCAGATCCCCTCATCAGCCCTGTCCCAGTTCTCGCAGACCCACTCGACGATGCGGGAGAGATCCTCCCAGGCGTCGTGGTAGACGGGCGTGCCGTACTTGTTGTACAGGTAGACGGAGTCTACAAGCTCGCCGTAGATGTCGAGTTGGAGCTGGTCGGCGGCGCCGTTGCCGATGCGTACCGGCGCGGAGCCCGCGTAGCCTTCCAGGTGGTCCAGGGTCGTCTCGGGGAGCTCGGCCCGGCCGTCGATGCCGTACATGAGCTGCAGGGGCGAACCGTCCCGGCGGTCCTCGCGGAACCTCTCGGTCAGCCAGCCCATAAAGGCCCCTGCCTCCTCGGTGAAGCCGAGGCGCAGGAGGCCGTACAGGGAGAAGGCGGCGTCCCGGATCCAGGTGTAACGGTAGTCCCAGTTGCGTCCCCCGCCGAGCTGCTCTGGCAGGCTCGTGGTCGGCGCCGCGACGATGGCGCCGGTCGGCGCGTAGGTGAGGAGCTTGAGCGTGAGCGCCGAGCGGTGCACGGTCTCCCGCCACCGCCCCTCGTAGCGCGACCGCGAGAGCCATCGCCGCCAGTAGGCGACGGTGTCCTCGAACGCGCGGAGCGTCTCGGCCTCGCCGTAGGCGCGCGGCTCCTCGCCGTCGTTTGCTGTGTCGAGCACGAAGGCGACGCCCTCCCCGGCACCGAGGACGAAGTGGGTCTGGACGCCAGCTTCCGTACGTTCCAGCGGTAGCGGCGAGCCCAGCGCGACCGTTAGGGTCGGCGTCTCGAAGGTCGCGCCCCCGCCTGCCACGAGCCGCGTCTCGTGCCGCTCCCGCCCGTAGTCGAAGCGGGGCTCGAGCTCCAGCCGGAAGGGCATCCGGCCGCGGACGCACGTCACGCGGCGGACGAGGCGGTGGGGTCGCCGCCCCGGGGCGCCGGGGTCCCCGGTGATCGGCATGAAGTCCTGCACCTCGCCGACGCCGTCGGGGGAGAGGAAGCGGGTGATGAGCACGTTGGTGTCCGGGATGTAGAGCTGCTTGCTCGTCCAGCCCTCCGAGGAGGGCGCTATCCGGTAGTGGCCGCCGCGGTCTTTATCCAGGATCGAACCGAAGAGGCTCGGGGCGTCGAAGCGCGGGCAGCAGTACCAGTCGATGGTGCCGTTCGTGCACACCAGCGCGGCGGTGTGGAGGTCCCCGATCAGGCCGTGCTCCGCGATGGGCGGGTAACCCGCCTCGTTCACTCTCTCCTGCCGCACCCCTACCCCCTTCTCTCGCCGGCCGCCAGCCAGTCGAGGACGACGGCCGCGGTCCAGGATTGATCTTCTGAGCCCAAGGGCTCGCCGGTGAACGGCTCGTAGTACTCGCCGAAGCGGCCATCCGCGAGCTGCTCCAGCGAGGCCAGCCGCAGCCTGGCGGCACGCTCCTCCTCGCCCGAACGTTCCAGGGACCACCATAGCAGCCAGTTCATGACGGGCCAGACGGGACCGCGCCAGTAGCTCCTGGGGTGGAACCGCGGCTCGCCGGGGCTGGTGCTCGGCGGGAGGGGCCACCGCAGCTTCGGGTTGCCCGCGAAAAACGCCGCGTCGAGGTTGGCCAGGAGCGTCCGCCTCTGCTCCGCGGTCCCGGAGCCGGAGATCAGGGGCGAGAGGCCGGCGACCGTGCGGGTGGCGAGAGAGCACTCGGCGCGCAGGTCGTAGTCGAGGCAGAGGCCGAGATCCGGGTCCCAACGTCCGGCCAGACCCTCGTGGCCGCGGGAGATCCAGGCGCTTATCTTCTCTTTGTCCTCGTCCGGGGCTCCGACGAGTTCGGCCACCTCCAGCAGCGCCTCGTTGGCGCGGACCAGGATCGCGCTCATCAGCACGTCCTTGACCAGAAACGGGCTGGTGGCGTGGACCACGCGGTCGTCGCAGCCGGTGCGCTTTATGAGCTCGACGAGCCAGATAAAGCGGTCGTAGGTCTCCCGGGTCGGCCTCTCCGACGGGTCCTTGACGTGCTGGAGGTCGAGCCGCTCGTAGGCCAGGCCCTCCCCGACCTCGACCCGCTCGAGGGCCTCGAACCAGCGGGGGGAGTTATCGGTGCCGCTCTCCCAGGGGTGATAGATCGTGACGAGCCCGGACCCTTCGGGGTCCCGGTAGGTCGCCAGGTAGCGGTGCCAGGCGAGGAGGCGGGGGTAGGCTTCGCGCAGAAAGCGCCGCGCGTCTTCGATCCCTTCGTCCCGCCTCTCGGCCACCTCCAGGATGCGCCTCGCGGCTATGGCGTGCACCGGCGGCTGGCAGAGGCCGCTGGTCTGGGCCGGGCCGGGCGGCGCCTCCGAAGATTCGGCCGCGGCGGCCCAGTGCTCGGGGCCGGGGAAGTAGCTGTCGGGCGGGGCGTTCGGGTTGAAGACGATGTGGGGTACCTTGCCCGTCGTCCACTGGCGCCTGAGGAGGCACAGGATCTCGTCGGCCGCGCGCCGCGTATCCGCGTGGGCTAGCCCGATGGCGATAAACGCCGAGTCCCAGCTCCACTGGTGCGGGTACAGGCTCGGGGCGGCCTTCGTCCAGACCCCCATGTCGTTCTGGCGCAGGACGGCCCCGGCCCGCGCGGCCAACGCTTCGTGGTTCAAGGGTGCTCCCGCCTGCTGCGGTGCCGTACCCGACGACCTTTCTCCTTGTTCCGGGGCGGCCATCAGCCGAGGGGCGCCGTGGCGAAGTTGACGGAGAATCGTTCGCGCCACACGGAGACGGAGCGGTGCACCGAAGGGTCGAAGTCCGCCGGAAGCTCGTAGGTCTGACTGCCCCGGTTCCCCTTGAGCGGACCGGCGCTGACGAACCCGGCTTTGAGAATGGTGTCGGCGTCGTTCGCGTCGGGGGCCGCAACCGCGTAGACGTAGAGGGCCGGACCGTTAAAGATGTCTATGTCCTCCAGGCGCAGCACGTGGGAGCCGTCTTCGAGCCGGTACACCAGCGCCTCGCCAGTGCCTTCATGGGCCACGGGGTGAAACCGCCCGGAGGAAACCAGGTCCGGTGCCCCGGACCGGTCCCGCCCCGCCTCCTCCTGCGTCGTCCCGGGACCCTCCCGCCCGGACGCCCCCCCGGCGGGCTGCCCGGCAACCGGGAAGTCCTCGTTCACTTCGTCGTCGAAGAACAGGGTCTGGAAGCCGAACACGCCGAGCGCGAGGTAGAGGGCGAGCGCCAGCGCAGCGAGACCGGCGACCCAGAACAGCCTGCTGCGTATCAAGTGATCCAAAACGTTCGACCTCCTCAGCCTTGTCCCTGACGATATCCGCTTCGGGGACGGCCCGCAGCCGTCCCCGAAGAAGCGGTCTGCCATCTGCGCCGCCGACCTGGCCTCCTACTCAAGTCTCCGGCCTCTCCCGGCGTGGGGTCTCCCGTCCCCTTGCCTCCGCTCCACCTCTCTCGGACACCCTCTGCGCGGCGTCCGTAGGCGGCCCTTCCGCCACGCGGGTCGCCGGCGGGTTCTGTTCGGATTTTATGCGACGACTCCCGCCGGCGGCCTGCTCGAAGGAGAAGACCAGCTCGGTTGCCGACCGGCGGGGCGTCCGTGCCAGGTCGCCGCCGTGGAACTCCGCGAGCCGTCCCCTCAGCCACACGTCGAACGGCTCCGCGGACGCCGCGAGGGTGCTCACCAGACGCTCGGTGTCGTCGGCCTCCAGGTACGCCAGGGCCGTCTCGCCTCCCGCCGTGCGCGCGAGCCAGACCGACTCGTTGCGGACGCCGAGGCGCCGCCGGCACTCCTCGTACTCGTCCGACCGCATCTCCCAGACCTCCTGCACGAAGCGTCTCCACCCCTCCTCCTGGCCCGGCAAGATGGCCGCCGCAAAAGTCACCGCTGGCATGGGCACCAGATCCTCTCGTGAGCCCTCCAGCGAAGCTTCGGGCGGGCTCTGTTCCCTTTTAGCCACCCCTGACGATACCGACCGGCCGTGAAGAGAGCGTGATGCGGGCGTGATCATAGCCGGTTGCAGTCCGTCCAACGCCCGACGGCCAGACGCCCCCCGGTCGAAGCGGGGGTGGCGGCCCGGTAAGATGGACGCCTAAGAAGAGCCTGAGAGGAAGGTGGAGTCCGTGCGTCGCGCTGGAGGGGTCGAGCCGTCTTCGCGCCGGTTGGCGGGGGCGGTGGTGGGACTTGCCGGGTAGGTCCGGGGGCATGTCGAAGCCGTCGGGCGGGCGCGTGTTGGGGGAACCGGGGCTGCGCGGGTTCCTCGACCGCGCGGTGGCTGTCGTGGAGTATGGCGGCCTCGCGGCCCTGCTCGTGCTCACCCTCGCGCAGCCCGCAGACGGCCGTCTCGGCATCCCGACGTGGGCCCTCGTCGTGCTGGCCGCCGTCCTGCTGCTGGCCTTCGACCTGGCCCGCATCCGGGTGCCCAGGCTGCGCTCGTACAGGCTGAAGTACGCGCTGGATCTGCCCGCGAGCGCCCTGATCTACGCTCTCGGCGCGGAACCTGGCGGACCGCTCTTTGTGCTGTTCTTTGTGGGCGTCGTCTGCGCGGCGGCCACCCTGACCCTGCGCGACAGCCTCGCCTACACGGCGGCCGCCGCGGGCCTTATGGCGGCCGTCGACCTGGCGCTGCCGACCGGCGGCGACGGTGGCCTGATGGGTCTCGGGAGCCGGGTGATCCTGCTGGCCCTGTTCGGCGCCAACACGGCCGTCCTCGCCCGGCGGGTGGCGCTGGAGCGGGAGGCGGCCCGCTCGGCCCGCGGCGCCTCCGAGCGTCTGGGGGAGCTCGACCGCCTGCGGGAGCGGTTCGTCTCCTCGGTCTCCCACAACCTCAAAACCCCCCTGACGGCAACCCGGGCCGGTCTCGGGCTGCTGGAGGAGAGCGCGCGCGGGCGGCTGCGGCCGGGGGAGCGCGAGCTTCTGGAGAACGCCCGGCGCAACACGGCCCGGCTCGGCATGATCGTGGACGACCTCCTCGCCTACAACCGGCTGGAGGCCGGAACCTTGCGGCTCGAACGCGAGCCCCTCGACCTGCGCGCCGTCGCCGGTGAGGCCGTCTCCTCCTTGGACCCCCTGCTCCGCGAGAAGGGACAGACGCTTGAGATGGACCTCCCGGCGGCGCTGCCCGTCGAGGGCGACTCCCGGCTGCTGGAGCAGGTCGTGGTGAACCTTCTCGAGAACGCCCACCTGCACACCCCACAAGGCACGCGCGTTCTCCTGGTCGGCCGCACCTCGGACAGTGAGGCCTCGCTCACCGTCTCGGACGACGGTCCCGGCATCCCCGAGGCCGAGATGGAGGCCGTCTTCCGCCGCTTCCACCGGCTGGAGACGGAGGAAGGGGGCTCCGGGATCGGGCTGGCGATCACCCGCAGCATCGTGGAGATGCACGGCGGGAGGGTCTGGGCCGAGAACCGGCCCGGAGGCGGCGCGAGCTTTGTCGTCGTTCTCCCGGTGAAATCGGGGGTGGGATGACGGTCAAGCTGCTCATCGCCGACGACGCGCGCGACGTGGCCCGGGTCGTCGCCTTCGGGGCCAGGATGATCTGGCCCGACTGCGAGATCACCATCGCCTCGGGGGGGGAGGAGGCGCTCCGCCGGTTCGCCGAGGTCGGGCCCGACCTTGTCGTGCTCGACGTCGCGATGCCGCCGCCCGACGGCTTCGAGGTCTGCCGGCGCATCCGCGAGAGATCCCGGGTGCCCATACTGATGCTCACCGTCCGGGAGGGGACGCGCGACAAGGTCAGGGCGCTCGACCTCGGCGCCGACGACTACCTGACCAAGCCCTTCGACCACCCCGAGTTGCTCGCGCGCCTGCGGGCGCTCCTGCGAAGGGCGAACGAGGGCCTCGCGTTGCCAGGACCCGACCTCGTCGTCGGCGACCTGGCCCTTGACTCCGCGACCCGGGAGGCGCGCTTCCGGGGGGAGTCCGTCAGGCTCACGCCCACCGAGTTTCGCCTGCTCGAGGCGCTGATGGCGCACCCGGGAACCGTGCTGCCCCACCGTTACCTGCTCGGGAGAGCGTGGGGACCGGCGTACACGGACGCCGAACACTACCTGAAGGTCTTCGTGGAACGTCTGCACCGCAAGATCGATGTTCCGGGCAAGCCGCGCTACATCCGGAGCGAGCGCGGCATCGGCTACCGCTTCGTGCCCCGCCCCCAAGAGATACCACCGCCCTAAGGCCACCTGCGGAGTCCACCAGATTTTAATCGGTGTTTACCCGTGCGTTGACCTTTGACTGCTAGCCTTGCACAGATGGACGCGGATTCTCATGCAACGGGTGGATCGGATAGAATGGATCCTGCCGGTAACGTTGCATCGGGCGGCGGGCGGGTGGGCTTCGAGAAGTGGAACGGGCGGAAGTTGGCGTTCTGGCTAGGGGACCCTGGTGGTGTCGTCTCTCTGCGCATCTCGACCGGGTCCGAGAGGCCGCCGAAGGGGGACGGGGGGCGGGAGACGGTCGGGGTGTCGCGACGCTCTAAAACGTGCCCGGGGTTGCGGCTGTGGGCGGGCTGATCGTCCGGCTGCTCGGACCTCCGGAGGTCCTGCACGGCGGCCGGGCGGTAAAGCCGGGGACGCGCAAGGCCGTGGCCCTGCTGGCCTACCTCGCGGCGGAGGACGGGGCGCGTCCGAGGGATGAGCTGATCGAGCTTCTGTGGCCCGGTAGCGACGAGGGGCGGGGGAGAAGCGCGCTCAGGAGCGCGCTCCTGAGCCTCCGCGCGCCGTTGAGGGAGGAGGACGGCTCCTTCGACGAGAACCACCTGCGGGCGGTGGGGGATCTGCTGGTCCTCGGAGAGAACCCCCACGTGCTCACGGACCTCCGGACCTTGGAGGCCGGCTACGCGGTGGCCAGATCCGGGGGCCGCATCGGCGACCACCGGGAGGCCCTCTCGCGACTCGAGACCGCTGTCGCGGCCTACCGGGGAGACTTCCTGCAAGGCTTTCGCCTGGACGATGCGCCAGGGTTCGACCACTGGCTTGAGCTCCAGCGACAGGCCTGGCGCCGCCGGGCCTCGCTGGTCCACGACAGGCTCTCGGAGATCCAGGCGGAGGGGGGCGACCTGCGGGCGGGGCTGCTCACCGCCGATGCCTGGGCAAAGCTCGCCCCCCTGGACGAGGGGGCCGCCCGCAGGCTCATGGAGGCCCAGCTCGGCCTCGGCGACCGTGCCGGGGCGCTCGACAGCTACGAGGCCCTCCGCTCCGCGCTGAGGAATAGGCTCGACGCCACGCCCTCACCCGAAACCGAGACCCTCGCCGCCAGGGCCAGGGAGGCGAAGGCCCTCCCGCGCGAGCCCGCCCCGAACGCGAGGCCCGACCCGAGAGCGCTCCCCGAGACACCCTTCGTAGACCGCGAGGCCGAGTTCGCGGCCCTCGTCGAGGCGTACCGCCTGGCGGCCTCCGGCTCCCCCTGCGCCGTGGCCCTGGTCGGCGACGCAGGCATCGGCAAGACCCGTCTCGCCGAAGAGTTTCTCGCCTGGGCCTCCGCCCGCGGGGCCGACACGCTCCGCGGCCGCTCCCACGAGGCGGGGGGGCGTATCCCCTACGGGGTGCTCGTGGACGCCCTGAGGCCCCGCATCGAGCGCGAGCGCGCCCCCGACGACCTGCTGGAGGATGCCTGGCTCTCCGAGCTCGGCAGGCTGCTGCCGGAGCTCCGGGAGCGCTACCCCGACCTTCCCCGGCCGGCCATCGGGGAGGAGGCCGAGGCCAGCGCCCGGCTCTTCGAGGCGATAACCCGGCTGGTGGCCGCGCTCGCGGGTCTCTCGGGGGACGAGCCCGTCGTCTTTTTCGCCGACGATCTGCACTGGGCGAGCCGGGCCTCCCTCGACGTCCTCAAGTACGCCGGGCGGCGCTGGACCGAGGAGGGCGTGCGGGTGCTCCTGGTCCTGGGGCTTCGGCCCGAGTCCACCGACTCCGTACCATCCCCCGTTCGGTGGCTCTCCGAGCTGGGCCGGGAGCTGGTCGTGCGACGGCTGGATCTTGGCTCCCTGGATGCTGGGGACACCCTGGACCTGCTCCGGGTACTCTCGGGCGGGGAGCCGGACGCGGGGGACCCGGAGCTGGAGCGGTTCGGTGAGTGGCTCTTCGCGGAGACCGGGGGGCAGCCGCTCTTTCTCGCGGAAACCATAAAGGACCTCTCCGAGCGCGGCCTCCTGGAGTCCCGGCTCGGGCCCGGGGGCGAGCCGCTCCTCCGGCTCTCGCGCGAGGCGCGCGAGGGGCGGGCCCTCGGCAGGGGGTACCTCCCCGAGAGCGTGCGCGCGGCGATAGGGGCGCAACTCTCGCGCCTGGGGGGTGCGGCCTCGAGGCTCCTGGCCGCGGGGGCCGTGCTCGGCCACGGGTTCACCTTCGAGCGCCTGATTCGGGTGGCCGATCTCGGGGAGGAGGAGGGGCTCTCGGCGCTGGACGAGGCGCTCGGGGGCCGCCTCGTCGTGGAGGCGCGCGGCGGGAGGGTCCCTTCGGACTCTTACGCCTTCGCCCACGACAAGATCCGGGACGTCGCCTATACCGAGGCCGGCGCCGCCCGTAGGCGCGTCTTCCACCGTCGGGCGCTCGAGATCCTACGGGACGAGGGGGCGGCCGCCCCCGAGCTGGTGCGCCACGCCCTGAACGCCGGGGAGGCCCAGAGCGCGTTCCGCCACCTCGTGGCCGCCGGCGACGAGGCGATGGCCGTCTTCGCCGTCCAGGACGCCATACGCTTCTACGAGCAGGCCAAGAGGCTATTGGCAGAGAGGCCCCCGGCCAAGGGATGAGGCCGCAGCCCTTCGCCCCCTCCGAACGGATCGGTCTCTACGAGAGGCTCGGACGCGCCTACGGGCTTGCGCGCGACCTGGGGCGCTCGCGGGAGGCCTACGAGGGGATGCTCGCCGAGACGCGCGAGGCGGGCGACCGGGAGGAGGAGTGGAAGGCCCTAATGCACCTCGCCGTTCTCGGCACCGATCATAGCGTCCGTCCGGAGGAGGACGACGAGCTCTTTCGGGGATTGCGGCGCAAGACGGACGGGAGCGCCGAGGGCCGGGCACAGACGCACGAGGACGACGGGGCGCCGGCGGTCCCCGGGTGGGCGCCGTCGTGCGCCCTGGGGCGTGCCGGGGAGGCCCTGTCGCTGGCGCAGGGCCTGGATAGGGACGACCTCGTGGCCAACGGCCACTTTCTGCTCGCGCTCCTCGAGGCCTGGGCGGGCCGCTGGGAGGGGGTAGCGGGGAGGACCGCCGAGGCGTGCTCGCTGTTCGCCGCGATGGGTGACCGGGCGATGGAGGCCGAGGCCCTGACCCTCGCGGCCTGGGGCGAGGTTATGCTGGGCCGGCCGCGGGAGGCGCTCCGGCTCGGGCGCGAGCGCCTCGCCGCCACGCGGGAGCTCGGCGACCAGGATATCCACCGGGCCGACTCCCACGGGCTGGTGCTGGCGCTCCTGGAGGTCGGGGAGTACGGGGAGGCCCTCTCGCTGGCGCGCGGGGCGGTGGAGGCGGCGCGTTCCCTGGGCTCCCCGCCGCGCCTGTTCATCAGCCTCATGATGCTCGGCGACGCCGAGCGGGCGCTGTTCCGGCTCGACAGAGCCCGGGCGGCCTACCGGGAGATGGCCGGCTATGTGATCCTCCCGCAGTACCGGGCGCTGGTCCACTCCAAGCTCTGCGCGTTGGGCGCCCTGGACGGCGACTGGGGGGAGGCGCACGCCCGGGCGCTCCGGGCGGTGAAGGCGAGGGGCGAGGTCCTGCTGCAATTGTCAGAGCCCCTCCACCGCCACCACGAGATCGAGGCGCTGTTGCGCGGCGGAGATGGGGATGGGGCGATCGAGGAGGCGAGGAGGCTGGACGAGGACGCAGGGGGGGTCCGTCGCCTGCGCGTCGTCCACCTGCGGTCTCTGGCGGCGGTGGCCCGCTGGGCGGGCGATGCCGAGACCGCGTTCGGGCACCTCAGGGGGGCGGAGGAGCTCGTCGAGGAGATCGGGCTCCCGGGCGAGTCCTGGCAGGTGCGGGCCGCGCTCGGGGGGCTCCTCCGCGAGCGCGGCGAGCGCGCAGCGGCCGACAGAGCTTTTCGTCGGGCTGCCGAGACGCTCCGGGCGCTGGCCGAGGGGCTGGAGGACCCGGGGCTGCGGGAGGGCTTCGTATCGGCGGCGCCGGTGCGACGCGTGCTGGCGGCCCGGGATCTTGGCGGGGAGGGGGCGACGCCGTGATCGTTGGCGGACCTTCGGCGGCGGAGATCGAACACCTCCACACCAACCTCGGTCGCGCCTACGAGCTGGCCGGTGAGTGGGAGGAGGCGCGGGCCTCCTACGAGTCCATGCTCGCGCACGGGCGGGAGGCCCTGGAGCCCAGGCTCCAGTGGGCCGCCCTGAGCCGGTTGGCGGTTCTCGCGGTGCAGCGTTCCCTGGACGTAGAGGCGGGCGAGGGGTTGCTGACGGAGGCCCTGGGCGCGGCCCGGGAGTCCGGAGACCGGTCGGTATTGGCCGAGACGGAGTGGAACCTGGCGCAGGTGGCGACCCTCGGCTGGGAACCAGAGAAGGCGCTCGCGCGGGGAGAGGGCGCCCTCTTCCTCGCCCGACAACTCGGTGACGAGGAACTGGCCGCGCGCAGCCTCTACGTCCTCGCCAGCGCCCAAGCCTTCCGCGGGAGCTGGGGGGAGTGCGTGGCGCTGGCCGGCGAGGCCGGCGCGATGTACGGGAGGATGAACGGGCGCGCGATGGGGGCCGGCGCGCTCGCGATGCAGTTCCTCTGGGCCGGCTCTCCGCCCTCAGACGCGCTCTACGTGCGGGCTATGGAGGCCAACTGCCTGTGCTTGATCGCCCTCGGCCAGTCGAACCTCGGCGGGATACGGGCCGGCACCGCCGCGGGACGCCTCGCGCTCGCCATCGGCCGGGAGATCCAAAACGACTGGGTCGTGGTTTTCGCCTCCCTGAACCTCTCGCACAACCTGCTGGACGCCGGCGAGTACGAGGAGGCGCTCCGGCTGACGCAGAATGGCGTGGAGTCGGCCCGCAACCTGCCCAACCCCATGACGCTCTTCTACATGCTCTGGGCCCTGGGCAACGCGTGGCAGGCCCTTTTCGGGCTGGAGGAGGCCCGGGCGGCGTACAGGGAGTCGCTGGAGGTCGCCGGCGCGGTGCCCATCGCGTCGCACGGCATAATCATGCTCTCCGGGCTGTGCGCGAACCGGTCGCTGGCCGGAGATTGGGCCGGCGCCCACGCCCACGCGCTAGAGGCGGTGAAGGTGAGGGCCGGAACCCCCTCGGTGCTGGTGTGGAGGGACTTGTGGCGCCACCACGAGGTTGAGGCGCTGCTCTGGGGTGGAGACGAAGGGCTCGCCCGCCGGGAGGTTACGCGCTTCGGGGAGCGGTTGGAGGGAAACCGGCGCTTCCGCGTCCCGTACCTGCGGGCGAAGGCCCTTCTGTCGCACCGGGATGGGGAGACGGGACGCGCCGTCGAGTACCTGCTCGAAGCGGAGGCGTTGGCCGAAGAGCTAGGGCTGCCAGGGGAGGCTTGGCAGGTTGCGGCCGAGGCGGGCGAGCTTCTCGAGGTACGCGACGAGCCCGGGGAGGCCACGGGGGCTTTTCGCCGCGCGGCGGCGGCGTTGCGGGTGCTGGCCGGCCGGGTCGGGGATGAGGGGCGGCGGGCGTGCTTTCTCTCGGCGCCCCGGGCCCGCCGGGTGCTAGACGCGGTTCCGGGCGGGGGGGACGCGGCGTGACCCCCTCGCCCGGGACCCGGCGTCCCCGTGGAAGGGAGGGCGTCTCGGCGCAGGAGGTCGAACACCTCTACGTGAACCTGGGTCGGGCGCGGGAGCTTGCCGGAGAGTGGGAGGAGGCGCGGGCCTCCTACGAGTCCATGCTCGCGCATGGGCGGGAGGCTCGGGAGCCCAGGCTCGAATGGGTGGCCCTCAACCGGCTGGCGATCCTCTCCGCGCAGAGCGTCTCCGACTTGCCCGGGGCGGTCGCGTTGCTCGAGGAGGCGCTACGGGTCGCGACGGCGGGCGACGACCGGACGATGCTGGCGGAGACGGAGTGGAATCTCTCGCAGATGTACGTCACGGGCCTGGAGGGACCGGCCGCGGTCTCCCACGGTGAGAGGGCCGTCTCGCTGGCCCGCGGGCTGAACGCCGAGGAGTTGACCGCCCGCTGCCTCGCCACGCTCACGGGTGCCTATGGTGCCGTCGGACGCTTCGAAGAGTCCGCGGAGGCCGCCCGAAGGGGGGCGGCGCTCTACGCGAGGTTGGAGGCCGGACTGGGGGGAGAGGGGGCGCTCTCGGCGCAGCACGCCTGGGCCGGGTCCCCGCAGTCGGTGGCCGCGAGCCGCCGCGCGATGCGCGCCCAGTGCCTGTGCATACTCGCCGTCGCCCTGGTCAACCTGGGCGAGGTAGCCTCGGGGATAGAGGCCGCGCGCGAGGCCGCCGAGATCGGACGGGAACTCAGGAACGGGTTCGTGCGGGCGCATGCGGCCAACAACCTCGTCCACGGGCTCACCGAAGCGGGGGAGTACGGGGAGGCGCTCCGGGTAGCCCGGGAGGGGTTGAGCTTGGCGAGGGGGTCGCCCAGCCTGACGTTGCTGCTCTTCCAGCTCGTGGTGCTGGGCAACGTCCTCGTGGCGGTGCTGAGGCTGGAAGAGGCGCGCGACGCCTATTTAGAGGCGCTGGAGCTCACCGAAAGGACGGTCCCGCTGCGCCGGTGGAAGTCCGTAATAGTGCCCAAGCTGTGCGCGAACCGGGCGCTGGCCGGAGATTGGGCCGGCGCCCATGCCCACGCGCTCGAATCGCTGGGCGTGAGGGACGAGCTGCCGGCGGATTTGGTGTGGATGGACTTTATGCGCCACCACGAGACAGAGGCGCTCTTGCGGGGCGGCAACGGGGATCTGGCCCGCGAGGACGCACGGCGCCTCGGCGAGCGGGTCGGGAGTAACCCGCGCTTCCGCCTCGTCCTCCTCAGGATGCTGGCCGTGCTCTGCCGGTGGGAGGATGATGCCGAGGGTTCCCTCGAAAACCTGCGGCAGGCAGAGGATCTGGCCGAGAAGATCGGGCTCCCAGGCGAACTCTGGCAGATACGGGCCGCTCTCGGAGAACTCCTAGAGGAGCGCGGCGAGCGCGAAGCGGCCGACAGGGCCTCCTCCTTGGCCTCTCGGACCCTCCGGTCGCTGGCCGGCAGGATAGACGACGAGGGGTTGCGTAAGGGCTTCCTCGAAGCCCCGCGGGTGCGCCGCCTGCCGCGTCCCTGACCCAGCACCTCTGACCCAGCACCCCTGGTCCTCGCGTGCCGCGTCGCGCTACGCGTTGCGTTCTCTCGCGCCGGCCGGTATCCGCCGGTCCGGTAGGAGCGGAGAGGTCGATCTTTCGGGCTGACGCGCACGACTTGGGGGCCGCCGTCGTCCCGCATCGCCCCTCGCCGCAACGCTTCCATCACGGTTGGCTCACGTGAACCATCTACCGTTCGGACGCTGGTCGGGAGGCCATGTGGCCGGAACCAAGGGGCCGGATGATACGAAACGGGAGGTGGATGCTGGGTCGGTAGAGCGAGGAGAGGCAGGCGGAACACCCGCCGGGGTCGGATCCGGCGGAGGTCTAGAGAGGAGAACGCGGGTGGAAGAGAAAGCTAGAGGATCGGGTCCTTCGGCCCTGGCGAGGGGTCGGCTGTTCGTTATTGCCGGCCTCGTGCTGGTGCTGGCCGCCGCGCTGGTTGCGGGCTCGTCCATGAGGTCCGAGGCCCAGCAAGAGGGCGGCGACGGCATGCAGGGACCGTCGCAGATGGGGGAGGGCGAGAGCGGCGGCGACGACGACGTCGCGCCCGCGCCGGGTTCGATCGGCACCGACATCCCGCTGCAGTATAACGGCCCGGCTCCCTCGGAGGTGACCAAGGAGCTTATCGGCCCCCTGGAGTTACTGAGGGCGGGCGAGATCGACGAGGAGAAGGACACCGTCACGCTGCCGCTCTACCGCGGCGAGCTTGCGGACGGCACCCCCCAGTGGTTTGTCCTGACCGACACCTCCAATGCGGACCAGGCCGATGCGCTTGGCCTCAACCACTCGGCCAAGCTCTCCTACGCCAATACGGGACGCGGGACACGCGCGGCGACCCAGAACGGCGACGGCACCCTAACCTTCGAGGGCGGCTCGGTAGACTTCTCGCCCGAGCACAAGATCGTGCCCGGCGAGGGCGAGAACGCGTTCCCGCCGGCGGAGGCCCAGCCCGGCTCGATGGGCGACGAGGACTACAGCCCGCTGGTGCGCGTCGAGAACGCTGGCGATGAGGTCTACAACGCGCCGGTCATCGCCCAGGGCGTCGGGGCCGACCAGCTGGAGATGGAGGGGGACGAGGTCGACCACTCCATCGTGCACGACAAGGTGGTCGGTATCTCGGCCTCCGAGGGCACGGTGACGCTCGACCTGACCAACGGGTTCAGCTTCGCCCGGCCCGTCCTCTACCTGAGCTTCGACTCCAACGACCCCGTGGCCGCCGCCCTAGAGGGCAGCACGCTCGCCCCGGGCCTCGAAGACCTCGGCGTCGGACGAGACGACTCGGCCTTCAGCGCCGTGGAGCGCATCTTTATCACGGCCAACGGGCCGATGGGCGGGGAGAATCCCCAAAGGCAGGGCCTCAACTCCGCCGTCTCCGGCGAGGGCGACCCCCTGAACGTCTTCGGCGGTATCCCAACCGTCGCCACGGACTACAGCCCTATGTGGGACGCCAACATCGGTGAGTGGACGCAGGAGGCCACGGACAAGGGTTACGGCTCGCGTGTCACCGAGGAATTCCAGATCCTCGGCCTCGCCGAGCAGGGGCACATCACCGGCCCCGGGGGCGAGCCCTACGGCTCGACCGGCATCATCATCAACTGCCCGATCGTGATGCGGTTGCTGTAATTTATCGGGACGGGAACGAGATCAAAGAGGATCTCGTTCCCGTCTTCCGCACCGGCGGAGCCTCCAACCTACCGTACCCGCCAGGAAACCGCGACGACATGAGCCTCCGAGCCGTTCTTCGTCGAACAGAGACCCGGGTACTCGAAAACACCAACAGGGACGAAGCCTCGTCCGCCCCGATCCATAGCCTCAAGGCTTCCGTCCCGTGCGGCGCCGGAGCAGGTCTTCGAGTCGGGCGACTCCCGGCTCACGCTTCAATCCGCGATTCACCGTTCCCGCCCACTTTCCCCTTCCGCTTCTCGGCATTCCAGAACGAACCTCCTTGGTGTACCACGCGCCCCTTTACCGTCCGACCTGCCCTGGCGCCGCGCCGTGGCACGGGGTGGGATCCCGTGCCATCATGGGTGGGTCCGGGGCCCCGGGGTGGTCCCGCTTGGGGAAGCGGCGCGAAGGAGGGAACGGCGCATGGCCGAGACGACGCAACGGCATGGCGAACTCGCAACCGAGCTCCCGACCAGGAACCTGCCGGCGGTGGAGTACAGGGACCTCCCCGAACCGCTGCCCTTCAGGAAGATCATCGGCGCGAGCGTCATCATCCTCGCCACGGCGCTCGGGTCCGGGGAGCTTATCCTCTGGCCGTACATCACCACCCAGGTCGGCATCGGCGTCCTGTGGCTGGCCGTGGTTGGCTTCACCATGCAGTACTTCCTCAACATGGAGATCGAGCGGTACACGCTGGCCACGGGCGAGACGGCGGTCACGGGTTTCACCCGATTCTGGAAGCCTTGGGGGATCATCTTCTGCCTCGGGGCGATCCTGCCAAACATGTCCCCGGGGATAGCGGCAAGTGCTGCCGAGCTGTTCACCTTCCTCTTCGGAATCAACGCGGCGGCCTCGCCCTACCTCTGCGTGGCGCTGCTGGTCTGCATCGGACTCTTCCTGACGCTCTCGCCGGTGGTCTACCAGTTCGTCGAGAAGACGGAGATGGTGCTGGTGAGCGTGATCCTGATCTTCCTCGTCGTGGCGCTCGTCATGGCCACCGACGCGTCCTCGTGGGCCGGCGTGGTGACGGAGGCCCCGCGCGGCGTCGCCAACTTCGGGAGCTACCTCGGTGATCTCGGGGTGGCAGCGCTGCTCGGGGCGATCGCCTTCGCGGGGGCCGGCGGGGCGAACAACCTCGTGCAGAGCAACTACATCCGCGACAAGGGCCTCGGCATGGGGGCCTACATCCCGCGCATCGTCTCGCCCATCACGGGCGAGGAGGAGGCCGCGCCCTCCATCGGGTACATGACCAAAACAGACGATGAAAACATGCGGCGGTGGCGCGGATGGTGGAGGGTCGCCAACCAGGAGCAGCTCCTGCTGTTCTTCGGTGTTGGCCTGCTCTCCCTGATCGCGCTCTCCGTCCTGGCCAACTCCACGCTGGGCATCCGGCCGAACATCGGGGAAGACCTCGCCTTCGTCCAGGAAGAGGCGGGCGTCTTGAGGGACATAGCCCCCTGGTTCGCCACGTTCTTCCTCGCGGCGGCGACCATCAAGCTCGTGGCGACGAGCCTGGGCATTCTCGATTATGTCTCGAGGCTGACCGCCGACTCGCTCAAGGTGAGCTTCCTCAAGGACAACCAGTTCTGGTCGGAGAGCAAGATCTACGCCTTCGTGGTCTGGCTGATGATCGTCGCCGGCTCCGCCTTCGTGCTTACCGGCGCGGAACCCGTGTTCTTGCTTATCATCACCTCGGCGGGCGGCGGCATCGTTATGGCCTTCTACTCGTGCATGCTGATCGTGCTCAACCGCAGGGCCCTGCCCGAGGCGATAAAGCTGCGCGGCTACCGGCTCGTCGTGATCGCAATAACCGCGGTGTTCTTCGTGCTCTTCGGTGTCGCGCTGCTGGCGGACGTAATCCTCACCAACGTCTTCGGCTCCGGCCTAACGGACCTACTGGGGCTGTAAGCTCTATTGGGCAGGGTGCGTGCAAAGGGCGTTCCGCGAACTTCGTGTTGGACCCGTTCTCGCCGGTCCACGCCGCCCCAGCTCCAAGCCGGGAAGCTTTCTTGTGTACAGGCAGGGCGGGGCCTAGCTCGTCTTTACATAAGAACCGCGTACTACCCCCTGAAGTAAGTACGCTTCCTTGCGGCCCTGAGCTAGTTGCAGTTGGGAGGCCACACCGGGATCACGGCCCGGGGGAGTATCGCACGCGGGCGGCCGTCAGGACCTCCGGGTCCATCAGGCGTGCGTTGACGCCCATCCAGTCGACCCCCGGATCGAAGGCGACCCAGTGCGAGACGCACCCGCACACCCCACAGCGATGCGTCTCGAGGGTCCTGTCGCCCCACACGTAGACGTCGGTGGGTGGATCGGAGGGGAGCACGCGCACCCGCTCCGGCGCGTAGTAGGCCCACAGGGCGCCGTATCGCCGGCATATCGAGCAGTGGCAATCGTTGACCTCGGCCGGCGGGGAGTCGTCGATCTCCAAGCGGACGGCACCGCAATGGCACGAAGCTTCTATCATGCCCCGCCCACATCTCCTCTTTCGACACCACGACCTCCTCTCCCACAGTGTACCCGCCGGGTGTGTCGGTAGAACCTATTCACCCGAGTGCGTGGAGGGCGTGTTCTCCGAACTTCGGGCGTAGGGGGGTCTAAGAAGTTTAACTCCACGCCGGGCGGGACTGCCCCCCGTTCCCTACCATGGCCACGTGGTTGGACACCTTCTGCCATAGGCAGGACCGTCGACTACGGCCCAAGGTGCCGCGCCTAGTTTGCCGCTTGGCGGGTCACTTGGCGTCGACCTCGAAGACGGTCTCGGGGCCATCTTCATCGTCCCACTGCTCGCCGACCTCGACGAACCCGTACTGCGAGAGCAGGCGCAGCGAGGCGACGTTGTCGGGGCCGACGGAGGCGCGCACGATGCGCACGTCGGGCTCGCGGGCGGCCCGGCCGAGCAGCGCCTCGAGCGCCGCGCGCGCGTACCCCCGCCGGCGGTAGGCGGGGTCCACCTCGTAGCCCACCTCGACCATACCGCGCGTGTCGGGGGGGCCGTGGTAGCCGGCGTGCCCCACGGCGACCCGCCGCTCGTCGTCCCAGATGACGTTGGTGACCCAGGCCGCGCTGGCCGGGTTGGCCGCGACTTGTCCGCTGCGGAGCCGCCAAAGACCCCGCTGGTCGGGGCCGACGAAGTACGGCGTGAGCGGGACGGCGACCGCCCGGTTCGCCGCGGCCAGGTCCCCGTCCGCGAGCGCCCGCAGCGCGGGGGCGCTCAGCCGCACGAGGCGGACGCGCCCCGCGGCGCATGGCGGCTCCGCGCGGTCTTGTGGATCGGGCATCCGCGGATCTTAGCAACCCGACGGCGGAGTCGCGAAGCGCCAGTGCGCGACGGGGCCGGGTTGTCGTTCCGGTGCCCGGCCCCTCGCTTCGCCCCTATTCGTCCGACTGCCTAGAAGAGGAAGTTCTTCGAAGTTATTAGGAAACCCAGACGACGCCTTCCGGGTCAGGCGCGGAGCGCCGGCCCACAAGCACCGCCTCGTCCAGGAGCACCAGTATGGTCTCGGCGGTGAGGATCGGGTCTTCAAAGGAAGGGTCGCCCATCAGCGACAGCTCGATGCGAAACCCGAACGTCCGCCCGTCGCCGGCCAGGCCGAACCGCACCACGGCTTCCTCCTGGCCCCCGCGTTCCTCGCGCCTCACCTCCTCGGTGATGAGCCGGTACGGGGAGCCCAGGAGCGTCACGGGCTCCCCCAAGGTCAGGCGATGGCGCAGGTGGTCCAGCACCTCCCGGTTGTGCCGCCGACCCGCCCCCTCGCGCCCTTCCAAGCTGAGAACCGACCCCCGTGTTTTTGTGCCCGTCTCGCAGCATCCTACCCCTATTCACCCGCGTGCGTGGAAGGAATGTTCCGCGAACTTCGAAGGGGTTAGTACGTCCAAGTGATCCCATCCTCGGAACACCCGGCGGGCAAGCCGTGGGGCGTGCCGATCACGTGCTCTAGAAAGTTGGCCCACACTATAGTCGCCCAGATCTCTGGCTCGTCCTCCGGCTCCATGGCCTCCATGCGCCACCCGAACAGGCACTCGGACCGGTGGAGGTCGCGGTACATTACGGCCACCATCCCCTCGCCGGGGGAGCCCTCAAGCCGCACCTCTTCCACCACCACGCGGCTGCCCGTGCCCTCCCGGTCTAGCGTCTTGGCCCGCCCGTCGTGGTCGAGCAAGATCCGGCGGAGATCCCCTACGACCCGCGCCTGGTACTCGTCGCGTTCCATCTCCAAAGCGTACCAAGGTATTCATCCAACCTCGGGGAAGGTTCGATACTGTGAAGTTTGGCCTGAAACTGTCTGAAAACCCTCACGAGTGGGCCAATCGCCTCGCCATAAGGCGGCTCATCGCCGCGTAGATGAAGGCTTCCCCGCTCTCCGGCAGCCGCTCGTAGTCTTTGCTCATCCTCCTGTTCTGAGAAAGCCAAGAAAAGGTCCGCTCCACCACCCACCTCTTCGGTAGGAACGGCCTCGGGCCTTTCTCCGGCATGAATTTCTTCGGGTCGATGGCCAAGCCCTCTTTGTTGAACTCCCTAACCCACCTCATCATGACCTCCTCTGGGGCCGGCTTGGGCGGGTGTCGCACGATCTCTGCGGTCCATCCCAGCGTCCTTTCCACCCAGCCGGCCCCCCTGTCTTGGCCGGTGTAGCCGGCGTCCAACCACAGATGGTGGAGACGCTCGGGCAGACGATCGCGCGCGGAGAGATCCAACAAGAGCTTTATGCCGTCGCGGTCCGTGATGTTGGCGCTGTGGACCTTGGTCATGAGCACCAACCCTTCGGTGTCCACCAGAAGATGGCGCTTTCTTCCCTTGACCTTCTTGGCCCCATCGTAGCCGCGCTGTTCCCCTCCCACGCCGGTGGTCTTCACCGACTGGGAGTCCACTATGGCGGCGCTCGGATGGGGGTTCCTCCGCATACGCACCCTCACCCGCTCGCGCAGGGCAGCGTGCACCCTTTCCCAGAGTCCGCTCAAACGCCAAGCTCTGAAGTAGTGGTAGGCGGTCTTCCAGGGCGGGAAGTCGTGAGGAAGGAGCCTCCAGGCGCAGCCGCTCTTGAGCACGTAGAAGATGGCATCGAGGATCTCTCGCGGGCTATGGAGACGGGGTCGCCCGCTGGCTTCGGGAGCGGGAAGGTGAGGCTCCAGGCAGCCCCACTCGGCGTCGGAGAGGTTGCTCTGGTAGGCTTTTCTCATGCTCGGTATCCTACCGAGCCAGCGCCTCAGAACCCCTTTTCAGACAGTTTCCTGAGGGGGTTCTCCGAAGTTCGGACACGAAAAGAGGCCGG
>CADCUT010000176.1 GCA_902805975.1 uncultured Rubrobacteraceae bacterium | reverse complement strand
AGGCCAAGAAGGCCGGCCTGACGGACATCGAGGTCAAGAACACCGCGATCAACCAGATACCCGACGATGCGGACGTCGTCATCACGCACAAGGACCTGACGGACCGGGCGCGACAGAAGCTGCCGGGGGCCAGGCACATCTCGGTCGACAACTTTCTCGGCAGCCCCAAGTACGACGAGCTGATCGACGAGATCTCCACGGCGCGCGTTTAGGGGGACGAACGGAAACAGGGCATGGCGCAATGGGGCTCACGATCCGCGAGATACGGCTGATCGAAGTCCTGTTGCGTCATCCTGAGGGTCTCACCGCCGACGACCTCGCCGACGAACTCGGCGTAAGCGCGCGGACCGTTCACCGCGATTTGCAACCGGCCTCTGAGTTCCTCGCCTCCCATGACCTGACGCTCGTCCGGCAGGCGGGGAGGGGGATCAACGTCGAAGGGGCGCCCTCGGCGCGGGCGCGGGCGCTCGAGGCGTCGAACAAGATGCGTTCGGAGGCGCCCACGCCGGAGGAGCGGCGGACCTCCCTGCTCGGGATGCTGCTCGGCTCGGACGAGCCTATAAAGCTGCGGGCGCTGGCGAGCCGGTCGAAGTCCTCGATCGGGACGGTGAGCCGCGACCTCGACGGGGCGGAGGAGTGGCTGGCGGCCTTCGGGCTCTCGCTCCTGCGCAAGCGCGGCTCCGGCGTCCGGGTGCTCGGCGCCGAGGAAGACCGCCGCCAGGCGATGAGCCAGCTCGTCCTCCAAGACCTCGACGAGGCGGCTTTCCTCTCCGGCCCCGGAAGCTCCGGCGGGCCTCCCGCGGGCCCCACGGACCTCGTCTCGGCCGGCCTGATGGGGATGATCGACGAGGAGCGGCTCCAGACGGCGAAGAACCTGACCAGGGAGGCTGTGGAGCGCCTCCCCTACGCCATCGCCGATGAGGCCTTCGTGAACCTGAGCGTCCACGTCGCGCTGATGATCGAACGCCTCTTGCGGGGCGGGGAGATCGAGATGGAAGACGAGGTCCTCCAGAGGCTCCGCGAGACGGCCGAGTACGACAACGCCAAGAACCTGGCCGGGGCCATAGAACAGGACTTCCGGCTGGACGTGCCCGAAGAAGAGGTCGTCTATCTGACCCGGCACCTGCGCGGCACCAAGCTCCGGCAGGACGAGGAGCTTGACCGCTACTTCGAAGGCTCGGACCTCGAGATCGCCTCGCGGGTGAAGGCCCTCATCCACTACGTCTCGGAGCAGACCGGCGTGGCGCTTGTCGGCGACAGCTCCCTGTACACGGGGCTTCTGGCCCACGTAGAGCGGGCCATCCACCGGCTGCGGGAGAACATGAGGATCTCAAACCCCCTGCTCGCCGAGATGAAAGAGGACTACCCGGCCCTCTTCGACCTAGTTGACCGGGGGATGAAGAAGATCTTCGTCGAGGACGACATCCCCGAGGAGGAGGCCGGGTTCGTAGCCATGCACTTCGGGGCGGCGCTCGACCGCGGGCAGGGGAACTTCCCGAACAGCGTCCTCATAATCTGCCCCAGCGGTATCGGCTCCTCCAAGATACTCGCCTCCAGGCTGGAGAAGGCGTTCCCCCAGATCCGGCGCCTTCACAACGCCTCGCTCTTCGACCTGAACGGGCTCGACGCCAACGAGTTCGACCTGGTCGTCTCAACGGTCCCCCTCCGGATCCCCGCCGAGACCTACGTGCAGGTAAGGCCGCTCCTCTCCGAGGAGGAGATCGGCAGGATCAGGGACCACCTCAGGGAGAAGGTGCTCGGCGGACGGCTCGCGAACCGGGCGGTCTCGGAGGCCCTTGAGGTCTTCGGCGGGGGGCAGGTCAAGCTGCGCCAGATGGCCGAGGCGACGCAGCTTATCGCGGAGCTCGTCGACGACGTCACCGTGGAGCGGCACGAGGCCCGCGGCTCTATCCCCGAGGCGGTGCGCCTGATGTGCGCCTCGCTCGCCGCCCGTGACCTTGTCTCGGACCCGGGAAGCCTTGAGGCCAGCCTGCTCGCGCGCATGGAGCTTGGCGGGATCGGCATCCCCCAGACCGCCCTCGCCCTGTTCCACGCCCGCGACAACACCGTCGTAAGGCCCGCCTTCTCCCTGCACGACTTTGACGAGCCCCTGGATCTTGAGGGGATGGACGGGGCGATGATGCGGGTGCGCCGTACCCTCTTGATGGTCGCGCCGCTAGATATCTCCACGGTGGCGCTCGAGGCCATCAGCGAGATCTCCGTGGCCATGGTCGAACAACCCCTGGAGCGCGAGACCTTCGAGAACGGCTCGGAGGCCCAGGTCGTCGCCGTGCTCCAGAACATCTTTGCCCGTTACCTGCGCGACAAACTCTTGTGAAAGGAGCTCCATCATGACCGATGAGATATTGACCCCGAACACCGTCGAGCTGGGCGCGAGCCTCGCCAGCCAGGACGAGGCCATTCGGCGGGCCGGCGAGCTGCTCGTCGAGAACGGCCACGTCGACGAGCGCTACGTGGACTCGATGTTCGAGCGCGAGAAGTCCGTCTCGACGTACATGGGCAACGCCGTCGCCATACCGCACGGCACCAACGACTCAAAGCAATGGGTGACGAAGTCCGGGCTCTCCATCATCACCGTGCCCGACGGGGTCGAGTACGGGGACGGGGACGTGGCGAAGCTCGTCATCGGGATTGCCGGCAAGGGCGACGACCACCTCGACATCCTCTCCAGGATCTCGATCGTCGTCTCCGAGGAGGAGAACGTCGAGCGGATCGTCAACGCCCAGACCAAGGAGGAGCTGCTGGCGATCTTCGACGAGGAGATCTGAGTGCGCGCCGTCCACTTCGGGGCCGGCAACATCGGGCGCGGCTTTATCGGCCAGCTCCTGCACGAGTCGGGCTACGATATCGTCTTCGTCGACGTCCGCGACGACGTGGTCGACGCCCTGAAAACCGAAGGGCGCTACGACGTCATCCTGGCCGACGAGGGCGAGACGCACATCACCGTTGACGGGGTTACAGCCCTCCACTCCGCACACGATGCGGAAGAGGTGACGGAACGCATCGCCGGGGCCGACCTCGTCACGACGGCCGTCGGCCCGTCCATACTTCCCGTCATAGCCCCCGCCATAGCGCAGGGGCTCATGGAGCGGGTACGGCTCGGGGGGGCGCCCGTCAACGTGATCGCCTGCGAGAACATGGTGGGGGCGAGCCAGGCTCTCAAGGGGCACGTGCTGGAGCACGTACCGCAGGAGAGCGCCGGGGCGGTCGATGAGATCGCCGGCTTCCCGAACGCGGCGGTTGACCGCATCGTGCCGGAGTACCAGGCATGAGCGTGGACGTGATGGTCGAGCCCTTCTACGAGTGGGTCGTCGACGCCTCCCAGATAAAGGGCCCTCGCCCACAGATAGCGGGCGTCACCTTCGTGGACGACCCGATGCCCTACATCGAGAGGAAGCTGCTCACGGTGAACACGGGCCACGCCACCGTAGCCTACCTCGGGTACGCCCGCGGCCTGGCCACGATCGACGCCGCCATCGAAGACCCCGAAGTCCGCGACGCGTCCTCAAAGGCTCTGGAGGAGACAGGGCTCTTGCTCGCCTTCGAGCACGGCTTCGATCCGGACGAGCTCCAGGAGTACCGCCAGAAGGTCCTCGCCCGCTTCGAGAACCCGAGGATCTCGGATGAGGTAACGCGGGTGGCCCGCGCCCCCATCCGCAAGCTCGGCCACGACGAGCGGTTCGTCTCGCCGGCCCTGCGCCTCCTCGACATGGGCCGCAGGCCGACGCGCCTGGCCGCGGTCATAAAGGCGGTGCTCGCCTTCGACCACCCCCAAGACGCTGAGGCGGTCGAGTTGCAGGAGACGATAAGTGCCGAGGGCGAGCGCGCGGCCCTGGCCCGCTACGCCGGGATAGAGGAGGACCACCTGCTCGTGGACCTCGTCCTGGAGAGCCCGGATCCCACCGGGGGTTAGGGGAACGGTCGCTCGGGACCAGTAGTTACGCCGGGACGGGGGACGGAGCATAATGGCTATCGGGTGGATGGAAAGGGGGCATATCGGCCCCGCACCTATTCGATGGGAAGAGCAAAGTTAGGGAGAGGAGCAGGTAGATGGTGGAGAAAGAAGCGACCGTCGTCCCGGAGGCCGGGTTGCACGCCAGGCCCGCAGCGCGGTTCATCAAGGAGGCCAAGGGTTTCTCCTCGGACATCGTCGTCGTGAAGGACGGCCGGGAGGTCAGCGCCAAGAGCGCCCTGCGCCTGATGACGCTCGGGGCCAAGCACGGGGACAAGGTCGTGATCCGGGCCGAGGGGGAGGACGAGGAGGCCGCTGTCGACGCGCTGGTCGCCGTCCTCTCCGAAGAGGAGGAGTAGAAGATGTCAGAGACGGTGCCGGGCACCCGCCTGACCGGCGTCGCGGCCTCTGAAGGGGTCGCCGTCGGCCCGGTCTTCGTGCACGTCGTAAGAGAGCTCAAGCCCGAGCGCGAGAACATCTCAGAGGGCGAGGTCGAGGAGGAGCTTGGGCGGTTCAAGGCCGCCATCGAGGCCGTCACGGTAAAGCTCGCGGCTACCGCCGAGAAGATGCGGGAGGGGGGCAGCGAGAAGGAGGCCGGGATCTTCGAGGCGCACGCCGAGATGGCCGAAGACCCCGAGTTCCAGTCCGAGGTCGAGGAGCGCGTGCGGGGCCTCGAGAGCCCGGAGGCCGGTGTGATCGCCGTCGGCGAGGAGTTCGCCGGGATGTTCGCCGCGATGGAGGATGAGTACATGGCCGCCCGCGCAGACGACGTGCGCGACGTGGCCTCCCAGATCGCCTCCGAGCTCATGGGCGGCGGGCCGTCGGGCCTCGAAAGCCTCGCGGAGCCGTCCGTGATCCTGGCCCACAGCCTCGCCCCCTCGGATACGGCCCGCATCCCCGAAGGGATGGCCTTGGGCTTCGTCGTCTCCGGCGGCTCGCGCACCTCCCACGTCTCAATCATGGCCCGCTCCTTCGGCATCCCGGCGGTCGTCGGGGTCGGGGAGGCCTTGGAGGACGCACTCGGGGCCGAGACGGCCGCCATCGACGGCAACGAGGGCTACGCGGTCGTAGACCCGGGCGACGACATACTCTCGGAGTTCGAGCAGAAGCAGCGGGATGCCGATATGGAGGCGGCCGCGCTCGAAGAGTACAAGCACACCGAGGCCCGCACCAAAGACGGCCGGCGCATCGAGGTCGCGGCCAACATCGGCTCGGCGGAGGAGGCGGACGGCGCCATCAAGTGGGGCGCCGAGGGCGTCGGCCTCTTCCGGACGGAGTTTCTGTTTATGAAGCGGCCCGACCTGCCATCGGAGGACGAGCAGTACGAGGCCTACCGCAGCGTGGCAGAGGCGTTCGGGGAGCGGCCCGTCATCATCCGCACGATAGACGTGGGCGGGGACAAGGACCTGCCGGGCGTGGACCAGCCTGAGGAGGAGAACCCCTTCCTCGGCTGGCGCGGCATCAGGATGTGCCTCGACGTTCCCGAGCTGTTCAAGCCGCAGCTCAGGGCGATCCTGCGCGCCGCCCCCCACGGCCGGTTGCGGATCATGTTCCCGATGGTCGTTGACAACGTGGAGCTTAGCGCCGCCAAAGAGATCCTCGAAGAGTGCCGCAAGGAACTCGAAGACGAGGGGACGGAGTACGGCGATGTGGAGGTCGGGGTGATGATCGAGACGCCCGCGGCGGCGATCCGGGCTTCGGACATTGCCCCCGAGGTCTCCTTCTTCTCCGTGGGCACCAACGACCTGGTCCAGTACACGCTGGCCGCCGACCGGGGCAACGAGCGCCTGACGCGCCTGCAAACCGCGGACCACCCGGCGGTCCTGGACCTTATCGGCAAGACCTGCGAGGCGGCCAGGGAAGCCGGCATCTGGGTCGGCGTCTGCGGCGAGGCGGCGGGGGAGCCGGACATGATCCAGAAGCTACTCGACCTCGGCGTCGCCGAGCTGAGCATGAGCGCCCCGTCCATACCGAAGGCGAAGAAGATCGTCTCCGAGTTGTAGGGTTTTTGCGCGCCCGTGGCGGTTGTGGGATCCGCGGCGGGCGCCGGGCAAGCGGATTTTAGGAGGAGACAATGAAGGCGTCGGAAGACCGCCGAACGGGCGAAGGGACCAACGGAGCGAGTGCCGAAAGGTTCGTCTACGGGTTCTCGGACGACCTTGATTCATCTGACGTCCTGGCCCTGTGCGGGGGGAAGGGCTCGGGCCTCATGCGGATGCGGGGCCTCGGGCTTCCGGTGCCGGAGGGCTTCGTCATCACGACCGAAGCCTGCGTCTCCTACATAGAGACGGGGCAGATGCCGGACGGCCTGATGGACGAGGTGAAGGAGAACCTCAAGCGCGTGGAGGAGGCCGCGGAACGGGGTTTCGGAGACCCGAAGAACCCGCTGCTGGTCTCCGTGAGGAGCGGGGCCGCGGTCTCCATGCCGGGCATGATGGACACCGTCCTGAACCTCGGCCTCAACGACGATACCGTCCTCGGCCTCGCGGAGAGCACGGGTGACGAGCGCTTCGCCCGGGACTCCCACCGGCGCTTTATCCAGGCGTTTGGCGAGATCGTATTGAAGGCGTCAG
>CADCUT010000175.1 GCA_902805975.1 uncultured Rubrobacteraceae bacterium | reverse complement strand
CCGGTCGAGGGCCGCGACGAAGTGCATCTCCGAGGTGCCGGGGTTGGCGAAGCAGACCTCGACCCCGGCACCCGTCAACGTCCTGGCAAGGCTCTCCGCACCGTTCATCCCCGCGCTCCTCCCCTCGAGTGCTCGCGAAGGAAGCATACCAACGTCCGCCGGGCTCGTGCCGGGCGGCCGTCGCATACCGTATCTCCAAAAAAACGAAAAGTAGTCGTTCCCGGAACGGCCCTTCTCAGAAATTTTGGCCATTGGGAGGATGCGCCAGGGCTTCTCGTGATGCAAACTCGGGGCGTAAGGCGCAGGCGAGGCGGGGAACGCGGTGGGCACGACGGGCGGCGATTCGGGCAGTGGGTCACATTCAGGGATCAGGCTCGCCACCGGGCGCGACGCCGGGCAGGTCGCGGCCATCTACGCGCCCAACGTGACCGGCACGATCATCTCCTTCGAATCGGAGCCTCCGGGCGCGGACGAGATGCTCCGGCGCATCGAGGGCACTCTGGAGCGCTACCCCTGGCTGGTCTGCGAACGCCGGGGACGGGTGTTGGGCTACGCCTACGCCGGCCCGCACGGCTCCAGGGCGGCCTACCAGTGGTCCGTGGACGTCTCGGTCTACGTCGACGGAGGGTCACACAGGATGGGGGTCGGGCGGGCCCTCTACGCCTCGCTCTTCGCGGCGCTGGCCCTCCAGGGCTTCTACAACGCCTACGCCGGGGCCACGTTGCCGAACCCGGCGAGCGTGGGGCTGCACGAGTCGGTCGGGTTCCGGCTCGTCGGCGTCTACCAGGGGGTCGGCTACAAGATGGGCGCCTGGCACGACGTGGGATGGTGGCATCTCCCCCTGCGCGAAAAGGCGGCGGACCCGGATCCCCCCACCGACCTGCGCTCGGTTGTGGGCTCGGAGGAGTGGGAGACCGCCCTGGCGAGAGGCCTGCCGCTCCTCCGAAACCACCCGTAAGCCTCCTCCCTCTCGCCCGTCACTGTTCTCGCCACCGTCCAGGAAGCGAGGAGGCGTCATGCGCCGGCCGGGAGGGGGATGGGGTGGGGTCACCGGACGAAACCCGATAGGTGTTCGTGGGTGATGCGCGCTGCGCGGAAGACGGAGAACCGGGGCAAGGTACCCGGTCCGCCGCGCTGAGGGAAGACGTTGTGGAAGAAGGGAAAGTCGCTCCGGCGCTACGGTTCTTTTTCGACGCGATCCAGCGCGTCGTCGCCGGCCGTTCGCCCGGGTACGGGCAGGGAGACGTCCGGGGGTAGCTCCAGCCGCAGATCCGCTTCGCGGTCGACGCGGAGCTCGCCGCGGGCCAGCCGGCACGAGAGCACGTGCCCGCCCGCGCTCCTGTCGTCGGTTATGAAGTGGAAGTGGTAGCCGGGGACGTTCAGACCCCGGGCGTGGTCGGGGAAGCGAAAGCCGACGAGGCTGCCAGGGACGTCGTGCAGTTCGAAGGTGGGCTGGCCCTCGACGACCTCCACGAGGGGCGGGTAGGGTCTGCGCTGCCGGGGGACGCTACGCGTCCTGACGTGCTCGAAGCGTCAATCCACCCGAACGGCGCAGCAGGCGGTAGTCCCGCCGACGAGCCGGTCCACGTGGGCGCGGAGCCCGGCGAGATCCATGGTCCCATCGAGCGCGCGGGACAACCCCGGCTCGAAGAACGTCACGACCGCGAACGGCGTCCGCGCCCGGCCGTCGATGGCGTAGGCCCGCCCGTCGGCCTTTATCTGGTAGAAGGCCCCGTCGAGCGCGACCATCTCGCCGTCCAGGGCGTCGAGCGTGCCCAGGCCAAAATTCCCACGCTCCTCCAGCTCGGCG
The DNA here is from genome assembly GCA_902805975.1 of uncultured Rubrobacteraceae bacterium. GTDB lineage: Bacteria > Actinomycetota > Rubrobacteria > Rubrobacterales > Rubrobacteraceae > Rubrobacter_D. Next base: position 24,013 of record CADCUT010000175.1, on the reverse strand, counting down.
AAGCTGACGTCGCCGTCGTAGCTGCCCCCAAGGAGCGCCTCGATGGTCGAGGTCTGAAAGAGCGTGTGGCGGGCCCGCCCCTCCCCCACCAGGTCCCTCTTCGCGAGGTATTCGACGTGCAGCGCCCCAACCAGCGCGGCATCTAGAGGCATCTGGCTCCCCCCGGGTCCGCGAGTCGGGTACGCGGCCTCATCTCCGCATCTCTTCTCGCGCACCCCGGCAACGCCCGGGCACCGCCCGGACCCTCAGCGGAAGGCGATCACCGCGGCCAACGGAGGATCTTGCGGTGGAACGAGCTATTGCGGGGCCGTCGGTCGCCGTCGGGCTACGACCGGGGCCATGCGAGCGTTCTTGGGGCTCGGGTGAGGGTGTTAGCCGAAGGCGGCGACGCCGGCTTCAGCGACCTCGTGGTCCTCATCCACCGTGCCCCCGCTCACCCCTATCGCGCCGACCACGCTGCCATCGCGCGTCAGCGGGATGCCGCCGGCGAAAATCACGATCCGGCCGCCGTTCGTGGTGTTGATGCCGAAGAGCGGCTGGCCCGGCTGGGCCATCTCGCCGATCTTCCTCGTGGTTAGGCCCCTCCCGGCCGAGGTGAAGGCCTTGTCTATGGCGATGTCGGTGCTCGCCACCCAGGCCCCGTCCATCCGGTGAAAGGCCACGAGGTTCCTTCCCGCGTCCATCACCGCTATGTTCATCGGCTGGCCTATCTCCTCGGCCTTCCGCCCGGCGGCGGAAAGGATTGCCTGGGCTTCCTGGAGCGTGATCACCGCGTCTTCGCCTCCCCTGTTGCGGACACATCACCCACTGCTACCTTCGGGTCCAGCCGATCCATCATAGCCCATAGCGCCGCCTACCTCGGCGACCCGCCACAAAATCAACGCCCGTCTCTCAGCCAAGACCGGAGGGCTCGTACCCGAGCGTCCTGAGCGCGGCCGAGATCTCCTCGTAGCCTTCGCCGTTGGGGTGAACACCGTCGGCGCTCAGGCCCTCCCCTCCCAGACGGACCTGGACGCGGGGTATGCCGTTTCTATCCGCCGATGCGGCGATATGGCGGTTCACCTCCGCCAGGTAGGGCTTGAACACCCCGCCGACGTTGGGGGTGTACCCGAGGCCAGTCGTGCGGATGATGGCGTCGTCGGGCGACCGGAGGCGCACGATCTCCGCGGTCACCGAGTCCCAGTCCCGCTCGATCGACCCTACGGCCTCGCGCAGGCACTCCTGGCCGTTTGGACCGCCGCACGTACCGTTCTCGTAGGATCTGCCCGCCTCGCCCAAGTCGTTGATCCCTGTGTTGAACGTGACGACCTCGGCCCGGCGGAGGGCCGCGCGGATCTCGGGGTCGTTCCGCAACACCCCGAGCAGCTCCGGCGCGGTTTGGCCGCTCACCCCGAAGTTGGCGACGCGCAAGCTAGAGCCCGTGTCGTCGCGCAGGTGCCCCGCGTAGCGCTCCACGTAGCCCCGCTCCGAGCCAACCCCGACGGCCAGGGAGTCGCCGAGTGCCACGTAGTCGAGCTCCTCGGGCACGCCCGGTGTCGGGGCTATGTCTCCCGTCGCTACGCGTTCGCGCGCGGTCGCCTCCGTCTGCGCCGTCACGGACCCACCCCCCGTCCCGCGCGCCTCACCTTCGATCTCCGAAGAGCAACCCGTCAGGCACGCCAAAAACGCCGCCACGACCGCCAACCTTGAAAGCTCAGCCATCGGTCCCAACAACACGCCCAAGCCGGAGCACGGCGCGTGCGCCAACCCCGCCGTCCCACGACGAGCCCGGTGAGTGCGAGGTACCGCTCCCGCGGGAGCCGCCGCCCTCTTGGGTACTCAGATGTCCCAGAGCTTCCGGTCCACGTCCTCGATCTCCGATCTCACGGAGAGCCTGGAGATTTCGTACCCGGCCTCCTCTATCGCGCGCTTGATGGCCTCGCGCTCCTCCCTGCCCCCCTCGTACGAGACCGCCACCACGTTGCCTGGCGGGTTGAGATCCACATGGGAGACGAAGTCCAGCGCCCTTAGCGCCTCCCCCAGATCCTCCAGCGCCGTGTCTTCCTTCTCGGACGGCCTGTTTACGTAGACGTGCACGTCCTCCACGATTCTTCCTCCCTCCTCCTAATTCCATTCGGCCAGAGGGTTCGCCTCGAGGCCAAGGTCATCCGCATGATACCGGCATGTACCCCAGTTTGCGGCGGTGGAACTCGCGGCGGGAACCCCCTCAACTACAGCCTTGGAGGTTTCATGATTGAGTCTATCCCGCCCATCAGAACCAGATAATGAGAGCCGACGAGCGGACTCGAACCGCTTACCCGCTCATTATGAGTTTCAACCGGTCTCTTTCGGTCCGTACCAGCGCGTCCGTCGACTGTCATGTTTCGCAGAAATTTTTCACTGTTTTAGCTTTGAGCTACCTGTCGAATTCGAGCTCGCGGAAGAGTAACGCTCGATGACGGTAGCCGGCGGCGTGCGCGACGGCCTCCGGCGGGCCGCTCTTGCCCGCGGGCATTCCCTTCATCGCGGCCTCGAGGAAGAGTTCGATACCGTGGTCTTCGCCCACAGCCTCGTGTTGCGGTCGGGTGTGAAGGTGGCCCTGCGCAACGCGGTCGATCACGCCGAATACTGAAAGGACCCGGCGTCCCGTCTTGATGCACATCCATTATCACAGCGTCGTTTTTTAGTATTGGACGTCATAAGAGGCCCGGCATAGAGTCTGTAGCGCAGCGATCACGTACAGGACCATCGAGAGAGGAGACAAGTGATGACCACGCAAATGAAGGCGGCCGTCATTCCCGAGGCGAATGCCCGGTGGGAGTTGCAGGAGAGGGATCGTCCGGAGGTGGGGCCGGATCAGGTCCTGGTCAGGATCCACGCCTGTGGGATCTGCGGCACCGACGCGTGGATGGCCCATGGCACGCTCTCGTTCAAGGAGTTCCCGTTGGTCCTCGGCCACGAGGGCGTCGGTGAGGTCGTCGCCGTCGGCGAGGGTGTCACGACGCGCGAGGTCGGCGACCGCGTCGGGATGCCCATCATCCAGAAGGCGTGCGGCCGCTGCGACTTCTGCCGCGGCGAGCACGTGAAGAGCTTCGTCACCGCCTCCAACTGCGCCAGCCCGACGCTCACCGGCGTCAACGTGGACGGGGCCCACGCCGAGTACCTCGCCGTCGACGCCGGCGGGACGGTCCGGCTGCCCGACGAGGTCTCCTACGAGCTGGCCGCGCCCACGCTCTGCTCCGGCTACACGGTGTGGGGCGCCATCCGCCGGGCCGACGTCAAACTGGGCGGCCGTGTCGCCGTCGTCGGCATCGGCGGTCTCGGGCACCTCGCGATCCAGTACGCCAAGGCCGCCGGCTACCACGTCACCGCGGTTACCCACTCCCCCGACAAACGGGACCTCGCCCGCCAGCTCGGCGCGGACGACGTCGTCTCAGACGGCGCGGGCCTCTTGGAGGCCGGCGGGGCCGACCTGCTGATGCACACGAACAACTCGCACGCCGCCGTCGCCGACGCGATGGGGGGCCTCAACCCGTGGGCCACGGTCGCCATGATGGGCATCGGCTTCGACGAGATGACGTTGCCGACGCTGCCTCTGGTCTCGCACAGCTACCGGATCATCGGATCCGCCCATAACGGCATGGAGTACCTCGTCGAGGCCCTCGACTTCGTCGCGCGCGGCGAGGTGAGGCCGATGGTCGAGGTCTTCCCCAAGGAGCGCGTCGCGGAGGCCTACGACAGGGTCGACTCCGGCGACGTGCGCTTCAAAGCCGTCGTGACCTACTAGCCGGAGTCCGATACACCGGGTACGGCGAGCGCGGCACGCTCCCCGGCGGCGCGTAGGCGAGCCTACTCGCCGGGGTTCACCTGGCGGCGGGTACCCTGACCCCGGCCGAGGTCTCGACCCCGGCCCCCGAGAAGTCTGTCGCGTTGAGGCCGCGGCAGGCTTCCCGCGCGGTGTCGAGAAAGCCCGTCAGGACGGGTGTGGCGCGCTTCGGGTTCCAGACGAGGCCCATCTCCATCGAGCGGTCGGCGTCGTCTATTTCGGCGTAGACGACGCCGCCGCGCCGGAGGCTGCTGACCGAGGCGGGGAGCAGCGCGACCCCGATCCCGGCGGCCACCAGCCCGACCATGCCCTGCTTGGACTCCGCCTCCTGGACGACGTTCGGGGCAAAGCCGGCGGCGGCGCAGAGGCCGATCATCCGGTCGTACTTCTCCGGGCCGAAGCGTCTGGGGAAGAGGATGAAAGGGTCGGCCGCGAGGTCCGCGACCTCGACCCTCGCCTCCCCGGCGAGCGGGTGGGTGTCAGGGAGGGCGACGACGACGGGCTCCCTGAAGACGATCTCGCCTTCTAGATCCTTCGGGGTGAACTCGGGGTGTATCAGGCCGACGTCGAGCCGGTCCTCCGCAAGAGCGGAGATCTGATCCTCGGTAACCATCTCGTGCAGGAACAGCGACACGTCCGGATACTTCTCCCGGTAAAGCCTCACGATGTCCGGAAAGACGTTGTAGAGCGTCGCGGCCTCGTAGCCGAAGGAGATCTCCCCGACCTCCCCCCGGCGGGCGCGCTCGACCCTGCGGCGCCCATATTCGACCCGCTCCAGAATGGCGCGGGCCTCGTCCAGGTAGATCCTACCCGCCTCGGTCAGCGCCACGTTCCTGCGGTCCCGATCAAATAGGGCCGCCCCAAGCTCGCCCTCCAGCCGCTGCACGTGACGGCTCAGGGCGGGCTGCGCTATGTGCCGTTTCTCCGCAGCCCGACCGAAATGCAACTCCTCGGCCACCGTCACGAAACTCTTGAGCAGTTCCGTCTCCACCCCTGATACACCTCCGTTATCAAGATCAAGGTTTCAATCGCTCATGAGTATAACGCTCGTCCGGCGAATGGCATCTTCGCTACGAGCACCCGACGCCATCAGGGGCAAGGCCGCTCGCGTATCCGCGGTCGCTGCATCCCGCCGTTTATCGTGCGGACAAGCGGATTCCAACCCTCCGTCTGCCGTTGGCTCTCCTCGAGGTGTCAGGGACCGTGACCTACTGTTCGCCCCGAGTCAGGCTCCCCGTTCGAAGCTTCCGGCCCCGTCAAGAGCATCGAGGGAGCTGGGTATGCTAACGTGGCGGGGTGGATCTGCGAACCTACCTCGACCTCGCCGTCGACGCCGCGTACGAGGCAGGGCGCTTGACCCTCGGCTACTTCGGATCGAGCTCGGTGCGGCCGGATTTCAAGGAAGACGAGACGCCCGTGACCGTCGCCGACAGGGAGGCGGAGGAGCTCATCCGGGCCAAGATACGCGCCCGGTTCCCGGAGCACTCCATAGTGGGCGAGGAGTACGGGGTCGATGCCGGTACGGATGGGAGCCACCGCTGGATCGTGGACCCCATCGACGGGACGAAGGCGTTCGTGCGAGGCGTTCCGCTATACGCCGTCCTCGTCGGCTTGGAGATAGAGGGCACCTGCGAGGTCGGCGCCGCCTACTTCCCCGCCCTCGACGAGATGCTCTGCGCCGCCACCGGCCTCGGCTGCCGCCTCAACGGTCGCACCGTCCACGTCTCCGACACGCGGCGCCTTTCAGACGGCATAACCTGCTTCACGGCCGCCAACGACTTCGAAAAGTACGGCCGCCAGGACGAGTGGCGGCGCGTCCTGGCCGCCTCGGGGGACGCGAGGGGCTGGTCGGACGCCTACGGCCACGCCCTCGTCGCCACAGGACGGGCGGACGCGATGCTCGATCCCTCCTTGAAGCCTTGGGACGGTGGCCCTTTCCCGCCTATACTTCGCGAAGCCGGTGGCTATTTCGGCGACTGGTCCGGAAACGAGGGGACCATCCACGCCGACGAGGCCCTGAGCACCACCGCGCTACTGCTTCCCGAAGTGCTCGACATCATCCGCACCAAGTAGCCCGGCCGAACGGCGCGGACGCTCGTTACTCCCGACCCCGCAAAGCGACTATTGGCGCGCCAGGGCCGACTTCCGCGTCACGCAACGTCCCGGCGTGGGCACCCGCCGCCCCGGACCGGGCGACGTTTGTGTCAGGGTCACCCGTATCCTTGACGCCCTGAGCATTAGCGCGCGGGGCGGCGCACGTTCCCGCGAATGAAGCGGTAAACCGCTTCATCGGACAGGGAGTGCGCCACGAGGTCCGTCCCGAGTTGTACCCCTGCGACCGATGGGATACCAACCACGAGCATGCCCGCCGCCCGGGCGGCGGCGACCCCCGTCCGCGAATCTTCCAGGGCCACGGAGAGGGCGGGTTCGGCATGCAGACGCCGGCACGCGAGCAGGTAGGTGTCGGGCGCCGGCTTCTCCGCGTCGACATCGTCCGACCCCACCACGGCGTCGAAGTGATAAAGCAGTCCGGCGGCGCCGAGCGCCGCCTCCAACAGGGCCCGCGGGGAGTTGGACGCCACGCCCAACGGTAGGGAGCCCGAGAGGCGACGCACCAACCCCTCCGCGCCGGGCATGGGCCGGGAACCCGCGACGACCCTTGCCGTCGCGAGTTCGAGCAGGCGCGCGAATAGAGGCTCCTCCTGACCGGGCATCCCGAACGCGGCCGCGAGCACTCGGCCGGCCGTGCCCGGGCCGGCGCCGAGGAGAAGCCTCTTCTCCTCCGGACCGTACGCAAGGCCGTGCTCGGCGAACAGCGCCTCTTCAGCGTCTGCCCAGCACTCCTCCGTGTCCAGCAGTAGCCCGTCGCAATCGAATATCACCGCTCCACTCGGCTGGATCCCGCAGTCCAAGACCCTACGGCCACGCCTGGGCAGACCGTCCAGATCGCACCCCCTTTGGACGCGACGACCGCCGCGCCCCGGCCGCGTTGGGCCTGTACCTGTGATCAGCCATCGCCGCCACCCTGCCCCTGGTCGCCAGCGTCATCGGGTGCGGCCGTCCGTCGACCACGTTGGAGACGGCTTGCAACGCCTCAGCGGCCGTGGCGGCGACGTCCCGTATGGTCGGTCGAGACCCCGAAGGCCTCGGCCCGTAGTGCGTAACGTTCTCCTCGCCAAGGGGCGTCATCCGCTTTCCCGCATGCCCGGCCAGACCCGCAACCCGCCGCCACAGAGCCGAGCGGCCTGAAGCAGCGTCCTTCCACAAAGTTTCCCCACGTCCATATCCGTACTGTATTTTATCGACTTTACCGTTCGAAACTCGCCTCCACTGGGTTGCCCCTCCGGGACCTCCGGAAGCGGACTCGGACGGGGAGAAGCTTGAGTGCTGCCTCTTCGTCCGCACGGCTTTACTGGGCGGGGCAGTACGATGCAGCCGCGCAGGCGCCCTCCGCCCCGAGCCAGACACCCGCCGGCTTCAGCATCCTTTCTATAGAGCAGATTCAGGCCCCGCGACAGGTTAGGGAGGAACACATGATTTCGGGTGCGTTGCACGGTGAAGGTGCGGAAAGCCTCTGCTTCTTGAGGGGGATCTAGGCGAGAGCTTTTGCAGGAGATGCGCAGGCGACCGGGTGCTCTACGCACCTTGGCCAGGTTCCATGCGCCCGCGGTTCCGCCACGGACCGTCGGAGGTAGACCGTGTTCCACAAGCCTATCGCCGCCGTCAGTAGGGTCAGCCCGCTGGCGCGGCTCTGCTGGTCCTCGTAAGAGCGGTCCCTGGGTGATTTAGTGGGGCCCGTTTATGATGGTAGTTTTCTGGCCCAGGATAAGGAGGCTTTGAATTGTCACCGGATCCCATTCTGCTCATCGGCGGTTCCGGCGTCGTTGGTCGTTGGACGGCACGGTTCCTGCGCGACGCTAACCCCGATGCACCGCTCCTGATCGGTGGCCGCGATCTCGCCAAGGCCGAAGAAGCCGCGGCCGAGCTTGGCGGTGCGGAGGGCGTGGCGCTGGACCTGGCCGCCGATGACCTTGGACTTGGTGAGCGCCCGGTCAGCGCCGTCGCCGTACTTTTTATGGACGAAAAGATCGCAGGGCTCCGTTTCGCCCAGTCACGCGGCGTGCCGCACATCAGCATCTCTCCGGGCATCAACGAGATCTCCCCCGAGGTAGCGGCCTACATACACGACCCGGATGCCGCGCCGGTCGTCCTCGGCACGGAATGGCTCGTGGGCGCCACGACCGTTCCCGCGCTCGAGTTCGCCAGGGCGTTCGGACGGGTCCACGACATCGCCATCGGCGCGCTGCTCGACGAGCAGGATGCCTTCGGTCCGGCTGCGGAAGCCGACATGGAGCGGCAAACTAACACCATGCCGGCGGCGCTTGTTCGCCGCGACGGCGCCTTTCTCTGGCGCGTCGGCGACGATGCCAGGGCCACGTTCCGCGCCGTTGACGGCACCGAGATGGAGGCCACCGCCTTCTCGCCCAACGACGTCGTCGGCCTGGCGACCGCGACCGGCGCGCCGAACGTACGATTCGATCTCGCGATCGGGGTGAGCTCCACCCGCCGGCGCGGCGAGCCGCTGTCGACCGAGATCGTCATCGAACTCGCCGGGGAGGATCATGCGGGCCGCCCGCTTAGCACCCGCCATGCGGTCGTCCATCCGGAGGGGCAGGTGCCGCCGACGGGCCTCGGGGTCGCCATGGTTCTCGAACGGCTCATCGGACTGGACGGGGGTCCGGCAACCCCGCCCGGCCTCTACTTCCCGTACCAGCTACTCGATTCAACGGCCTACTTCGCCCGCCTCGAGCAGAGCGGTGGAGCGATTCTGACATTGGAGGTGCTGTGATACCTGGCGACCTTGCTCCATAGGCTTCGGCCGACCCGTTCCCGCCACGCCGAGCACGGGTGCGGGCGAACGGAGCGTCGTTCCGCGAGATCTAGCAGGGTCAGGGGCCCGCCGCGTCCTGTTCTGCCACGGCCCTCACGCCGTACCTGCTCTCTCTACTGAGCCTCATGGCAAACACTCGATCCCTCGTCAGGATCTTCCGCTGCCGTCTGGTAGGCGCGTCCCACGGACCCGGCCGCCGGGCTATCCTCGCGCGGCGCCGACCCAGCGAAAGCCGATCGGGCGTATCCGGCCCGCTTCTATGAGCTTTCTCTCCAGCGGTTCGAGGAGCGGGTCCAGCCCATCCCGGAAGAGGAAGGGGCCGGATGCGAACTCCCGCCCTTCGAACCTCGCCTCCAGGGCGGAGAGGATCTTCCGGCCCTCGTCTATGTGTTCCCAGGACCTGCCGAGCCTCGAGCGCCAACACTCGAACGATTCCCCCTCGTACACCGCGCCGGCGCTGTGAGTAACGGGGCTATAACCGCCATAGAGCAGGGCGAGTCGCTGGTAGAAGGAGTACGCGGCCGTCGCCTCGTCTTCGAGCTCTTCCTTGCTGAACTCGTCGACGATGAACACCGCGCCAGGCTCCAGCAGCGAATGTATCTTCTCGAGGGCTACACCCAAATCGTGAAGATGGTGCAGCGAGAGCACAGCCACCGCCGCGTCGAACGGCCCGTGCTCGGACGGGTCGAGATCCTCGACGGCGCCCCGGACGAAGGGCTCGCCTTCCGGCGCTCGCGGGTCCACGGCCGTCACCCGCCAGCCTTCCCCGGCCAGCGCCAGGGCCAGCCCTCCATCCCCGGAGCCGATCTCCAGCACCCGGGCCGGCGGGGCGGGCAACCACGAGCGGATGAAGGCCCCGACCCCGCCGTCGGCCTCACCCGGGGGAGTGTCGTATAGATCCCTGTTGGTGCGAGCGTTCATCCGGCGGCCCTCCCGAGGTCGCCCTGTGCCGGGTTCGCCGCGACTTCCTCCTCCGCGTCCTCCCGCGCCAGCGCGTGTGTGATGACGTAAGCCGCGGCGGCGCCCGAGGCGGAGGCGAGGACGATCGACTGCCCCGGACCCGCAACGGTATCTCCCACCGAGTAGACCCCCGCGACGGTCGTCTCGCGCGTCATGGGGTCAGCCTTTACGAACTCTACCGTGGGCACCGGGGCGGTGATCTCGCACCCCAAGGTGCTGGCGAGGTCGGAGCGCAGTCGCTGGGGCGGGACGTAGAACATACCGTCGCGCTCCAGCGCGGAACCGTCCTCGAAGAGCACGCGTTCGAGCCCGCCCCCGGGCCGCGCCGGGTCCCCTTCGAGGCGCGAGATCCCCTCCTCGTAGACCGGGACCGAGAGCGCGTCCAGCTTCTTGCGGTCGTCTTTGGACAGCCCCCACTCGCCGTCGGTCAGCAGCGCGAGGTCCCGGCTCCAGTTGCGGATCAGGGCCACTCGCTCGAAGGCGGCTCCGGGGCGGGCCAGCACGGCCAGCGGCCTGTCCCTGACCTCCCAGCCGTGGCAGTAGGGACAATGGTAGACGCCCTTCCCCCACAACTCGCGGAAGCCGGGCCTCCCTGGCAGCTCATCGAAGACCCCGGTGGCGAGCACCAGCTTGCGCGCCGCGACCCCTCCCCCATCTTCCAAGACCACCTCGAAAGCGCCGTCTGCGCCGGACGCGTCCGTGGCCCGTCCGGCCCGGTACTCCACGCCGGGGTACGGTCCGAGCTGCTCGCGGCCTATTCGAAGCATCTCGCCGGGGTGGATGCCGTCCCGGGTAAAGAACCCGTGCGAGGATTCCGAAGGGACGTTGCGGGGCTCGCCGCCGTCCAGGACGAGCACCTCCCTGCCGGACCGGCCGAGGACGAGCGCCGCAGAGAGTCCGGCGGTGCCCGCACCCACGACGACCACGTCGTAGCGGGGCCGGCCTTCCTCATCTAGAGTCTGCGTCCCAAACCTCTCTGCCACCTGTGTCACTTCTGCCTCCTCGTCTCTCGCCTGGTTATGGGCCGTCCGTAAGACGCTCACGACCGCCGGGCGGCCAGCGCCCGGTCTATGCGCCGGTCGAAGCCGACGATCCACTCGGGGCCGATCTTGACGACCGGCACCCCCATCTGGCCCGTCTTTCTCATCACGTCCCGCGCGCGGCGCCCGTCGCGCTCGACGTTGATCTCCTTGACCAGGACCCCCTTCTCGTTGAGGTAGCGCTTGGCCCTCGAACACCACGGGCACGTCGACGTACCGAAAAGGACCGCCTTCGTCATCGCAAGACCTCCCCGCTCACTCTCATTTATGGTTCCGCTCGTTCATACTCCCGGAGACCGCCAACCTGTGAAAGCCGTCATCTGATCAATCTCATCTTCATCTTTTCACTGGACGTGCAAGACTATCTTCCGGTGTAGGCTTAGTATCCGAGGCGTTGCTAGAGGCGTAAAGCGTGGATCTTCGGGTTTTATGGCACGATTTTCGGTAATATCGAGGGCGAACGGCCGTCGGCGCCGGTCGCCGCAGCCACCCACTAAAGTGAGGTACGGGTTTGGGTGTAAGGAGGGTTTCGGGCGCACGCGGCGGCGGGCTATCGGTGCGCACGTTTGAGGCGGTGCCTGGGGTGCCGGCAGTGAGGGTCTTGAGACCCCTCCCCGGGCGCCGGGGCGGGTCGCCCGCTGGGCGGGCCCACACGCATGACTTCCTAGCTCTCCGCTACTTCGAGGGGGACGGCGGCTCGCTGCGGCTCGGGGAGCGGGAGTGGCGGATAGAGGCGGGCGACGCCTACGTCATCGCCCCGGGCGAGGTGATAGGTGGCGGCGACGGGGCGGACGGCCTTCGGGAGGCGTCGGGCTGGACCGTCTACTTCCCGCCCGAGATCCTGGGGGACCGGGCGCCCGGCGCCTTCCTCTCCTGGCGCGCCCACCCGCTGCTCTTCCCCTTCGTGGGGGGTGCTGCCGGGGGCGCCCAGCGCCTGAGGGTCCCACCCGAGGATCGGGCCTCGTGGTCGAGGCGCTTCTCCGCGCTCGACGACGAGTTGCGCGGAAGGCGGGACGGCTACCGGGAGGCGGTCCTCTCGCACCTCACGCTCCTGCTCGTGGAGGTGTCGAGGCTCGCGGCTGACGTCGTGGGGGACCTGAGGCTCAGGGACGAGCCTCTGCTCGCGGAGGTGTTTGGCTTTATCGAAGGGCGCTACGGCGAGGCGATCTCACTCAAGGACGTGGCGCGGGCGGTGGGCTTGACGCCCGGGCACCTCACCACCGTCGTCGGGCGCAAGACCGGGCGGACGGTGCTCGAGTGGATCACAGAGCGCCGCATGGCCGAGGCGCGCAAGCTGCTGGTCGAGACCGACCTCTCGGCAGAAGAGGTCGGCCTGAGGGTGGGCTACGGGAATCCGAGCTACTTCGCGAGGACCTTCGGGCGCGCCCACGGCGCGACCCCGATCGGCTGGCGCCGCGCCGGCCGCCCATCGTAGCCGGAGGGTCTCGGACGTCACCGGCCGAGTCCCCGCTCGCCTTTTCGGTCGCGGCGCGGAGGGCGTCGGCGCGCTCGGCGTTGCGTCCTTGGGGGTCGCGCATGGAGGCGTAGACGTTGTGGCCGGCTGCGGCCAGGGAGACCGAGACCAAAGCGCCCATGCCGGTGGCGGCCCCGGTGATAAGGACCGGCCGTGGGGTGGTCATCAGAACGCCTCCTTGTTCTCGTTCGCCCAGTCGCCGAAGGTGCGCGGGGCGTGGCCGGTCAGGGCCTCCACGCCACCCGTCGGGTCCAGAACCGAGGCCGCCGGGCTCATCGTCTCCAGCACCGAGGTCGTCACGAAGTCCGGCGTGCCTTCGGGGAACTTGCTGCTCTTGGCCTCCTCTTCGGTCATCGTCTCGACCCGGAAGTCCTTCCCGTTGAGGCCCGAGAGCACCCGCGCCTGGTCCCGAACAGACAGCTTCTCCGGGCCCGTTATGGTGTAGACCCCACCTGCGGGATCCTCCGAGAGGAGCACGGCCGCAGCGCTTGCGGCGATGTCTTCTGGATGCACGATTGGGAGCTTCGCGTCGGGGTAGGGCGCGCGGATCACGCCGTCCGTCGCACCGGCGGCCCACATCAGTATGTTGTAGTCGAAGCCCGCCGCCCGCAAGAACGTGGACGGGACGCCTGCCTCTGTGAGGGCCCGCTCCCCGACCTTGTGGCGCGCGGCGATGATGTTCTGGTCGCCGCTGGGCAGCGGGTGCTCTGCCGTGAACGACGACAGAAGCACCACGTGCCCGAGCCCGACCTCCCCGGCGACCTGGGCAAAGACGGCGCCGTTGTCGTCGGCCATGTTGAGAAAAGCGCGGTCCACGCCGTCCAAGGCCCGGCGGACGTCTTCGGCGTCCGTGAGGTCGCCCCGGACCACCTCCACATCGGCCGGGAAGGTGGCCCCGGCCGGGTCGCGCACGAGTACCCGAACCTCGTGACCCCGGCCCGTCAGGTGGCGGACGACGTGCCCGCCCACGGTCCCCGTGGCACCAGTAACGAGTATCTTCATGGTGGTTCCTTTCTGATCCGTAATCATCTCCCAAGTGCCGCCGTGCCGGCCTACGCGTCCATCTTTCGTGCCTCCCATCCCCAGCCCTGAAGCCGGTATTGTTATCAACGATAACGGTAACACGTTACAAATGCAAACGCAACGTAGATAACATAATTATGTTATCGTATGTAATATGAGTGAGACGACGAAGAATAAGACAAAGACGAGTTCGCGGGATCGGATCGTGCGGGCGGCCGCGGAGCTTCTTGCCGAAGGCGGCCGGGATGCGGTGACGACGCGGGCGGTCGCGGCGGCTGCCGGGGTGCAGGCGCCGACGATCTACCGGCAGTTCGGGGACATGCGCGGCCTGCTCGATGAGGTGGCCAGCCAGGGGTTCGCAGCGTACCTGCGCAAAAAGACGTCGCGGGAGCGTGAGGAGGATCCGGTAGAGGAGCTGAGGCGGGGTTGGGACCTCCACATCGAGTTCGGTCTCGCCAACCCGGCCCTCTACGTGCTCATGTACGGGAATCCCAGGCCGGGTGCCGAGTCCACCGCGGCGCTTGCGGCGTCTGAAATCCTGCACGGGCTGATGCAGCGCGTCGCCGAGGCGGGTCGCCTGCGCATCGACGTGGAGCACGCCGCGCAGATGAGCTATGCCGCCGGCATCGGCGTCACCCTGACCCTGCTTGGCTCCGCGCCTGAAGATCGCGACCCCGCGCTGTCGCACGCGACCCGCGAGGCGATCCTCGGGGCCATAACCATGGATGAGACCGACGAAGCGACGACCAAGGACCATGGTCCTTGGCGCGTCGCAAACCGCGCCGTCGCGCTAAAGGCCATCCTACCGGAGGCGCGGGTCGCGCTCACGCCCGGCGAGCGGGCCCTGCTCTCGGAGTGGCTCGGGAGGGTCGCCGACACCGCCCGCTGAGGCCTGGCGTACGCGGTTATTCCGGGAGCTACGGCGCCGATATCCGGTCGTCTGGGTTGGCGGTTTTGGTTTGTGATCGACCCCGCGTTCGTTGGCAAAAGGGGCAACGACAAAGCGCACCCCCTGGGCGAGCGGTAGGTCGAACTCCAAACACACCTCAACGGTCTGTCCCACCGCGTAAGCCATACTCCGCACATCCCTCATCGGCGCCTCGTGCGTACCTCGTATACCCTTCCGGGCAAGCCGGCGACGCGGCAAGGGCCGCGGTGGAACCGGCCTCTGACCGCCACGATACCGAGCTTTTCAAAGGCAGCGCTCATCGGATGACCTGAGAAAACCGTCGGCGACGAATCGTTTCTGCTGGTTTCGGTCCTTGGCCGGTACCCGGCGCGGATCTCTCGGCCCTCTCGCCTCGCCGTTCGAACGTATGCGTCTCTGGGTGCCGGAGCGTGTGGCGCTCGCGCCGTCCTTGGCCTTCGGTCCCAGCCCCCCGCGCGGCCTCCGCCAGCAGGTCGCCGGGGTACGATGCGGCGTCGATACTTTCAGAAACTCGTGCGTTACGGGCGGAGCGTGGGGTTAGGAACCCTCCGAGAGTTTCTGATCCTCTTCACCCGCGGTTTCCGGCCAAGAGAAGAGGAGCTCTGCGCCCGATACACGGGGCAACCGCGCGAAGTCGCAGCCGAAGAGCGCGCGCATCTGAGTTGCGTACCACGAGTCGAAAGGTGCTTTCGGCGCCGCAAGCTCGCGCAGGGCTCGCTCGAGCGCCGGCTCGGGGTCTTCGGCCTCCAGGTACATGACCGCCACCCCTCCCCCGGAACTCCGCGGCGCGAGCCAGGTGGACTCGGCCGAGATCCCCAGCCTTCGCCTCGACTCTTTGTACTCCTCGTAGCGAGGACCCGAGAGTTCCTGCAAGAACCGCCGCCAGGGCTCCTCCTGACCTGCGGGGATCTCCCAGGTCAACAGCAGATTCCTACCCAACATCGCCGGCGCTATCGAATGCCATTTGGGGTCTCCTTCGCCTAATTCGTACACCCTTTCTCGCGAACTCTGTTGCAGAGCGTCTTGATCTTGCTTCTCGCTGCCACCCTGGAAGGGCGTTCCATAGAGTCCACGCACGACACCGTAACAACGGGGCGTTGCGAAAACGTGGCAAGGGAGAGAAGGCGCGACCCGCGGATGAAGTGTTGCTCAGTACTGGCCCGCGGGACCTCCCCGGGGTAATTCACGATCGGCGGCGCCACGTCGCCGGGGAAGGATGCGTAGCGCTCTCAAGTTACATCGTCTGCGAGCAGACAAAGGCGGCCCTACCTCAGCCCGGTGGAGAACCTCCCAGCACCACAGCCTCCGCACGGGACGCTGCCCGGCAGAAGGCCGTCAGCAGTGGCTTTGCCTTCGAGAAGCGCGCGGGCGGCACCTGCCGCAGCGGTTCGTCCGGCCGGGCTAGGCGGGGCCGTTGCAACGCCCCTGCCACGCCGCGCTGCTAGGTTCTCCCGGAGATTTGCCCCACGCGGCAAACCGGAGACGATAGGCGGGGTGAAGATGAATCACCCGGGAAGGACGACAATGGGACGACTGGACGGCAAGAAGGCGCTGGTTACCGGGGGCACGTCGGGGATAGGCCTCGCCACCGCGCGCCGCTTCGCCGAGGAGGGAGCGCACGTCTTCGTCACCGGACGTCGGCAGGCGCAGCTCGATGAGGCCATCGCCAGTATCGGCCCCGGCGCTACCGGCATCCGCGGCGACGTCAGCGACCCGGCCGACCTCGACCGCGTCTTCGAGGCCATCACCGACCACGGCGCCGGCCTAGACGTGCTCTTCGCCAACGCCGGCGGCGGGGAGTTCGCCCCGCTCGGCGAGATCTCCCACGAGCACTACGCCGACACCTTCGGCCGCAACGTCGCCGGCACGCTCTTCACCGTGCAGAAGGCACTCCCCGTGCTGAACCCGGGCGCCTCGGTCGTTCTATCCGGCTCCACGGCGGCCAGCAGAGGCACCCCGGCGTTCGGCGTCTACGCTGCCTCCAAGGCCGCCATCCGCTCCTTCGGCCGGACCTGGGCCGCGGAGTTGGTCGGGCGCGGGATCCGCGTGAATACCCTCATCCCCGGTGCCACCGCAACCCCGGGCCTGACCGGTTTGGCCCCCGACCCGGTCGCCGCCGAGGCGATGCTTCGGGGCATGGCCGCCAGCATCCCTATGGATCGCGTGGCCCAGCCCGAGGAGATCGCCAGCGCCGCCCTCTTCCTGGCCTCCGACGAGAGCAGCTTCATGACCGGCGGCGAGATCTTCGTCGACGGCGGCAGCGAGCAGATCTAGGCCACCTCCACCCGCTTCCCCACCTCTGCCCCACCCGTCGCAGGCTACTGGCAGCAGATGGCCCGTCTGCTGCACTAGTCGCAATTCGGACCAGGCCGGCGTGACGAATCACCGTGACGGGGTAATCGCGGTCGCCGACTGTTCGCACGCTGCCGTAACCCTTTATCTGTGCGCCGATATCGTCCCGCTGCGATCGTTACGCGTGGCGCAGGTGTTTGCGAAAAGCTACAATGCTTGTACCCATGACGACGCCGCTGAGCGGTACCCACGACAGCGCCCTGAACCCCATCTTTGGCCGCGAGCACGAGCTGGCCCGGCTCGAACAGCTGGTCGACGGCGTCTCCGAGCGCGGCGCGGCGTTGCTGGTGAGGGGCGAACCCGGCATCGGCAAGTCCACCCTGCTGGCAGCCGCCGTCCGGTACGCGGAAACGGCCGGTATGCGGGTGCTGCGCGCGACCGGGGTTCAGTCCGAGACGCACCTGCCCTTCGCCGGGCTGCACCAGCTCGTGCTGCCGGTGTTGGATCGTGCCGAGGATCTGCCACCGCCACAGCGTACGGCGCTCTTCGCCGCCTTCGGGATGGTCGCGGCGGAAGCGCCCGATCGGTTCCTGATCGCGCTCGCCCTCCTCGAGTTGCTCTCCGACGTCGCCGAACGCGCGCCGCTGCTGGTAGTCGCCGAGGATGCGCAGTGGCTGGACCGCTCCACCATCGGCGCGCTCGCCTTCGTCGCCCGGCGAGTCGAGCACGAGCCGATCGTCGTCCTGGCTGCCAGCCGCGACAAAGCGGAGGGACTCTTCGACGGCGCGGGGTTGCCGGAACTCAGGCTCGGTGGCCTCGACGAGGGGACGGCCGGAGCATTGCTCGATACGTGCGGCAGGCAGCTCGCACCTGCGGTGCGAAAGCAACTTCTGGAGCAGGCCGGCGGCAACCCGCTGGCGCTGGTGGAGTTACCGGTCCCGCTGGGGACAGATGAGCTAGGCGGCCGCTCGCTACTGCCGGCGCCGCTGCCGCTGACAGAGCGGCTGGAGCGCGCGTTCGCGGCCCAAGCATCCGGCCTTCCCGCCGGAACCCGAACCCTGTTACTCATCGGCGCGGCTGCGGATGGCGGTCTACTCGCCGAACTACTCCTCGCCGCAAGCACCCTCGAAGGCGGCGAGATCACGCCCGGCACGCTCGCGCCGGCCGTGGCCGCGGGCCTCGTCCACCTGGATGGCGCCGAGCTGCGCTTCCGCCACCCGCTGGTGCGTTCTGCGGTCTACCAGTCGGCCGATGGCGCGCGGCGGCGGGCGTCACACGCGGCGCTGGCCGAAGTGCTGTCAGGACAGCCCGACCGCCGTGCGTGGCACGCGGCAGCGGCGACCTTGGGGCCCAATGAGGAAGTGGCCTCCGAGCTCGAGCAGCTCGCCTCGCGGGCAGAGCGCCGCGGCGCGACAATCGTCGCCGTGGCCGCCCTCGAACGGGCGGCCGAACTCAGCGACGATGCTGCCCGCCGCTGCGGGAGGCTCCTCCGCGCGGCCGAACTCGCCTTCGAACTCGGGCAGCACGACCTCGTCGAGGGTCTCGCGAAGGAGGCCGTGAAGCTTGCCCCCGGGCTCCATCAGCGGGCGCGCCTGGCCTGGATCCAGGAGAGCTTCACAGACGGCGTGCCGGGCGATCCGGCCCGAGTCCAATCTCTCCTCGAGGCGGCCAAACGGGTGAGCCTGGCGGGGGATACGGAACTCGCGCTCAAACTGCTCAACGGTGCCGCGCTGCGCTGCTGGTGGGTCGATCCCGGCGAGCAGGCGCGGGAGGGCGTCGTCCGCGCGGCCGAGGGGCTCGGGGTCGATGAGTCCGACCCGCGACTGATCGCCATCCTCGCGCTCGCGGGTCCGATCCGGTGCGGGGCGGTGGTGATCGAACGTCTTTCCCACGTTCCCCAGAGCACGTTTGTCGACCCCTACGGGGCGTATCTCGGCGGCACGGCCGCCGTCGCGGTCGGCAACTACGAGTTGGCCCTGCGGCTCTTCCACGACGCGACGTCGCAACTACGATCACAAGGGCGGCTGGCCCTGCTGGCACAGTCGCTCACCATGGGGGCCTGGAGTGCGATCCGGCTCGGAAGATGGAACGCGGCAAGGTCCGTTGTCGATGAAGCCCGGCGGCTGGCGCACGAGACCCAGCAGCCGATATGGACGGCCGGAGCTCAGATCGCGGGCGCCCTGCTGGCCGGAGTGCGCGGCGAGGAGGACCTCGCGGAGCGCCTGATCATCGAAGCCGAGCGTTTCACCGTCCCCAACCGCCTGAGCGCCTTGCTGGCCGTAGGCGCGCATGCCCGCGGGGTGGCGGCGCTGGGCGGCGGTCGCTATGCCGACGCGTTCGAGCAGCTCCGGCGGATGTTCGACCCGGCAGATCTGGCCTACCATCACATGGACCGGTTGGGAGGCGTCGGATACCTGGCAGACGCCGCGGTGCGCAGCGACAACCGCGACGCCGCACTCGCGATCATGGTCGAAATCGAGCGACTGGCAGCACGGACGCCGTCCCCGGGGGTGCGCTTCGAGATCCTCTACGCCCGCCCGATCCTCGCTGATGACGACTACGCCGAGGCGCTCTTCGAGGACGCCCTCGGCGGCGAGCTGTCGAACCTGCCCTTT
The DNA here is from genome assembly GCA_902805975.1 of uncultured Rubrobacteraceae bacterium. Lineage (GTDB taxonomy): Bacteria > Actinomycetota > Rubrobacteria > Rubrobacterales > Rubrobacteraceae > Rubrobacter_D. Next base: position 4,985 of record CADCUT010000175.1, on the reverse strand, counting down.
TTTCGCGCGCGTTTGCAGCTGGCGTACGGCGCGTGGCTTCGCCGTCAACGGCGGATCGCGGAGTCACGAGCGCCGTTGCGTGCGGCGCGGGAGGTGTTCGAAGCCCTGGAAGCAATCCCCTGGAGCGAGCGTGCGCACCAGGAGCTTCGAGCAGCCGGCGAGACCGGGCGAAGTCCAGAGGCGCTAGACGAACTACTGACGCCGCAGGAGCTACAGATCGCCCGCATGGCAGCCTCCGGGCTCTCCAACCGCGAGATCGGGCAGCAACTCTACCTCTCCCACCGCACCGTGGGAGCGCACCTGTACCGAGCTTTCCCTAAGCTCGGGATCTCCACGCGTGGACAGCTCCGCGATGCGCTCAACCAAACGCTGCCCTGACCAAACCTCTAAGGCATCCTGATCGAGCTTGATCTTTTTGCTAGCCCCTCCATCCACAAGATTAGAGTCGGATGTCCGATGCTGTAACGCGAACCATTCTGTAAGTTCAATGACAACCTGGCAACCCGATAGAAGGAGGCGGAGCGGTGAGCACCACCGAGACGGAAGGCGGCAGAGCCGGCGCAACCGGCGCCCGAATCTACCGCAAGGACCGGGGCGAAGATCAGCCGGTCGTCTTCAGCCATGGATGGCCGCCAGATGCCGATTCGCGATGCTCGTCTCGGGGTGAGGCTCACGGGAGCCGGTGGAGAGGCCGGGGATGGGGCTTCTGAGTATCAAGCTGCTTGGCCCCCCTGAGATAAGCTTCGGGGGACGGGGCCTCCGGTTCGGCAGACGAAAAGCCCTAGCACTCCTGGCCTACCTGGCCGCAAGCGGGAGAAAGTACCCGCGGAAGGAACTCGCCGAGCTCTTGTGGCCAGAGAGCGAGGAGCGGCGGGCCCGTACGGATCTGCGCAGCATCCTCACCGACATCAGGAAAACGGTGGAGGAGAACGGCACCGGAGGTCACGGTCAACGCGGGGGGATCAGGTTCCTCGCCATAGACGGCGACCTCCTGGGGGTAGAAGCGCAAGGGATCGAGCTGGACCTGGGGACGCTCGAAGCGGCCGTTTCTCTTGCCCGGGGTGAGACCTCGGAAGCCTCGTCGGGGGACAGGAGCGCGGATGACGCCGGAGGCGGCCGGGATCTGAACTCTCGTCTTGAAGAAGCCCTGCGTCTCTACCGGGGAGATTTCATGGAGGGCTTCTCGCTGGAGGCTGCCCCCGAGTTCGAACTGTGGCTGGAGGCCGAACGCGCGAGGTGGCGCGAGGTTTTCGGGGAGCTGTGCGAGAGGGCATCGCGGCTTCAGGTCGAAGCGGGGCGGCTGCAAGAGGCGATCGGGACCACCCGGGTCTGGACGAGACATGCGCCGCTGGAGGAAGCGGCGCATCGGCGGCTGGTAGAGGTCCTTTCCTCTGCTGGCGACAGCGAGGGGGCTCAGCTGGCCTACGAACACTTTCGGAACGCCCTCAGAGAAAGGCTTGGGATCGAGCCCTCCCCGCAGATGAAGGAGCTAAACGAGCGCGTCCGAAAGGAGATCGAGGGCCGCGCCTCCTTCGGCGCGAGCCTGACCTTCTCGGTAAGAAGGGCTTCCCTTGCGGCCCTCGATGTACCGTTCGCGGGTCGTCGGGAGGAGTTCGGTGCCCTCGTCTCCGAGTACCATGCCGTCCTCGAAGGCGAAGCGCGCGAGGTGGCTATCCTTGGAGAGGCCGGGATGGGCAAGACGCGCCTGGGCGAAGAATTCCTGGGCTGGGCAAGCGCCCGGGGTGCCGACGTCATGAAAGGAGAGGCCTCGGAAGGCGCCCGGTTGCCTTACGGACCGCTGATCGAGGCTATAAGGCCACGCATCGAGCGGGAGAGGGCCCCAGACGACCTCCTGGAGGACGCCTGGCTCTCCGAGCTCTCCCGACTGCTGCCCGAGCTCAGGGAGAGGTACCCCGACCTTCCCCCGGCTCCATCCGGCGAGGGGGAGACGGCCAGGGCGGGTCTTTTCGAGGCGATAACCAGGACGGTGGGCGCCCTGGCCTCCCGCGCCCCGGTGGTGCTCTTCCTGGACAACCTGCACTGGGCCGACTCCGCCACCGTGGAGGTGCTCAATTACGCGGAGAGGCGGTGGACGGAGCAAGGGACACCCATCCTGGTCCTGACCGCCGCCCGTCTGGAGGAGCCGGTGGGCGGCTCCGGCTTGAGGAGGTGGCTCTCACCTTCGGCGAGGCCGTCTGCGAGGAGCCTTACCCTCGGTCCGTTGGAGAACGAGGACGTAGAGGACCTGCTCCGGCGGTTGACGGGGGCCGAGCCACGGCCCGCCGGGACCTCGAAGAACCCGGAGGTCTCAAATGAAGCGCGGTCCGGGTTGAGAAGCTTTGGGGAATGGCTTGCCTCGGAGAGCGGGGGTCAACCCTTCTACCTCACGGAGACGCTCAAGGCGCTGCTCGAAAACGGGGATCTGGTGGCACGAAGCCGCGCACATGCGGAGGCCGTGGTGGAGATCTCGCCCTCCTTCAGGGCGGCCAACAACCCGGTAGGCCTGCTTCCTTCGAGCGTGCGGGAGGTGATCCGGTCCCGGCTCTCCCAACTCTCGCCCGCGGCCTTCGATTTGCTATCCGCGGGAGCCGTGCTGGGGCGAGGCTTCAGCTTCGAGCCGTTGTCGGCCGTGTCGGGTCTTGGGGAGGCCGAGGGCCTTCGGGGGCTCGACGAGTTGACCGATCGCCGGCTGCTTCTAGAGGACGGGAATGCTAGGGGAGGAGGGACGCCGCTACAGCGAAGTGCCACCTACTCGTTCTCCCACGAGAAGATCCGGCAGGTGGCCTACACCGAGGGGGGACAGGCGCGGCGGCTGGTGTTGCACCGCAGGGCCTTCGGGGTGCTCGAAGCTAGCGGTGCCCCCCCGGCGGAGCTGGCGCGCCAGGCGCTGGCGGGCGGGCTCGCCAACGAGGCCCTCACGTATGCCGTGGCGGCCGGCGACGCCGCGGCGGAGGTGTTCGCCGTAAGGGACGCCATCGTGCACTACGAGCGGGCGCGGGACTTGCTGGTCTCAGGAGAACGGCAAGGGAGGCCGCTCGAGGCCTCGATCCCCCACCTCGAGCGTCTCTACGCCCAGCTGGGCAGGGCCCACGAGCTAACCGACGGGTGGGACGAGGCCAGGGAGTCCTACGAGGCGATGCTCGCCTTCGCCCGAGAGGCGGGGGACGCGAGGCTGGAGGTGGTCGCCCTCAACCACCTGGCGGTGTTCTACTTCCGTCACGAGCGGGACGTCCCAGAGGCCAGCACGCTCCTGGAGAAGGCCAGGTTGGTGGCCGAGGAGGCGGGCCTCGAGGGGGTGCTGGCGGAGACTGAGTGCAACATAGTGGACGTCACGGCGCTCCGGACGGGAGATTTCGATCAGTCCTGGCCGGTCGCCGAGAGAGCCCTGGCCTCCGCCCGCGCTCTGGAGCGCCCTGACCTCGTGGCGCGAACCCTGACCACGCTCGCGCTGTGGGAGATCCTCGCTGGCAGGCTAGAGGGGGCGACGGCCCACGCCGAGGAAGGCGCCGCATTGAGCCGTCGGCTCTCCGAAGCCTCCACACCCGTAAGGACGACACTCCCGTCGATGCTCGTCGGCCCCCTGGGCCTCTCGGCCTCGTGGAAGGCGGGCAACAAGGCCATGGAGACCCAGGCCCTAACCTACCTCGCGTACGGCCGGAACTTCCAGGGCAGGCCGCGGGAAGCATTGGCCGTCGCCCGCGAGGCGCGGGCCATCTCCAGGGATCTGCCCGAACGCATAGAAGCGATGAGCCTGGCCGCGCTCTCCATGGCGCTTCAGGAGACCGGCGAGTACCAGGAGGCGCTCTTGCTCGCCAGGAGGGGGACCGAGAGGGCCCGAGAGGTGCAAGATGCTTTCTTGCTGGGGTCCAACCTCGGCGGCCTCGGCGAGGTTTACGAGGCGTTGATGTACCTAAAGAGAGCGCGCGCGGCCTACCAGGAGGCGGCCGAACGGGGCCACTACGGAGCTTTCTCCAACGCCAGGTTTTGCGTGTTGGCCGCCCTCTCAGACGACTGGGAGGAAGCCTACGCCCAAGCCAAGAGGGCCAACGAGCTCGGCGCGTTCGTCAACCCGCTCCTCAGCGTCCACCTCCACCACGAGGTCGAGGCGCTACTGCGCGGGGGAGACGAAAGGCTCGCCAGGGCACAGGTGCAAGGTTTTACCGAGCGCGCAGAGGCCAACCGGCGGGACCGCATGTCCTACCTGCGCTCGCTGGCGGTCCTGGAAGCGTGGGAAGGCGACACGAAGAGGGCGGTGGATCATCTGCACGGAGCCGAGGCGCTCGCCGAGGAGATCGGGCTTCCGGGCCCGCTGTGGCAGATCCGGGCGAGGATCGGCGAGATCCGCGGGCGGCGCGGGGAGGACGGCGAGGCGCGGGGGGCTTATTCCCGGGCGGCCCAGACCTTGAGGACGCTTGCCGAGAGGATCGAGGACGAAGGGCTCAGGCAGGATTTCCTATCAGCACCGCGGGTGCGCAGCGTGCTCGACCGCGTCTAGTCGGGGCGCGGAAAGCGCCCTTCCAGCCGATGCGAGGCGTGGAGTACTTCCGGGCGACCGGGCTCCTGCGGGGCTCGCTCTTTGGGTAATGAAGCTCACGCGCGATAAGGAACCCGCAAAGGAGAACTCGGCCCCGCGCGTCTCGGGCCGCCCGACACCCTTACGGTCCTTGCCACGCTCTTGCCACGCTCCCTCAATATGCTCTAGGAGCAACCGAGAAGGGGCGTTGCCAGCACACGGACGAGGAGGCAGGCCGATGAGCACGAACGCGACCCGGGACGGAACCCGGATCACGACCGAAGACGGTACCCAGATCTACTACAAGGACTGGGGCGAGGGACAGCCGGTCGTCTTCAGCCACGGCTGGCCGCTCAACGGCGACGCTTGGGAGAACCAGATGCTCTTCCTGGTGCAGAACGGCTACCGAGCCATCGCCCACGACCGCCGCGGCCACGGCCGCTCGGACCAGCCCTCGGGCGGCAACGAGCTG
>CADCUT010000174.1 GCA_902805975.1 uncultured Rubrobacteraceae bacterium | reverse complement strand
GCACCGGGCGGCGTGACGGAGGCGCCGGCAAACGGCAGGGGCCGCGCCCTCATAACGGGCGCGGGGGCGGTCACGCCTCTCGGCACCGGCGTCGAGAACTTCTGGGACGCCGCGCTGCACGGGAAGAGCGGCATCGGCCCGATCACCCAGTTCGACCCCTCGCCGTTCCCATCCAAGATAGCCGGCGAGTGCTCGGACTTCGACCCGACGGACTTTATGACCAAGAAGCAGGCCCGCCGCATGGACCGCTTCGCCCAGCTAGGCGTCGCCGCCGGCCTCGAAGCCGCCGAGAGCGCCGGGGTTGCGGAGGTCATCCAGAAGACGCCCGAGCGGGTCGCGATCGTGCTCGGCAGCGGCATCGGGGGCCTCTCGACCTGGGAGCGCGAGTACAGGGTCCTCCAGGAGCGCGGGCCGGGGCGGGTCAGCCCGTTCTTGATCACGATGATGGTCCCGAACATGGCCGCGGGCCAGCTCGCCATCCTGCTGGGTGCTACCGGGCCGAGCCAGTGCCCCGTCCTCGCGTGCGCCACAGGCGGTGAGGCTATCGCAGAGGGGCTCGAGCTGATCCGTCGCGGCGACGCGGACGTGGTCATAGCGGGCTCGTCTGAGGCCCCGATCACGCCCCTGAGCATGTCGGGCTTTGCCGCGATACGCGCGGTGAGCCGCTATGACGGCGACCCCGCGCGCGCCAGCCGCCCGTTCGACCAGGGACGGGACGGCTTCGTGATGAGCGAGGGCGCGGGTGCCGTGGTGCTGGAGAGCGAGGAGCATGCGGCATCCCGGGGGGCCGAGCCCATAGCCGCCGTCTCGGGCTACGGCCGGACCACCGACGCCTACCACGTCACAGCACCCGATGAGCAGGGTCGCGGGGTCGAGCGCGCGATGCTGCGGGCCCTCGAAGACTCGGGGCTCACCGCCGAAGACATCGGGCACGTAAACGCCCACGCCACCGCGACCCCCACCGGCGACGGGCCGGAGACGAGGGCGATCTCGCGGGTCATGCCCCACGCCCGGGTCTCGGCGACCAAGTCCATGACGGGCCACCTCTTCGGCGCGGTCGGCGCGACCGAGGGGATCATGTGCGCGCTGGCGCTCAAGCAGAAGGTGCTGCCGCCGACGATCAACCTGGACAACCTGGCGGACGACTGCGAGGAGCTCGATTACGTCGTCGGGGAGGCCGCGGAAGCGCCCGGCCTGAAGGCGGCGATCTCGAACTCCATGGGATTTGGGGGCCACAACGTCGTGGTAGCTTTCACAAGTGTAGAATAGAGAGCGTTATGTCTATAAGGGACCTCATAGCGATCCTGCCGGAACCCCTGAGGCAGCGCTCACTGACCCACCCGAGCGTGGCGGACCCTTATGAATCGAACGGACGCCTCGAATTCCTCGGCGACTCGGTCCTGAACAACCGGGTCGCCGAGCTCGTCTTCCACGGCTACCCCGAGCTTCTCGAGGGCGACCTGACCCGCATCCGGGCCCACCTCGTCCGCAAATCGTTCCTCTCGACGGTCGGACGGCGCGAGGGGCTCGAAGAGATGGTCGAGAGCTCTGTCATAAACGACTCGGTCGTCGCCGACACCGTCGAGGCCATAATCGGGGCGGCGTACCTTATAGACCGCGACCTCGTACTCCGGACGGTTGATGAGATCTTCAACCCCTCCGAGGTCGACACCGATGAACTGCGAGACTGGAAGACGCTCCTCCAGGAGACGCTCCAGGCCGACGGCCTCCGCCCGACCTACCGCGTCATCTCCAAGCAGGGCCCGGCCCACCGCCCGAGCTTTATCTCCGGCGTCTCGGTCGACGGCCGGGAGGTCGCCACCGGAGACGGGCCCTCCATAAAAGAGAGCGAGCAATCCGCCGCCCGCGCCGCGCTCGAGATCCTCGGCATCAGGCCCGTACCGCGCGAGACGGTCGAAGTACACGTCGGGGCGTAGCTTCGCTTTGAGGTTCTAGGCACGAGGTTCTAGGCTCTAGGTAGGTCCTCTCAGGGCCGTCCGGGATGCGATCGCGCCACTTCTCTCTGTGGTCCCGTCTGACCTCTGGCGACTAAGCTACACGAACAGTTCTCGACGCCGCCGCGGCCTCCCGACCTGCACGGGCCAAAACCTCAAAGCCTCCGAAGGAGGCGACCTAGAGCCTTGAGCCTCGTGCCTGACACCTCATTTGCTGCACTTTTCCGCGTGCTTTATGCGGCGGAGTTGCGTAAAATGCGCGTTTAGTGCTTTCGGCGATCTATATCAAGGGGTTCAAGACCTTCGCGCGGCCGGTAAGGATGCCGCTTGAAGGGGGGATCACGGCGATCGTCGGCCCGAACGGGTCGGGGAAGAGCAACGTCACCGACGCGGTTTTGTTCGCCCTGGGTGAGCAGAGCCCCGGCGTGTTGCGGGCTGGGGCGATGGGGGAGTTGATCTTCTCCGGCTCCGAGTCACTCCCCGCTGCGAGCGCCGCCGAGGTCACGCTCGTCTTCGATAACGCCTCAAGGGAGATATCGCTCCCATACGCCGAGGTCTCGGTGACGCGCCGCATCTCACGGGCCGGGGAGACGGAGTACAGGATCAACGGCTCCCGCTCGCGCCTCGCTGACGTGCGCGCGGTGGCGGGCGAGGCCGGCCTGGGACGCCACAGCATCCTGCGCCAGGGGGCGGTCGACGCGATCGTGGCGGGCGGGGCGGCGGCCTGCCGCCAGGCGCTGGAGGAGGCGGCGGGCCTCGGGGTGTACCGCCGGCGGCGCGTCTCGGCCAGCCGCCGCCTGGAGAGGGCCGACGACCAGCTGGAGAAGAGCCGGCAACTTGAGTCCGAGCTCGCCAACCAGCTGCGCCGGATCCAGACCGAGGCAGAGGCCGCCCGCCGCTACAGGGAACTCGAGTCACGCTACCGGGAGCTCTCCCTGGCCCACCTCTACCGCGTCGCAACCCGCGAGCTCGGCAGCCTCAGGAAAAAGCTGCTTGACGCCGGCTCGCGCGTCGCGACGCTCGAAGCGTCGGAGCGCTCGATCCGCCGGAGCGGGGAGGAGATCGAGGGCCGGCTGCGCGACCTCGCGGCGAGTCTCGGGGAGGCGGAGAGGCGCGCCGAGGCGCTGGAGGACGCCACAGAAGACCTGCGCGCGGAGAACCTCCGCTCCGAGCGCACGCTGCTGCGCCTGCAGTCAGGGCTCGGGCGGCGCGGCGAACGCCACGCCGTCCTCTCGCAACTGCGGGAGGAGCTGGATCTCACGACCCGCAAGCTGGCGGGTCTTGAGGAGAGGTCCGGCGCCCTCGCCGCCAAGCGCGACGCGGCGCGTCATCAGGCGCGTGACAGGCAGCGGGACGCGGACGCGGCCCGCCGCCAGAGCTCAGAATCGGGCGGCGAACGGTCGCGTCTGACCGCCGAGCTGGACAGGCTTCGTGCGCGGCTGGCGGCCCTCCGGGGCGAGGGCCGCCGCGAATCGGCGCCGGAGGAGAGCCTCGCGCGCCTGCGGCGTGTCGTGGGCAGGGTCGGGGCCGGAGAAGAAGGGCGGACCGGCCAACGGGTGAGGGATCTCGCATCGGAGACCACGGGCGCGCTCGGGCGGGCGGAGGCGTGCTCCGAGGGCGTGAGCCGCAGGCGCGGTGAGCTGGCCGCCGCCATTGGCCGGGCGGAGTCGCGGGTGCGCCGCCTGCGGGCGGCCGAGCCCGCCAGCGAAGGCACCCGGCTCTACGAGGTCGTGCGCCCCAGACCGGGCTTTGAGGCCGCCGTGGAGGCCGCCCTCGGAGACCACGGCGCGGGCGTTCTTGCAGAGAACCTCGACGAGGGCGTACGCCTGCTCTCCGAGACAGACCCCGTCGCCCTGCGCCTCGACGCCGAACACGCGGGCGGCGACGGCCCGGGGCGGCCCCTGCTCGAGTGCGTCGAGGTCCTGGATGGCCGCTACGCCGGCGCCGTCGAGCGGCTCCTGGGCGGTATCTTCGTCGTGGACCATCCCGCCGAAGGCGCCAACCTCAACGGCCACGTCGCCGTGACCACGGATGGTCTCCGCCTGACCCGCACCAGCGTCAGCATGAGGTCAGCGTCCGGAAACTTCGCCCGCGAAGCGCGCCTCGCCTCTGAGCTGGATCTCCTCGACGCCCTGAAGAACGGGCCCGGCGGAACCCTCTACGACCTGCGGGACGGCATCCAGACCGCCTCCGAGCGCCTGGCCGCCGTCTCCGACGACCTCCGGGTACTGCGCGGCCTCCACGAACGCAACCTCCGCGCGCGCCGCTCCCTCGAATCCGACGCGGGCCGCCGTCTGACAGCCGCCGAGGGCGCCCGGCGCCGGCTCCTCGACCGCGAGCGGGAGGCCGGGGAGATCTCCGGCAAGATCTCCGCCGCCGAACGCTCCCTCTCACAAGCCCAGAAGACCGCCGCATCCGACCGCGAAGCCTCGGACCGGGCCACCACGGCCGTCGAGGCCGCCCGCGCCGCCGCGGCAGACCTTGACCGGCGCCTGCGCTCCCTCCGGGCCGCGATCTCCGACGGCAAGAACCGCCAGAACGCCCTCTCCCAGAGGCTGAAAAAGGCGTCCTCCACCGAAGGCGAGACCCCCGACGAGCTGGCCAAGCGCGCGGCGGACCTCTCGACCACCCTGCTCGCGACGGTGCGCGAGCGGCGTTCCGGCCTGCGCCGCGCCCGCGCGGAGCTCTCGGATACCCACCGCCGGGTCTCCGAGGAGCGGTCGCAGCTCTCGCGCCGGGCCGTCGAGGTCGCCGGCGAGCTGGCGACCGCCCGGGCCGAGGCCGCCCGCTTCGCCGAGGAGGTGGCCCGGGCCGAGGCCGCCTCCGAGGGTTCCGCCGAGGAGATTCGGACCGAGTGGGGCAGCACCCTGGACGCCGCCCGCGCCGAAGCCGAGAAGCACCCCAAAGACACCGACGCCGAACGCCAGACCCTCGCCCGCCGGCTCAAACGCTTCGGCGACGTCAACCTCCTCGCCCTCTCCCAGGAGGAACACCTCCGCGAGCGCCACGAGTTCGTCGCCGCCCAACGCGCCGACGCCGAGGAAGCCGCCACCGAACTTACCCGCATAATACAGTCGGTGGATCGGGAGATAGAGGTCAGGTTCTCGGAGACGTTCGGGCGGGTTCGGGGGGCATTCGGGGAGATCGTGCCGAAGATGCTCGCGGGGGCTTCGGGAACGCTGGACCTGTCGGAGGAGGGCGTGGAGGTCGGCATCCGGCTCGGGCGCAAGGGCTGGAGGTCCCTGCGGGTGCTCTCTGGTGGTGAGCGGGCTTTGCTGGCGCTCTCCTTCCTTTTCAGCATCTTCTTGAGCCGCCCGACGGGCGGGTCCGGGGCCTTCTGCATCCTGGACGAGGCCGAGGCCGCGCTCGACGACGTGAACCTGGCGCGTTTTCTCTCTGTGGTAGACTCTCACCGCTCCGGCGGACAGTACCTGCTGGTCACCCATCAGAAGCGGACGATGGCCGCGGCGGACGTCCTCTACGGGGTGATTCAGGACGCTTCCGGGGCCACCGCTGTCGTATCGAAACGTTTGCAGGGAGAAGAAGAAGTCGCCCATGGCGCGCTCTTGGCGTAATTTTTTTAGACGTAGCCCGGATCAACCGGAAGCTCAGGCACCCACCGCCACCGAGACCGAAGCCCCCGCCGAGCAGGAGGACTCCGGCAACGGCTCGGCGGTCTCTGACCGCGTGGGGCAAGGGCCCGTCGCGGCTGAAAGCACCCCCACGATAGAGGACGTCGTCGGGACGAGCGAGCCTCCGACGAGGCCGGCGCCGGCCCGCCCCGAAGAGGTGGCAGATCCCGCAGGGTCCGAGCCGGACCCGCTAGAGCCGCCGCGGGAGGAGGAGTTGGAGCCCGGGCCCGTCGGGGAGGTCCTTCCCGAGCCGACCCCCATCGAAGATGAGCCAAACGCGGAGGCTGTGGCCGAGGAGCAGGAGTCGTCCGGGTGGTTCGGGCGGTTGCGGAAGGGGCTCACGCGGAGCAGGGAGTCGTTCGTCGGGCAGCTCAACGCGGCCGTGGCGGAGTTCAAGGACGCAGAAGACGAGGAGTTCTGGGAGAGGGTCGAGGAGATCCTGGTCTCCTCAGACGTCGGGGTGCCGACGACCGCGAAGTTGGTTGCGGAGCTGGAGCAGGAGGCGTTGCGCCGGAACGTCACGAGCGGCGCGGAGCTCAAGAGGCTCATGGTCGAGCACGCGACCCGCATGCTCGAAGGGCCGGTCGAGCTCGACATCTCGCACAAGCCGACCGTGATCCTGATGGTAGGCGTCAACGGCACCGGGAAGACGACGACCATCGGCAAGCTCTCGCGCTTCTTGCCGGGGACGACGATGTTTGCCGCCGGTGACACGTTCAGGGCGGCGGCCATCGAGCAACTCCAGCAGTGGGGCGAGAGGACGAACACGCCCGTCATAGCGCGGGAGCGCGGGGCGGATGCCGCGGCCGTGGCGCACGAGTCCGTCGAGACGGCCAGGCGCGAGGGTATCGACGTGCTGCTCATCGATACGGCCGGCAGGCTGCACACCAAGGTCAACCTGATGGCCGAGCTCGACAAGGTGCATCGCGTCATCGGGCGGTTGCTGCCCGGCGCGCCGCACGAGGTCTTGATGACCGTCGACGCGACGACGGGCCAGAACGGCCTCAGGCAGGCCAAGATGTTCCAGGAGGTGGCGGGGCTCACCGGCATAATCCTGACGAAGTTGGACGGCACGGCCAAGGGTGGCATCGCGCTCGCCATCGCAAACGAGGTTGGCGTGCCGATAAAGTTGATCTCCGTGGGCGAGAAGGTGGAGGATTTGCACCCCTTCGACGCCAGGGAGTTCGCCGAAGCATTGTTTGGAGACCTCTAGATGTTCGACACTTTAGGCGACAGGCTCAACAAGGCCCTCGATGGCGTCCGCGGCAGCGGCAACCTCACCGAGGACCAGGTAAAGAAGGTGACCCGCGAGATCCGTCTGGCCCTGCTGGAGGCGGACGTCAACTACGGCGTCGTAAAGGAGTTCGTCTCCAGCGTCAGGGAGCGGGCGACGGGCGCAGACGTCTCCAAGGCGCTTAGCCCGGGCCAGCAGGTCGTCAAGATCGTCAACGAGGAGCTGGCGAACCTGATGGGCGGCACCTCCCACAAGCTCACGTTTGCGTCACGCCCGCCGACGGTCGTGATGCTCGCGGGCCTCAACGGCCACGGCAAGACCACGACGGCCGGCAAGCTCGCGCTCTTCGTGCGCAAGCTCGGGAAGAACCCCTACCTCGTCGCGTGCGACACGTACCGTCCGGCGGCCATCGAGCAGCTGCAGCAGATCGGGCGCGAGTTGTCGGTTCCCGTCTACACGGAAGGGACGGGGCCGAAGCCCGAGGAGATCGCCGAGCGCGGGATCAAGGAGGCAAGAGAGGGCGGCTACGACTTCGTCATCGTGGACACGGCGGGTAGGCAGGTCGTGGACATGGACATGATGGAGGAGATCAAGCGCGTAAGAAGCGTCTGCAGGCCCCATTCGGTCCTGCTCGTCCTCGACGTGGTCACGGGCCAGAACGCGGTGGACGTGGCGCAGGCGTTCAAGGAGTACGCTGACTTTGACGGGATGGTTCTCACCAAGCTCGACGGCGACGCCCGTGGCGGGGCCGCGCTCTCGGTCGTCTCGGTAACCGAACGTCCCATCCGGTTCGCCTCCGAGGGCGAGAAGATGAGCGAGTTCGACTACTTCTACCCCGACAGGATGGCCGGGCGCATCCTCGGCATGGGTGATGTGATGACGCTCATCGAGAAGGCCGAGCAGCAGATGGACCGGGATGAGGCCCAGGCCGACGCCCAGCGCATGATGAGCGGGAAGTTCACGTTCGAGGACTTTCTCAAGCAGATGCAGATGATCAAGAAGATGGGCCCGATAAGCGGCCTGCTAGGCATGATCCCTGGCCTCGGCAAGCAGCTAAAAGACGTCAACATAGACGATAACCAGCTCGCGAGGGTCGAGGCTATGGTAACCTCCATGACTTTGCAGGAGCGTCGCAACCCGAAGCTGCTCAGGAACCCGAGCCGGGCCCGCAGGATCGCCCGCGGCTCGGGCGCCACCCAGCAGGACGTGCAGAAGCTCGTCAAGCAGTTCGGCGAGATGCAGAAGATGATGAGGCAGATGGGCAAGGGCGGCGGGATGCCCCGCATACCCGGGATGTCCGGACGCAGGTAGAAGAGTTCGAGAGGAGAAGGTATGGCGGTAAAGATAAGGCTCGCGAGGCACGGCTCGAAGGGGAACCCCTTCTACAGGATAGTGGTCGCCGACGCCCGCAGCCCGCGCGACGGCGCGTTTATAGAGCGCATAGGCACCTACGACCCGCAGGCCGAGCCCTCGGCCATTACGGTCGACGAGGAGAAGGCGAAGGCCTGGATCGGCAAGGGCGCCCAGCCGACCGACCAGGTGCGGAACCTGCTCAAGATCTCCGGCGTCCTCTAGGCGTCTTTGTGGACCGGCTGCAGAACCTCCTCGTCCTCCTCGTCCGCCCCATAGTGGACGAGCCCGACAGGGTAGAGGTCGAGGCGAGCGAGTCCGACATGCGCGTGGACCTCGAGCTCCGCGTCGCCCCCGACGACATCGGGAAGGTCATAGGCCGGGGTGGGCGCACGATCCGGGCCATCCGGACGGTCGTGAAGGCTGCCTCGGTGAAGGTCGGCAAGCGCGTGAACGTGGAGGTCGCGGACTAGCCCCCGTGGCCGACCTCAGAGACCCGGTGACCATCGGGACCGTCGTCGGAACCCACGGCGTTCGCGGCACCGTCCGCGTGAAACCCACCGGCACCGGCGAACACCTGCGCGAGGGCATCTCCCCGGAAGTGGCCGGAGCGCGCCGGGCCATCAAGAACGCCCGCGTCACCCCGAAAGGCTTTCTCCTGGACCTGAAAGGCGTGAACGACCGTCGCGCGGCGGCGGCCCTCAACGGGGAGGCCCTCCTGCTCGACCGCGCGGAGCTCGACGGCCCCGGGGAAGACGAGTTCTACGTGGGCGACCTCGTTGGCCTGACAGCGGTCGACGAGGCGGGCGAACGCCTCGGCGAGGTCGCGGAGACCTTCGAGACCGCGGCGCACGAGGTGCTCGTGGTCCGCGCGCCCGCCGGCGACGTCCTCGTCCCGTTCACCATGGAGCACGCGCCGGGCGTTGACCTAAAGTCGGGCCGCGTCACCGTGCGCCCGCCGGAGTAGAACGTGAAAAACATCGACGTCTTCTGCGTCTTCCCCGAGGCTGTGGACGCCGCCCTGCGGGTGGGTGTCATCGGAAGAGCGATCGAGCGGGGCGTGGTCGGCTACAGAGGCTTCGACCTCAGGCAATTCTCGCGCGACGGTCGCATCGACGACATGCCCTACGGCGGGGGCGCCGGCATGGTCGTCCGCGTGGACGTCGTGGCCCGCGCCTTCGAGGAGGTCTACGGGGTGCCTGGGAGGGAGGTCCGTGAGACGCGCCGGGTGGTGCTCACGGAGCCGGCCGGACGCCCTATGGACCAGGGTTACGTCGATGAGGTGTCTTCGGGGCCGGATCTCACGGTGGTCTGCGGGCGGTACGGCGGGGTGGACGAGCGGGTGTGGACTGAGCTCTGCACCGAGGCCGTGTCCTTGGGAAACTTCGTGCTCTCCGGGGGGGAGATCGTGGCCGCCGCGCTCGCCGACGCGGTCGTCCGAAGGCTCGACGGGGTGCTCGGCAACGCGGAGAGCCTGGTCGGGGAGTCGTTCTCCGGCCAGGGCGTTGTGGGACCACCGATGTACACGCGGCCCGCTCTGTGGAATGGAGAGGAGGTGCCCGGCGTGCTATTATCCGGCAATCACGCGGAGATCCGCGCCTGGCGCGAGCGGGAGTCTCGGACCAGGGCGGGGGCGAAGAAGACCGGACGCCGGTCTCCTTGAACGTTCGCAGGGACACCCACGAGAGGAGAAAAGCATGATAACCAGCGAGAATTTGCAGCAGAGGGACGTCGTCTTCAAGCCGGGCGACACGGTGAAGGTTCACTACCGCGTCATAGAGGGCAGCCGTGAGAGGGTACAGGTCTTTGAGGGCCTATGTATAGCCCGCAAGGGCGGGGGCATCGACGAGACTTTCACCGTCAGGAAGAACTCCTTTGGGGTCAACGTAGAGAGGATCTTCCCCCTCCACTCCCCGAAGATAGCGGACATCCAGGTCTCCCGCCGGGGCGCGGTGCGCCGGGCGAAGCTCTACTACATCCGCGACAAGGTCGGCAAGAAGGCCCGCGTCAAGAAGGCCCGCTAGAACCGGGCAAGCCCCGCTAGCCTTGCGTGGCCGCCGGACGAACGAGGGCGCCCTCTACGCGTTCGACGCGGCCTGGATGCTGGAGCGGGGCGGTTCCCTTGCCGGCGCCGACGAGGCCGGCCGCGGCGCCCTCGCGGGTCCCCTGGTCGCCGCCGCCGTCGTGCTCGGCCCGGAGCCCATCTCGGGCCTCAACGATTCCAAGGCGCTCGCCGCGGCCCGCCGGGAGGAGATCTTCGCCGATGTCCTCTGCCGGGCCGAGGCCGTCTCCGTGGTCGCGTTCCCGGCGTGGTGGATCGACCGCCACGGCGTAGGACGGGCCAACCGCGAGGCCCTCACCCGCGCCATCGACGCCCTGAGACCGCTCGCCGCCTGCGGCCTCGCCGACGGCAACCTGAAGTTGGGCTCCGAGATCGAGAGCCTGCCGAAGGCGGACGCCCGGAGCGCGGCGGTCGCAGCCGCGAGCGTCGTCGCGAAGGTCCTGCGGGACGGCGCGATGCGGACGCTGGCGACGGAGCACTCCGGGTACGGCTTCGACCGGCACGCCGGGTACGGTACGCCGGGCCACCGGCTCGCGCTGGCCGAGCTCGGCCCCTGCCGGGTCCACCGCCTGAGCTACGCCGGGGTCGGGGGCTGAATAACCGGACCACGGGCGGGCTCGGGGAGGAGATCGCGCGCCGCTACCTGGCCCGCAAGGGATACGAGATCGTCGAGAGCAACTACCGCACCCGCCGCGGGGAGGTGGACATCATCACCCGTCACGCCGATACCCTCGTGATCGTCGAGGTGAAGCTCCGCCGCAGCAAGGCCTACGGCGACCCCCTGGACGCCGTAACCGCCGGAAAGCAACAGGCGATCCGGCTCATGACCGAGGAGTATCATCTCAATGGCCGAGGCGGCCCGACTCGGCGGGCTGTCGCGCCTGGTGCTGCCGGAGACCAACGCCCGCGAGGCGACGTCCGCAGGGGGCATCGAGGCGTACGGGGTGCGTGGCCTCAGGGAGGCGGCGGAGTTCTTGAGGACCGGCCGCGGGGTAGAGACCGCCGAGCCGTGGTCTGAGGAGGACGAGCACGAAGTGGCGGCCGAGAACTTCGCGGACGTGGCGGGCCAGGCGTACGCCAAGCGGGCGCTCGAGGTGGCGGTGGCCGGCGCTCACAACGTTTTCACATTGGGACAAATCGAAACGCACAGGTCGCTTTAGCCTCACCGCTACGGCAGGCCGTGAGCCGGAGGTGGTGCTGGCGCTGGGCTAGCGTCGCGCGGCCGTGCCCGTCAACGGGGCGCGTGTAGGAGCTTTCTAAGAAGTTCGTAGAACTAGCCCATATGGGGTATGCACCTTTGCTGTTAGTGGGTTAAGGTTCGGTAGTCGGAAACACTACGAGTGGGGGTCCCCGTGGCGCGAACGTGGTCCGTTGTGTCGATTGCTGTGCTCGCAGGCTTTCTTATGTTGGCCCTCGCCTTAACGAGCGGGGTGGGTGGCGTCTCCCCCCGTGCCGCCGACGCCGCCGGGGTGAATGTCTCCGTAGCTTGCAAGTCCAACCCCGAGAAGACGCGTGTAGAGAACAACACCAACGGCCGCATCACGGTGAAGAAGGTGGGCTCGATCCACCAGCCCCGCTCTAACGAGCCCTTCCGGGTCAACGTCAGGCTCGGGCGCGGCCAGTCGGTGACGTTCGAGAGCGGCTACGATGCCAACAGCCGCACGCTCACCCGCCAGTACATCTACGATAACGAGGCGGGGCGCGAGGAAGGCGCCAGGGTCCGCACCTCCGTCGGCGGATTCGTGGACCGGTGCTAGAGGGCCGCTATTAGTCGCGGAAGGCCGACGGTACCAAGCCGCCTGTAGTGCGGGTGGCTACCTCTCACGAGGGAGCGCGTAGCAGCCGGCGGCCCGGGCCGCCGGGTACTCCTCGGGGCACGGTTCGCCGGCTACGATTGGGACCGGGCCGTGCCTGGGTCCACCCGACTCTAGGAGATCGTCGTTTCGGTCCCGCCCCGGGTTGCGCCGCGTGACGTGATCGCCGCGGTCCTCTCGGCTGACGGAGGCGTTGCGGTCGTCCGCGGTTGTGCCGCCGTCTTCGGCCGGGGCAACGCCGGCGTCACGTCCCTGGCGGGGTCGTCGTACTGGTAGGTCTCGCAGGCCACGCCGTCGTCGGGCCCGTCGTCTTCGTCGAGGACGTCGGGGTCGGACGGATCTCGTCTCAGCTCCGCTTGCGCCTCGGCCTGGGAGCGGAAGTCGCCGCAGTCCCGGCCTACGGTCGGGTCCTCATCCTGGGCGTAGGCTGGCGTGGTTGCGTTCTCGTAGCCGACGCGGCCCATGAAGCCTGCTACCAACACAAGCATGACAGCAGCGCCGCGCACGAACCAGTTCCCGAACATCTCCCGCCTATCTCCTTCGTCCGCCGAGAACCTGTCCTACTCGCACGCGAGGCCGTCTCCGTCGCCGTCGAGTCCGTCTGGGTCCCCGGGCGGGGTCGGTATCGGGCCGTCCACCTCGTCGCAGTCTATGTCGCCGCTCCCGGAAGGCGCCCCGCCTCCACTCGGTGACGGGGAAGACGCGCTCGGAGAGGCGGAAGCCGACGCGCTGGCCGACGCGCTCGCGCTCCCGGTCGAGCCACCACCGAACGAAGAGGCCTCGCAGGCCAGGCCGTCGCCCTCCGCGTCCAGCCCGTTGGGGTCGCTCGGGTCCGCGTCAAGGGCCGCCTGCGCCTCCGCCTGGCTCCCGAAGTCTGAGCAGTCCAGGTCACCGGAGGAGGGCGCCGAGGACGTGGGCTCCGGGCTGGCCGAAGCGCTCGCGGTGGCGTTCTCGCACCCGGGTGAGCCCTCGCCTATGCCGTTGCCATGGTTGGCAAGCAGGCACTGCTCGGTGAGCGTCAGCCCCCATATCCCCAGGCTGGCCGCCTTGGCTCCCTCCTGCGCCGCCGCGAACGCGCCCTCGTACTCTGTGTTCGGCTCGTAGGGGTACGCCTGGGCGTAGCCCTCCTGCATGAGGACTTCGTTGAACATCTCTTCGCCCACGTAGACGTAGGCCAGGAGCCTGTCGTACTGGTCCGTCCTCTCCGTCCCGAACTCCAGCCCTACGCTCTGGCCCGTCAGCTGCTCGGTGGCGAAGTCCGAGGACTCGGGCCCGTAGGGCTCCACCTCCTCGCCGGGGTCCACCGTCTCCGGCGTGTCGATGCCGATCAGGCGCACGTCGGAGACGCCGTCTACGGCGGGCGAGACCTCTATGGTATCGCCGTCCACCACGCGGCTCACTGTGACGGTCGCGTCGTAGTCCTCGCCGGTTCTCCCTGTCTCTGCTGAAGCGGAAGCGCTGGCCGAAGAAGGCGAGTTCGCGGCGGCGAATGAGGCCGCCTGCTCTTCACGCATCACAATCCGCCAGTTCCCGCCCTCGCGCACCAGACGCTGAGTCACCTCGTAGCTCTCTTCGCCGTCCGAGCTCGAGACGGCCAGGTCGGCGACCACACTCGCCTCGTCACCCTGAGCGCGCACGGACGGGAACGCGTAGCTCGTTATCTCGTAAGGGGCCATGAACCCGAAGTAGGCTTTGTACTGCTCCAATGAGACGAGCTTTCGGCTTCGCTCGGTGAAGAGGTCGTAGGCGGCCCCGTAGTCGCCGGAGTTGATGAGCCGATACTGAGAGGCCAGCACCCTATCGGGGCCCGACGGGACGGGCTCGGGGGGAGCGGGCTCCGGTTCGTCGCCCGTGTTGTCCGGCTTCGATCCCGTCGGGTTCCCTTTGCCGTTGTTGTCTGCTCTCGCCTTTGGGCCGGACGCTTTCCGTTCCGACGCCCCGTCCTCGGTCGCCTTCTCCGTCCGCTGCTTGTCGCCCGCGCCTTCGGTTTGGTTGTTAGGGGGTGCGCACCCGCCCACCACCAGGGCCACGGCCAGCATCACTATCGGGACAAAGCGTCGCAACACGGGGTGTCCTTCCGATGCCGCGGGGGAGGGTGTGCAGCCGCCCTCCCCCACAGTAATAAACCTGTCTAGCCTCGACGCACCATCCGCATGGACAGCAGGCCGGCGCCCAGCAGCAAGGCGAGCGGAACGAGCGTCAGCGCCGGGGAGACGCCGCCCGTTTCGGGGAGTTCCGACTCGGACTCGGCCGTGGCGCTCGCGGTCGCGGAACCCTCATCCTCGGACTCGGCCGAGGCGGTGGGGGAGGCCTCGTCGTCGGCCGCAGGACTGGCGCTGATGGACGAATCGTCCACGCCCGTCAGCTCCTCGCAGGCTACGCCGTCAACGTCCGCGTCGAGCCCGTTCGGATCGCTCGGGTCGGCATCGTACTCGGCCTGGGCCTCCGCCTGGGTGGCGAAGTCCACGCAGTCGAGGTCCGCGCCGTCGGCCGGTGGACTAGCCGGGGGGCTGGCGGGTTCATCTGCGGTGGGGGTGGCCGTCGAACCGCCGCCGCTCGGCAACTCCTCGCAGGCAACCCCGTCGCTATCAGAGTCCAAGCCGTACGGGTCGCCCGCCGAATAGAAGCCTTGCGCTTCTTCCTGGGTAGAGAAATCCGCGCAGTCGTAATCCGTCTGCGCCACAACGGCGGGTGCGAAGACCAGCGCGCCCACCATGCACAACGCCGCCAACAGCAACAATCTCCTCATGGTGCCTCCTTCGGGTTTGGGTTTACCCTGGGAAGTGCCTGCACCTTCCCCTCCCCAGCTCGTAACATGTTAGGCAGCTTATGAAACCGTTGTAAACGCCTTACGGGTCGGGTGGCGTTAAATGTTTGTTAAACGAACGGACTCGCGCCCAGCGAAGGTTGCTGAATCGTCGTACCTAGCTTCCGGCTGATCGTCGAGTAAGGTCGGGGTAGGTGCGGGTTTGCGCGTGCGACCGGCAATCGCTACCTGTTCAAAGCCTAGCGGCCGGGGCGGTCCCGCTCCACCGCAGCCTTCGGAAGGCGTATAGTTGTTTGTACGTTTTGACCGGAAGTTGAATATCCTTCACACGGAGGGAGATGGGCGAAGATTAACGGGGGCACGTCTCGGAGCGCTTCGCGCGGCTGCTCGCGCTCTACCGCAGGCCCGACGGCTCGGAGTGGGGCGGTCAGGACCTCGAGAGAGCCACTGGCGGGGTGGTGACGCGCTCCTACGCGACTAATCTCAGGAAGGGCCGCATCGGTAGCCCGGGCCTAAACAAGCTTGAGGCCATTGCCAATGCCATGGGTTTCCCGCCCGCGCTCTGGTTCGGTGAAGAGGGGGAGCGGGTCGAGAATGAGGCGCTTCTAGCCGCCCTAGAGGACGGGACGGCGCGAGAGATACTCGGGGAGATTCTGAAGCTGGGTCCGAAAGACAGGCGGCTGCTGCTCGGCATAGCACGCCAGATCTCGCCGACCGGAGGGGGTAGGTAAGCGTTTCGACGGGGCGCTAGACAACGATGTAGAGGCAATCTGAAGTGTGGCCGGGCTCTCGCTGCCCGGCTTGCGGCGCCGGGATCCGGGCTGCAGACAACGTGCCGGTGCTCTCCTACGTGTTGCTGGGGGGTCGGTGCAGAAACTGCAAGGCTCGGATACCGGCGAGGTATCCAATCGTCGAGGCGCTCACCGGCGCCCTTTTCGCCGCCGCTGCCCCCGAGTTGGGGCCGGGCGTGGACCTTCCCGGGGCGCTCGTGCTCATCGCCGTGCTCGTAGCGCTCGCGGCCGTCGACCTGGAGCACAGGCTCCTGCCCAACGCGGTCCTTGCCCCGGCGGCGGCGGCCGGGTTCGCGCTCTCGGTCCTCGCGAACCCCGGCGCGTGGTGGGTCTACCCGGTCTCGGCCGTCGCCGTCGGGGGCGGGCTGTTCGCGCTCGCCGTTCTCTACCCTGGCGGCATGGGCATGGGCGACGTGAAGATGGGGGCGATGCTCGGCACGTTCCTCGGCCCCTACGCGGCCCTGGCGGTCTTTCTCGGCGCCTTGCTGGGGGCCGTGGCCGGTGGCCTGCTCATGGCCGTCTGGAAGGTTGGGCGACGCTACCCGCTGCCTTTCGGGGTGTTCATGGCCGCCGGCGGCGTTCTCGCGCTCCTCTACGGGTCCGAGCTGTGGGGGATCTACTCCGGTCTTATCGGGGGGTTCTGAGGCCCGGAAGGCATCCCCTCCCCGGCCCGAGAGTTCTGACGGGGATCGGCGATCGAGGTACCGGCCTGCGGCCCTACGGCTTCCAGGCTGGCGGTGCCGATCCGGAAGTAACAGAGGCTTCTCAAAGCGCTGATTCGTCTTGCATGGGCGCTGGCGGTGGTTATAAGATCTGGTACATGGAGGAAGGAGGGCGCGCCTAGAACTACCGCGTTTACCCGATCTAGATTCGGCAGGAGGGTAGGGTAGCGCCCTCTCGGGGGCGCTTTATTCCTTATTGCTCGGGCAGCTAAAATAGAGGGTCAACGGTGGTGCACGTGGGCAGGGAGAGCGCTCCTGCGACGCTTGAGCGACTGGCCTATCGGCAGAGAGGACGTGGATGCCTAATACGGAGCCCATCGGGATCCTGCTGGTCGAGGACAACCCCGGGGATACGCGGCAGGCGGAGGAGGCGCTGAAGGAGAGCAAGGTCCACAACAACCTGCACCACGTCTCGGATGGAGTAGAGGCGATGCGGTTCCTCCGGCGGCAGGAGGAGTTCGCGGGCATGTCTCCGCCGGACTTGATCCTGTTGGACCTGAACCTCCCGCGCAAGGACGGCCGCGAGGTGCTGGCTGAGGTGAAGGAAGGCCCGGAGCCGCGCCTGATCCCCATCGTGGTCCTGACGACGTCAGAGGCGGAGCGGGACCTGGTGAAGAGCTACGACCTGCACGCGAACGCCTGCGTGGTCAAGCCTATAGACCTTGACCGCTTTATCGAGATCGTCCAGGCGATAGAGCAGTTCTGGTTCTCAATCGTGAAGCTGCCGCAGGCGCGTGATGGATAGCGAGGCCGCAGGGCCGCGGCGAGAGGCCGTCAGCGTGCTGCTGGTCGAGGACGACCCGGGTGATGCGCGGCTGGTGGAGATCATGCTCTCCGAGCCCGGCCTGATGTGGGACTTCGAGATTACGCACGCCCCCCGGCTCGAGGACGCGCTGGTGGAGCTCGAGGGTTCGCCTTTTGACGTGGTGCTGCTGGACCTCTCGCTGCCGGACTCGACGGGCATGGAGACGGTCGAGCGGGTGCGGGCGGCGGCGTCCAGAATTCCGGTCGTGGTGTTGAGCGGTCAGGACGACGAGCAGACGGCGCTCCAGGCGTTTCAGGGTGGGGCCGAGGACTATCTGGTCAAGGGGCGGGGGGATGGTGCGCTCATAGGCCGGACGATCCGATACGCGATCCAGCGCAAGAGAGCTGAAGAGAGGCTCGCCTACCTGGCCCAGTACGACCCGGTGACGGGCCTCGCCAACCGCGCCCTCTTCCAGGACCGTCTCCAGCAGGCCGTCGCCCGCGCCGAGAGGGTGAACGGCCAGTTGGCGCTGGTGTTCGTGGACCTGGACCGCTTCAAGGCCGTGAACGACACTCTGGGCCACGGCTGCGGGGACCTGCTGCTCGCGGAGGTCGCGGGGCGCATGAAGAACCGCGTGCGCGAGAGCGACACGGTCGCCCGCCTCGGGGGAGACGAGTTCGCCATCATCCTCGAGGGCATCGCCGGGGCGGAGGACGCCGCCAGGGTGGTCCGGGACCTGCAGCGGCTTCTCTCGGAACCGGTCGCCCTGGACGGGTACGAGGTGCCGGCGCCGGCGAGCATGGGAATAGCGATGTGGCCCGCCTCAAGGAGCGAGGTGCTGCTAAAGGACGCCGACGCGGCCATGTACAAGGCCAAGCGGCAGGGCGGCAACCGGCACCAGTTCTACACGGAAGAGATGAACGCTCAGACGACGGCCCGACTGGCTTTAGAGCGAGACCTGCGCCGGGCCCTCCAGGACGACCAGTTCGTGCTGTACTACCAGCCGCAGGTGGACCTCTTGACCGGCGCGGTGATCGGGACGGAGGCGCTTCTGTTCTGGCGGCACCCGGAGCGGGGCCTCGTCTCGCCCGGAGAGTTCGTCCCCATCCTGGAAGAGACGCGCCTCATAATCCCCGCGGGCCGGTGGGTTCTCGGCGCCGCGTGCCGGCAGGGCAGGGAGTGGCGGGAGGCCGGGTTACCGCCGGTGCGCGTCTCCGTCCCGATCACCGCGCGGCAGTTCGGCCGCCGGGACCTCGCCGAGGACGTGGCCGGGGCGCTCGCGGAGGGCGGGATGGAGCCCGGGAGGCTGGAGCTCGAGATCACCGGGAGCCTCCTGATGGAGGACCCGGGGATAACACTCCGGACCTTGGGTAGGCTCAGGACGGAGCTTGGTGAAGTCGGGATCTCGATCGACGGCTTCGGCACCGGGTACTCATCGCTCCACCGCTTGAAGGCGCTTCCCGCGCAGCGGATCAAGCTCGACCGCTCCTTTATCCGGGACATCCCGCACGACCCCGGGGACGCCGCGATCGCGGAGGCTGTGATCCGGCTCGCCCACGACCTCGGGCTGGGTGTGGTGGCTGGGGGCGTGGAGACGGCGGAACAACTGGAGTTCCTGCGCGACCGGGGGTGCGATGAGGCCCAGGGCTTCTTTTTCGGGGGGCCCGTGCCCGCCGACGACTTCGCCGCGCTACTGGAGCGGAACCTCTCCCTCGTGCCGCCCCGGGCGGACGGCGACCCGCGGTGAGGCCGGGGCCATGACCGGACCCGCGGTGGTCCTGCTGGACCGGGAGGGACGGGTTAGCGCCTGGAACGGCCTCGCGCTGTGCAAGAAGATCGTCGAGCGCCACGGAGGGAAGATCTGGGTCGAGTCCGAGCCGGGTCGCGGCAGCACCCTCTATTTCACGCTGACTCCACCACCGTGAAGCACACCTCGCTCGGGGGCTTGTCAGCACGTCCCGGCTTCGCGCCGCCAGGGTGAGACGAGGATACAGGAAGCCCTGAGGCCCACGGTATAGGTCGCCGGGAAAAGTCCGAATACAGAGCATAGATGACACGGACGGGGCTCAACGACTACCTCTTCGACGCGATCCGGATGGGCGCTAGCGACTTGCACGTGACCGCCGGCCTGCCCCCGATGGTCCGCATCAGCGGCCAGGTGCGGGCGCTGGACTACGAGCCCTTGACCCCCAACGCAACCCGCGAGATGGTCTACGACATCCTCTCGGGCGAGCAACGCCAGCGACTGGAGAAAGAGTGGGAGCTCGACTTCTCCTACACGCTCCCGCGCACGGCCCGCTTCAGGGTGAACATCTACTTCCAGAAGGGCGCCATCGGTGCCGCCTTCCGTACCATCTCCCACGAGATAAAGACGCTCGGGGAGCTCGGTCTGCCCAAGGCCGTCGAGGACATGACCGAGAGGCCGCGGGGGCTCGTCCTGGTTACGGGGCCGACGGGGAGCGGCAAGTCGACCACGCTCGCGTCCATGATCGCCAGGATCAACGACACCCGCAACGAGCACATAATGAGCGTGGAGGACCCGATAGAGTTCCTCCACACCCACAAGAAGTGCATCGTCAACCAGCGCGAGGTCAACCAGGACACCAAGAGCTTCGCCCAGGCGCTCAAGCACGTCCTGCGCCAGGACCCTGACGTGATCCTCGTCGGCGAGATGCGCGACCTTGAGACCATCTCGCTGGCCGTGACGGCCGCCGAGACCGGCCACCTCGTCTTCGGGACGCTCCACACCCAGGACGCGCCGCAGACGGTGGACCGCATCATCGACGTCTTCCCGTCCCACCAGCAGTCCCAGATCCGGACGCAGCTCGCCAACGCCCTGCAGGGCGTCATAACCCAGACCCTCGTCCCGCGGCGCGGGGGGGAGGGGAGGGTGGCCGCGTGCGAGGTGCTCGTTCCCACGCCGGGGATCAGGAACCTGATCCGGGAGGGCAAGAACCACCAGATCTACTCGGCCATGCAGACCGGCGGGAAGTTCGGGATGCAGACGATGGACTCAGCGCTCGTCGACCTCGTCCGCCGCGACGTGATCTCGCGCGAAGAGGCCGAGAAGCGCGCCTCGAATCCCGAAGAATTCAAGCGGCTCGCCGGCGGCTACGCGGCGTTCAGAAAGTAGTGACGGGTGGCGACTTTCGCGTTCAAGGCGCGCACCCGGCAGGGCGAGATCCTGCAGGACCAGATCGAAGGCTCGGACAAGATGGCCGTCGCCTCGCAACTGCGCCAGCAGGGCCTCCTCGTCATCGACGTCAAGGAGCAGGGCGCAGCCCAGAGGGATCTTCTGGAACCGTTCAAGAAGGTGAAGTCCGGCGACATCGTGGTGTTCACCCGGCAGTTCGCGACCATGATCAACGCCGGCCTGCCCATCGTCCGCGCCCTCTACGTCCTCTCGGAGCAGACGGAGAACCCGAAGCTCCAGGAGCTCGTGACAGCCGTCCGCAAGGACGTGGAGGCGGGGCTCGCGCTCTCGGAGGCGCTCGAAAAGCACCCCAAGGTCTTCTCCAGGCTCTACGCCGAGATGGTGCGGGCGGGTGAGATCGGGGGCATCCTCGACGGCGTGCTCCTGCGCATCGCCGACCAACTAGAGGACGACCAGGAGCTCCGCCGCAAGGTCAAGAGCGCGATGACCTACCCGACCGTCGTGCTGGTTCTCGCCGTGCTCGCCGCCTCCTTTATGCTTATCTTTATCGTGCCGATCTTCGCCAGGATGTTCGAGGACCTCGGCGGCACGCTGCCGTTCCCGACCAGGGTCGCGATGGGCGTCTCGGGCGTGCTCACGAGCATCTTCGGGGTCTTTATCTACGCCGCGCTTGTAGGCGGCGTGGTCTTCTTCCTGCGCTGGAAGAACACCGAGAACGGCCGCAGGTGGTGGGGCAAGGTCTCGCTCAAGCTCCCCGCGAAGATAGGCGACGTCATCCAGAAGGTCGCCCTCGCCCGCTTCGCGCGGACCTTCGGCACTTTGAGCGCCGCCGGCGTCCCGATCCTGCAGGCAATCGAGATCACGGCCTCCTCCTCGGGGAACTGGGTGGTCGAGAACGCGCTGCTCAAGACGCGCGAGGCCATCCGGGAGGGCATCCCGATCTACAAGCCCCTTGAGAGCGAGCCGGTCTTCCCTCCGATGGTTACGCGCATGATCGCCGTCGGGGAGGAGACCGGTGACCTCGACGGGATGCTCACGAAGATAGCCGAGTTCTACGAGTCGGAGGTGGACGCGACGGTAAAGGCTCTGACCTCCATTATCGAGCCGCTCATGATCGTGGTCGTCGGCGGCATCGTCGGGGGCATCATCGTGATGATGGACCCCATTCGACAAACATGCCTCCCGTCAGCTCGACGTTGCCCTCCCTGTCCGCCAGGGCCTTGAGGCCCATGCCCCTGTACTGCCTGGCCTTGTCGTCGGGCGTCATGTCTTCGCCCGCCCCGTTGCTGACCCGCGCCAGCTCCCCGAGCACGTAGTCCCGCTCCTGCTCCATGAACTCCAGGCGCTCCCGCGCCCCGCGCAGCTTCTCGACCTCGGCCTCCGCCGCCCCGCGCACCTCGTCCAGGCCCGCCAGCTTCACCCGCAGCTCCCCGAAGGATATGAGGCCCTCGGCGGCCATGTCCTGGAACGCGGCCCGCCTGCGCTCCACGTCGGCCAGGCGGTTCGCGTAGGCGGCCATCTCCCTGTCGGGGTCGCGCCTCATCCCCTCGCGCATCCGCTCCAGGAGCCTGTCGTACTGCCGGGAGAGGGCCTGCGGCTCGGACAGGCCCCTCTCCACGGCCTCCCACACCATCCCCTCCACCCCCTCGGCCCGCAGGTGCCTGCCGTTCGGGCAAGCCTCCTTGCCGAAGTGCTGGCGCTTCGGGCACCTGTAGTAGTGCGCGGGTCTCTTCGTGCCCGGCTGCAAGACCCTGTTCGTGACCATGCGGCTCCCGCAGTCTCCGCAGAACAGGACGCCCCGCAGCTCGTAGAGCCTGTCGCCCGACGAGGGCGTGGGTACGCGGTCCTTGATCCTGGCCCGCGCCGCCTCGACCAGCGCCCCCGGCACCCCGGCGTCCGGCACGGGGACCGCGATCCACTGCTCCCTCGGCTTCACCACGGTCTTCTGCCGCAGCCTGTACTCGCGGGTCCCGTCCGCGCCCACCTCCGCGACCCTCTCGTGCGTGGTGTGCCGCCGCCCGAACCACCACACGCCGTAGGACGCCTCCGGGTCGAGCCTCGCGGCCACGTCGGGGGCCAGGTGGAGCGCGATCTCCTCGTGGGAGTGCGGGCGGTAGCAGTCGTCCTCGATGATGTCCCGGATGGTCCGCTTCGACCACCAGCGCCTCTCCTCCGGGCGCTTGGCTTTCCTGGGCGTCTGGGGTGTGGGCACCCCCTCGCGGTCCAGCGCCTTGCGGACCCCGTGCATGGACGCGCCCTCCGCGCCGACCATGCGGAATATCCTGCGGACCACCTCCATCTCCGGCTCGTGGACCACGTACCCGTCGCGCCCCCCGTTGTAGCGGAAACCGTAGTTCGGGGTGTGGCCCGCTATCAGCCTGCCCTCCCTGGCCTTCTGCATCTTCCCGCGCCTGCTGCGCTCCGCGATCTTCGCCCGCTCGAACTTCGCCAGCTGGTCGAGGATGCCGTCCGTGAGTTCGCCTTCGGGCGAGTCGTCGCCCCTGTCGTTCAGCGCCCGCAGCCGCGTGCCTTGCTCGGAGAACTCCTTCTTGAGCAGGTACAGGTAGGCGGGTTCCCTGGCGAAGCGGTCCCTGTCCTGGGCCACAACCAGGTCTATCCCGCCCCCGGCAACCAGGTCCCGAACCCGGTCGAGGCCGGGCCGCTCGAAGCTGGCCCCGCTCTGCCCGCCGTCCTCTACCTCCGCGACTATCTCCCAGCCCTCGCCCAGGCAGTAAGCCCGCAGCGCCTCCTTCTGCTGCCTGAGCGAGTACCCGTGCTGCCGCTGCTCTTGCGTGGAAACCCGGCTGTACGTGACCGCGTTCGTCATGCCCCTGCTCCCTTCGTGCCCGCCTTGATTTTACCCCCAGAACCCCCGCATTCCGCACGAGAACGGCCCGTAACGGCCTCCGTGCGTGCGGGTGGTGTGATGGGTAGAGACTCAAAACAGCGGCTCCTGGAGGCCCTGCGCGTCCTGGCCTTTGCGCGGATAAACGGAGTTTTGCGCCAGCTCCTCGACCCGCTGGCCGGTCTGCTCGAACCACCACGCCGCGAACGCCGACCTGTGGCACTGGCCGGGGTCCGCCTCGTAGCAGAGCAGGCAGAGGTCCGCCCCGCCCTCCTTCCGCGAGATGCGGGCAAGGCCCTCCGCGATCCGGTCCACGCCTATCCGGTCCAGCTTCTTGCGGTACGCCTCGTTGAACCGGGAGTCGTCCTCGATGGAGAACATCCAGCCGTCCGGGTAGAGGTCCGGGAACCGCCTGTAGCGGTAGCCGACCGGGAACCTCGGCGTGCCCCTGCTGATCCCCACGGCGACTACGGGCGTTGTCTCCAACGCCCGGTTCGCCCAACGCGACGTGTACAGGTTCAAGACGCCCGCCTCCTCCGGGGCTTCGGGTAGACGTAGACGTTGACCCTGCCGGTGCCGCCACAATGCCCGCACGTCGTCCACGTGGGGCGCTCCATCGGGTGCGACGACCGGAGCACGCGGCCCCGGTCACAGCGCCAGCAGTCCCGTTGCTCGTGGGCCATCAGGACTCGTCGTCCCGCTCGTGGCCCAGGAACCCCCGCGTGAAGGCTTCCCGCTCCCCTGACGTGTGCGGGCGGCCAAGCACGGCCTCGTCCTCGTGAATGGCTTCCGCCAGCTCCGCCCTCGTCGTGGCGCTGACCTTGAGGGTCCCGACTTCCTGCTCTATCCTTGACTCGATCACGGTCTGTCCTTTCAGTGGTCCGTGGTCAGAGCCGGGGGAGGACGGCCATCCTCCCCGGCTCACTCTCTACGTCCTTTCTCGATCTACTCCCGTTCTGCTCTCCCTTCCGGTTGCCCTTTGCATACCATGCAGTATATCAATCAGCACTTCAAAATGCACCGATTTGCAGGGATTTTTGCCCTCCACCACGCGGAAAAACGGGGCCGGGGCGGAGGGCCACTACTCCTCCGGTCCCGGCCCCTGTGGTGCCCCTCGATGGTTGCGGGGCGTCGTTGGTCTACTTGACGGTGGCCCTGATCCGGGCCGCCTCGTCCTCCTCGTCGCGTATCAGCTCGTCCAACTCGCGCAGGCGTTGGGCGGCCTCCTGGTGTTGCTCGTAGAGCCGGGGTAGGTAAGCCTCTATCCGCTGGCCCTGGACCCAGAGCGCGGCCCTGCGAGCGGCGTCCCTATCCGCGTTGGAGTTGGCCCGCTCCCTGGCCTCGTGCCAGGCTGACTTCTCCTCCGTCGCTATCATCCTCGACCCCCTATCCGCGTATAAAAAGTCGGCTTCCGGCCTCCGAGAACGCCCCCCGAAAAACGGGGAAAACTCCCAGGCCCGCCCGGACTTTCCGGTATACCTACGCGGGAAGCTGCGGGTCGGATCGTTTCGGCGGGCCTCGTGGCGACCATCAGCGCACCCCCGTATCGTGTAAAGAAACTCCGGCGCGGAAACGCTCCGGGTGGCGCAGCCTGTACCTCCGCATGGCCCAGTACGGGTCCGTCTTGGCGGCGTGGGTGATAACCGCCATGTCCGCGACGTTGGCGTAAGCCTTCGCCTGCATCATCAGGCGGACGAACTCGGCGTAGGGCTCCTCGGCGGGGTCGGGCGGTTCGCCAGCGTCAACGCGGGCCAGCGCCGCCTCGCCGCGCCGAATCCAGCTTCGGACGGTCGGCCTCGAAACCCCCACGAACGGGGCGGAGGCCGTGAGGAAGACCCCCGCCCGCGTGGCCGCGACCAGCTTCCGCTGGACCTCCGGCGTCAGCTTCGACGGTCTGCCCACGGCCACCACCCCACTCGACCTACGCGACCTCGCGGCCAACGGCCCCGAAGGCACCGTGGCGCAGTCCCATCTCGAACTCCGTGCGACGGGCGTCCACCTCCCGCAGCCTCTTCCGGGCGAGGCGCTGCGTGTCTGTGAGCCGTGCTTCCCGCTGCTCCTCTATCGCGGCGTTGAACTCGTCGCGCCTGGCTACGTCCTCGATGTACAGTGGCGCGAGGACCTCGTATACGCGGATCAGGTCCGCGTCCCCGCTTTCCACCGCGTCCAGGTAAGCCCGGAGGTCCGGTATACGGCCAGCCGCCACCCTGGCCTGGAACTCCCTCTCCAGACGGGCGTAGCGGGTTTCGTCCTGCGGCTCGTCGTTGACCCTGGCGATCACGCGCACGGGGGCCTCGAACGAGTCCATGAGGCCCCGGATCAGTCCGACCTGCTCCCTGACCTCCTGGCGGTGCCTGGCGGCCATCTCCCGCAGCTTCGTGGCCCTCCCCTCCTCCGAGAGGTGTGGGTCCCGTCTTACCGCAGCGACCTCCTCGCGCTGCGAGTCCGCGAGGGTCCGCAGCGGCGTGGTGAACGACGGTACCGCCTGCTCAAGCAGGCTCGTATCCTCCCTGTGCCTGCGATCCTCCTCGTTCTGCTCCGCAAGCCGCTTCTGGCGCTGCTTGCGCGACTCGTACTCGTCCAGCATTCCCTTGACCCCTGCCCGCAGTTCCTGGGCTGTGCGTGTGTCCGTCATAACTAGCTCCTGTCTCTCTGGCGGTGAATCGTGCAACCCAACCGCATAATGTTCACTGTCCTGCGTGCCTGGCGGGGCTTGTGGCTCATGCGGCCAGCACCTCCTCGTTGGCGGGGCACAGCCCCCGCTCTCCGGCTTCGGGAAAGTTCAGGTACGCGAACTCGCCATGCATCCGGCGTGCGGCCTCGTCGTA
>CADCUT010000173.1 GCA_902805975.1 uncultured Rubrobacteraceae bacterium | reverse complement strand
GAGGGCCGTGAGGTTCGCCTGGTGGGGGACCGTGTGGGGCAGGTGCCGGTGGTCTCTCTGGTGGCGAGAGATGCTCCCGACGGTCCATGGCCCGGCGGAGAAGATCGAAACCTCGACCGTGCCGAAGCGGTTCTCAACGACCCGCGACTCCCCACCCCCGGGGAGTTCGTAGATGCCCGACCCGGTGATGATGCCAACGTCTATCATGGCCCTCCTAGGTCCGCCTCCGGCGCGTCCCCCCGTCCCCCGTAACCCCGGGCGCCCGCAGGGACGAGACGGCTTCGGCGAACTCCTCCAAGGTGCCCACCACAGAGAGGATAAACTTCTCCGGCAGGCGTGTCTGGTCGATGGCCCGCACCTCGTTCCCTCCTCGTGGGTAGACTTCCGGGCGGAATTTAGCACCGACGCGACCGCCCGGCTAGCGGAAGGACCGGCAGGGAGACCAGCGGACGGCCGCCCCCGCTTAATCCTTATGTAAGGTTTCATTATCGATCTCATAATTCGTATGTGATAACTTGCGCCGATGAGCCCGAGCCTACAGGCGTTGCGCGTCTTCCTCAGCATACTGGAGTACGGGTCGCTCTCGGCGGCGGCCAGGGAGCTTGGCCTGACGCAGCCGGCGGTCTCCAACCACCTGCATGCTCTGGAGGAACGTTTCGGCGTCGCCCTGCTCACGCGGGGTCGGCCCCTGCGGGTGACGCCCGCGGGAAGATGCCTCGCCGAACACGCGCGGGGCATCCTGGAGGCAATCTCCTCCCTGGAGGCCGAGATGGCCAGCCACACCGGCCCGCACGGGCCCCTCGTGGTTGGCGCGTCCTCAACCCCTGGAGAGCTCTTGATGCCGGAGCTCGTAACGGAGTTCTCGGCGCGCCACCCGGGCGTCGCGGTCGAGTTGCGGGTGTACGACACCGGCGAGGCCATTGAGGCCCTGCTGAGGCGGGAGATCGAGGCGGCCGTCGTGGGCCACGAGGCCGACGACCCGAGGTTGGTCTGCACCGTCATCGGCCACGACGCGCTGGTGCCGGTGGTCTCGGCCTCCGACCGGCTCGCCGGGGCTGAGGTCGCCGCCGAGGACCTCGCGGATCGGCCGTTCGTGCTGCGGGAGCAGGGTTCCGGGACGCGCCAGACGGCGGAGGAGGGGTTGGCGGCGGCCGGCGTAAGGGTCAGGGTGGCGATGGAGCTCGGGTCGAACGCGGCCGTCGCGGGCGCGGTCGCCGCCGGTGCGGGCATCGGCGTCGTCCCGCTTCGCACGGCCGGAACCCTAGAGAAAGTCCGACGAATCGAGGTTCGCGGGCTCGCGCTCTCGCGGCCCTTCATCTTGCTGACAGAACGGGGCCGCAGGTTGTCTCCGGCGGCCGAAGCCTTTGTCGAAACCTGCGCCAGGGAGGAACACGCGTGATCCACCGCTTTTCCGTACTCGTTTTGGTCCTGCTCGCAACGACAGCGCTCGCCGGTTGCGGCGCGGGTGGAGGTGGCGGTTCGGCCTCCGGCGACGAGCCGTTGCGGGTCGGCCTGATCCCAAACGAGAACCCCGAGGAAGTCGAGGCCCAGTACCAGCCCCTGGAGGACTACCTGAACGAGGAGCTCGGGCGCGAGGTCGAGTTGTCCGTGCCGACAACATACAACGCCGTCGTCGAGGCGATGGTCTCTGGGGAGCTGGATCTCGCGTACTTTGGCGGCCTTACTTACGTCCAGGCCCGCCAGCGCGCCGACGTCCATCCCCTCTTTACCGAGGTCAACCCAAGGACCGGCACGACCAAGTACCGCTCCGTCATCATCGTCCCGGCCGACAGCGACGTGCAGAACGTCGAGGACCTCGAGGGCGAGGACTTCGCCTTCGGAAGCGTCTCCTCGACCTCCGGTTCACTGTATCCCTCCATCATGTTGAACCAGGCGGGGCTCGACTACCGTAAAGACCTGGGAGAGGTCGTGTACACCGGCGGCCACGACACGACGGCGCAGGCGGTGGCCAACGGGCGCGTCGCGGCCGGGGGCCTCGAGGACCGCATCCTGTACGACCTGCAGGAGGAGGGCATCATCGAAAAGGACAGCGTGAGGGTGATAGAGGAGTCAGACCCCATCGAGGGTTACCCCTGGGTAGTCCGCGACGACCTCTCGGACGGGGACGAGCAGGCTCTCACCGAGGCGTACCTGAACATAGAGGACGCCAAGCTTCTGGACCTGCTCCGCGCCGAGGACTACGAGAAGGTCCGGGCGGGCGACTACGACTACGTGGAGGAACAGGCCCGCAAGCTCGACCTCATCGCCGAAGAGCAGTAGCGGCGTGCAGGGTATCTCTCTGGAGAACGTCTCCGTGGGTTTCGGCGGGGTGAAGGCCCTGAGCGGCGCCACGCTCGGGGTGGAGGCGGGCGAGCAGCTCGCCGTGATCGGGGCCTCCGGTGCCGGCAAGTCCACGCTCTTTCGCGCGCTGAACCGCAGCGTGGCGCTCGGCGGCGGCCGGGTCGCCGTCGGCGGGCACGACCTCTACGCCCTCCCGAGGCGCCGGCTTAACGAGCTCAGGCGGCGCATCGGGACCATCTACCAGGCGTACAACCTCGTCCCCCAGCTCCCGGCGGGCGTCAACGTCTCTCTGGGCGAGGTCGGCGGGATGGGGGGCCTCGGGACGCTCAGGACCTTTCTGGCAGGGCCCGGGGCCGGGCTCTCGAAGAAGGTGGGGGCCGCGCTCGAGGAGGTCGGACTCGGGGGCAAGGCCGGCGTCAGGACGGCCGACCTCTCTGGTGGGCAACAGCAGCGGGTCGCCGTCGCGCGGTTGCTCGTACAGAGGCCCGACTTTATCCTGGCCGACGAGCCCTTCGCCGCGGTGGACCCGGTCACGACCGAGCGCGTCCTACAGACGCTTCTGCACCTGAACCGGGAGGGGGCGACCCTGCTGGTCAATTTGCACGACGTGGAGATCGCACGCCGCTTTCCCCGCATCGTCGCGCTGCGGGAGGGAAGCGTCGCCTTCGACGGCCCGCCGGAACGGTTGACCGAAGACGCGCTCGCGGAGATCTACGCCGGCGATAGCAGTGCTACGGCGGACGAGGAAGCGTTCGATCTCTCGGAACTCCGTCGCGGCCTCGAAAGATCCATGCGCCTGACGGAGGGAAGAGATGGCGTCTCCTCGCACTGAACGACCCGGGATCGGGGGCGCGATACCGCGCTTCTCCTGGAAGGGCAGCCTGGCCGTCCTCGTCGTTCTCGGCCTGACCGGCTACAGCGTGACGGGTACCAACTTCAACATCGTCGAGTTGATCAGGGGCACGGGGGCCGCGGAGAGGTTTGTCTCGGAGATGTTCCCGCCGGACCTCTCGGCCGCCACCCTTCGGGCCACGGGGACCGGCATCCTCGAGACCTTCCAGATGTCGTTTCTCGGCGCGCTCCTCGGCGCGGTCGTGGCCTTCCCCCTCTCAGCCCTCGGCACGCAGCAGATCTCGACCGTCGGCGCCTCGCGCGGCGAGCGCCTCCGGCGCGCCGTCCCGTACCACCTCTCGCGCACCCTCCTCAACGTCTTCCGCTCCGTCCCTGACATCCTGTGGGCGCTGGTCTTCGTCGTTGCTCTGGGCCTCGGCCCGTTCCCGGGCACCCTCGCCCTCGCCGTGCACTCGGCGGGTGTGCTCGGCAAGCTCTACAGCGAGACGCTGGAGGCGGTGCCATCCCGCCCCGTGGAGGCGCTCGCCGCGACCGGCGCGAGTGGGTTCCAGACCTTCCTCTTCGGGCGTCTGCCGCAGGCGATGAGCGGCTTCACCTCGCTCACGCTCTACCAGTGGGAGTGCAACATCCGCTCGGCGACGATCTTGGGGTTCGTTGGGGCCGGGGGGATAGGTCAGCAGATCCTGATCTCCATGAACCTCTTCGACTACCCGAAGGTGGCAACGCTCGTCGGCGCCACGATAATCGTGGTGCTCATCGTAGACCGCTTCTCGGCCGCGATCCGCCAGAGGCTTGCGTACTAGCCCCCGATCACGGGCCCCGCGTCAGCCGTCCCCATCCCGGATGGGACCGCGAGCGTGACGCAGACGAACGCCACCGGTCCGGAGCACCGGAGGCCTGGCAGGCAAGGCTCCCGGCGTGCCGCGGCCACGACGGCGGGAGGCCCGGAGGTAGAGCGCCCCGGGGAGCTGCGGTTCGTGAGCTATCTCTCTCCGGGCATCCCACGGGCGTTCTTCGAGGCGGTCGTCGATCACGTGCGGCAGGAGTTGGGGCAGCGGGCTTCCCTCTCGGTGGAGCCGCGGGTCTCGGGACCGATGAGGGGAACCGAAGACCCGTTCTCCAAGGGCGAGGCCGACGTCGGGTTCATGTGCGCCCCGGGTCTCATCTGGTTGCGCGGGCTGGACGATCCGCCGGTGGAGCTTCTCCCCGCGGCGCCCGTGTTCCGAAACGCCCGGGCTCCGGGCCTGCCGGTCTACTTCTCCGAAGTGGTCGTGCGGCCCGACAGTCCTGCCGAGACCTTTCTCGACCTTCGGGGCCGTTCGTGGGCCTACAACGACCCGTGCTCCCTGAGCGGCTACTTCAACCTGCTGAAGAAGCTGGCCGGGATGCAAGAGGATGGCGGGTTTTTCGGCAGGTTGTGTTGTTCCGGATCGCACCTGAACTCCATGGAGATGGTCGCCGGCGGCGAGGTGGACGCGGCGGCCATAGACTCGAACGTTCTGCGCATCAAACTCCGGTCCGCCCCGGAACTCCGGGGACGGCTGCGGGTGATCGAGACCTGGGGACCGTTCCCGATCCAACCCGTGGTGCTCCGCTCGGGCCTCCATCCGGAGCTAAAGAGGCGTCTGCGGGCGACGTTTTTGTCTATCGGCGGAGACGCAGCAGTGCCACCCACCCTCGCCGGGTTCGGCCTGGAGCGCTTCGCCCCCGTTACCTACGAGCACTACGCCCCGGAGGAGAAGGCCCTGCGCGAGTGCGAGCGCGCGCTGGGGGAGGGCTCCTAGTCAGGGCCCGGCCCTTTTAATGGCGGGCGCACGTCCGAAAGCCGACGAAGAGGTCCCGCCGCTCGGGCAGGCCGAAGTTGCGCCAGGTGTTGCGGAGCATACGGCCCCGCGTCGCCCACGAGCCGCCGCGCTGCACCTTGTGGTCCCTGAACCAGGGCTCGGAGTAGTCCTTGTAGGGGTCCCGGACGAAGCCGGGATAGGGCCCGAAGTCGTCGGCGCACCACTCCCAGACGTTGCCCATCATCTGCCGGCAGCCGAACGCGCTCTCGCCCTCGGGGAAGGCGGCGACGTCCACCGGCCCGAGCAGGCGACCGTCCAGGTTGGCGTGACGCGGCCCGGGCGGCTCCCCCCCCCACGGGTAGAGACGTTTGCGCCCGGTTGTGCCCGTACCGTCGGGCTCGGCGGAGGCGGCCATCTCCCACTCCGCCTCCGTGGGCAGGCGGCGCCCCGCCCACCGGCAGTAGGCCTCGGCCTCGTACCAACTCACGTGGATAACGGGGGCGTGGGGGTTCAGTGGCCCCGACGCGTCGAAATGCCTCCGGTGCCATTCGTCGCCGACCCGCGACCAGTAGGCGGGGTGCCCGGCTCCGGTCTCGTCCAGCCACCGCAGGCCCGCCCCGCTCCACAGCTCGCGTCTGCGGTATCCGCCGTCTTCCACGAAATGGGCGAACTGTTCGTTGGTGACGGGGGCGCGTGAGATCTCGAACGGGGCGAGGTGCACGGGATGGGCCCACTTCTCGTTGTCGAAGACAAAGCCCGCGTCTTCGGTGGCCCCCAGCAGGAACTCACCGCCGGGGACTTCGACGTCTCCTTCAAGCGGGCCGCGGGGTTGGTCATCAAGGATCTCGGGATCGTGGTCTGAGATGGGAGGCGCAGGGAGGCCGTGGGTCTGGCGGGTGTAGGTGAACGCCTCGCCGTGCATGTCCTCGTGAAAGGCGGCGAGGCGCGCGAAGTAGTCGACCTCCGGGGTCGGGCCCTCGGCCCGGAGCCTGCGCGTGGCCTCGTCCAGGACCTCGTCCATGTAGGCGAGGGTCTCTCCGCGGGAGAGCAGCGGCAGGTCCCAGCGGGTGTCGTGGGCCACCTCCATGGAGTCGTAGAGCTCGTCGCCCCGCTCGAGGATGTTCGAGGGGGCGAACTCGTCGTCCGTCACGCGGCGCAGGTTCCAGCGCTCCTGGAACCAGGCGAGGTGACCTATCTCCCACAGGGGCGGGTTGACGATGCGGAGCTGCGGCCCGATCATCTGCTCGTCGGAGAGGTCGCTTATCAGCTCCAGGGTGCGCTTGCGGCTGTCGGCCAGCATGCCGGCGAGCCATTCGGTTCGTTCCTGCGCGTTCTGCATACCGTACCTCCATCTCCGACTGTCCGGTCCCGGGGGCGAATGTTAGCGCAAACCGTTCCGCCCATGGCCCGGAAGATGCGGGGCGAATCAAAAACCCGTATAAAGGCGTGCGCATGGAACAGGTAAGCCCGATGTGAAGATCAGCCTCATAACCCCGGCCACGGCGGGGTCGCGCAGCGGCAACTGGACCACGGCCGACCGCTGGGCCCGCTTCCTACGGGCGATGGGCCACAGCGTGCAGGTCGAGGAGGTCTGGAGCGGGGGACGCTCCGACCTGATGATCGCGCTCCACACCAGGCGCAGCCACCCCTCCATCAGGC
>CADCUT010000172.1 GCA_902805975.1 uncultured Rubrobacteraceae bacterium | reverse complement strand
GGACAGTCACACCTTAGGACTGCGCCGGCCCGCGATGCTCCCTTGCGACCTCGGCGCAGACCCCGGCCGAGTAACCGCGACGCGCCAGAAAACCGTAGACCCTGCGCGCCTCGGCCTCGGATCCCCCCCCATTATACCGCCGAGAGGCGGCGCTTCTAGCGTCGGCGAGCTCCGAGCGCCCCTCGAACTCCTCCGCGACGGCGCGGGAGGCGAGATCCCGGCCAACCCCGCTGTTCATCAGGTCGGCCGACACCCGCCGCGGCCCGTATTTTTTTGCTTTCTCCTGCGCCCTCTGGCGAGCGAACTCCTCATCGTCGAGGTACCCGAGCTCTCCGAGACGAGCTATTACCGCCTCGACGGTCTCTGTGGCGTAGCCGTGCCGGCCGAGCCTCTCGCGCACCTCCCCCTCGGAGCGGGCGCGGTACCCGAGCAGGTTCAGGGCCCGCGTCATGGCGAGGGGCCTCTCCCCCGCCTTCCGGAGCTCGGCGAGATCCTCCCACGAGAACGCGGCCCCCTCGCGGAGGCCGCGCTCTATCGCGATACCGGCGTCGAGCTCGGCCCAGGGCTCCCCGTCAACGGAGACCCTGGCCCTCCCCCGGCGCTCTTTTACGCCCGTGATCTCGGGCACGCCGGACTCTCTACCGGCCTATGGAGCCAGCCCGGCCCTCGGCCACCAGAGCCTCGTCGACGACCCCGTTCGCCCCGCCCTCGGGGGCGAGCGCGCCGTCTTCGGCGTTCGGGTTGTCAAAGCCGAGCTTCTCGTAGATGTCGGCGAGGATGCGGTTGCGCACGTCCTCGTTCTGCTTCAGGAAGGTCTTGGAGTTCTCGCGACCCTGGCCGAGGCGCTCGTCGCCGTAGGCGAACCACGCGCCGGACTTCTGGACCACGCCGTTCTCGATGCCGATGTCGAGCAGGCTCCCCTCGCGGGAGATGCCCTCACCGTACATCACGTCGAACTCGACCACCTTGAACGGCGGCGCCACCTTGTTCTTGACGACCTTGACCCGCGTCTGGTTGCCGACCGTGTCGTTGCCGGCCTTCAAGGCGCCGATGCGCCGGATATCGAGCCTGACGCTCGAGTAGAACTTCAGGGCGCGGCCGCCGGGGGTAGTTTCGGGGGAGCCGAACATCACGCCGATCTTCTCGCGCAGCTGGTTGATAAAGATCGCGGTCGTCCCCGAGCGGTTGAGGGAGCCCGAGAGTTTCCTGAGGGCCTGGCTCATGAGCCTCGCCTGCAGGCCGACGTGGGAGTCGCCCATCTCGCCCTCGATCTCGGCGCGGGGCACGAGGGCGGCGACGGAGTCGATGACGACGACGTCGAGGGCCCCGCTTCGAATGAGGGTGTCGGCTATCTCGAGGGCCTGCTCCCCGTTGTCGGGCTGGGAGAAGTACAGGTTCTCGAGGTCCACGCCGATGGCCTGGGCGTAGTCCGGGTCGATGGCGTGCTCGGCGTCGACGAAGGCCGCGAGGCCGCCGGACTTCTGGGCCTCGGCGATCACGTGCAGGGCTAGGGTGGTCTTACCGCTCGACTCGGGGCCGAAGATCTCGATGATCCTGCCGCGCGGCAGGCCGCCGACGCCCAGAGCCAGGTCGAGCGCGAGCGCCCCCGTGGAGATCGCCGGGACCTTCGGCCTCTCGTCGTCGCCCATCCTCATGATGGACCCCTTGCCGAACTGCCGCTCTATCTGGGTAACGGCGGCGTCTATTGCTTTGCTCTTATCCAATGCATCCTCCACAGGGCGTACGCTTCGTGTGCTCTCGATAATCGGAACTATCCGCGAAGAATTATACTGTAGGCGCCATACCCTCCCAAGGGCGTTTGTGCGCGGGAGGGTTCCCTACGGGGAGATCCCCGCGGGGTATCAGCTCGCGGACTTGAGGGTGTAGTCCCTCTCCAGAACCTGCCCCGGATCCCCGAGGGCGCCCACATCCTGGCCGTTGACCTCGACCGAGACGGCGCCCGCGTCGCCGGCCCTGATGCCGACCACGCGGCGGGCCTCGAAGGTCTGGGAGAAGCCGGGTTGGGCGACCTCCTCAAAGACCGTCTCGGAGTCAGAGCGGACCCGGATCCAGGCCGGGGCGCCCTCGACCTCGACGCCCACGGTCAGGGCGCCTGACGGGTCCTCCCCGGTGTTCTCGGAGTCAGAGACTCCCTCCGGATCCTCTGACGCGGGCTTCACGGGCGCGGCGATTCTCTCGGCATTCTGGGCGTCGTCCGCGCCTGAAGATCGGACGCTCAGGCCGACGAAGTACAGGGCGCCGATTAGGGCGGCGATCACGAGCGCGGCGATAGCTATGGTGATGATGGTCGAGTTTGGGATGTTGCGCTTTTCGGCGCCGGGGACGCCGCCGGGGCTGATGATCGGGCGCTCGAACTCGCTCGAGGGGGCCGCGTAGCTCAGGCGCCGCTCCCGGCGCGGTTTCTTGCGGGTTCTGAGCTCTTCTGAGAGGGTGTCCCCGTCGAGGCCGAGAAAGTTCGCGTAGGTCTTGAGGAAGCCCCGGGCGTAGACGGTGTCCGGCAGGACCGTGTAGTCGTCCTGCTCGAGGCCCACGAGGTAGCGCTTGCGGATCTTGGTTGCCCGCTCGGCATCTTCGAGGGAGAGGCCCCTGTCCTTACGCGCCCGTTCGAGGACGCGCCCGATCTTCTCCTCCGCCGGGCCGGGAGTTTGCCTGCCGTCGTCCATTTCGGCCTAGAACCTTACCATAAAACTACCAGCCCTCGGCGCCCCGCCCGTCCGTCTCGCCGCCCTCGAACATGGACTCGACGTCCATCGAAGAGGCCACGACGGCCCGGCTTTTCGAGCCCTCGTAGGGGCCCACGATCCCCTTGCGCTCGAGGGCGTCGATGATCCTGCCGGCCCTCGAATACCCGACCCTGAAGCGCCGCTGCACCGCGCTCACGGAGGCCTGCTGGGTGGAGACCACGAAGCTCGCGGCCTCCTGCAACAGATCGTCCTCGGGCTCGTCGGTCGCCTCCTTCTCGCCTTTGGGCTGCTGGGTGACCTCATCGACGAAGTGAGGCTCGGCCCGCCCTGCGGCGGCATCCTCGGTGGCACCCACCACCCGCTCGACCTCGTTCTCGGAGATAAAGGCCCCCTGCACCCGCGACGGCCTCAGGGCGGAGACTGGCTTGAAGAGCATATCCCCCATGCCGAGCAGGACCTCAGCCCCGCCGGCGTCCATGATGACCCTGGAGTCGACCTGGCTGGAGACCGCAAAGGCGATGCGGCTTGGGACGTTCGCCTTGATCATGCCGGTGATGACGTCCACGCTCGGACGCTGGGTCGCTACCACGAGGTGAATGCCGACGGCCCGCGCCTTCTGGGCGAGCCTGACTATGGCGTCCTCGACCTTGGCCCCGGCCTGCATCATGAGGTCGGCGAGCTCGTCTATAACGATGACGACGTACGGCATCGGCGTCTCGCTCCTCAGGTTGTACCCCTCGAGCGACCGCGACCCCATCCTCTCCAGCACCTCGTAGCGCCGCTCCATCTCCGCCACGGCCCACTGCAGGGCGTTCGCCGCCTTCTTGACGTCTGTGACGACGGGGGTTATGAGGTGGGGCACCCGCCCGAACGGCGAAAGCTCGACCCTTTTCGGGTCGATAAGGACCATCTTGACCTGCCGCGGGTCGGTGGTGAGCAAGAGCGAGGTCAACAGGCCGTTGAGCATGACGCTCTTGCCGCTGCCGGTCGTGCCGGCGACCAAAAGGTGCGGCATCTCGGCCAGATCGAAGAAGACCGCCCGGCCGGAGATGTCCTTGCCGAGGCCCACGGGCAGGGTCCAGTCGTTGGCGTCGGGGTAGTCCCTGAAGACGTCTCCCAGAGTGACCTTGGCGGGCTTGGTGTTCGGCACCTCGACCCCGACGGCGCTCTTGCCAGGGATCGGGGCCAGTATCCTGACCTCCGTGGCCGCCAGCGCGTAGGCGATGTCCTGCTGCAGGTTCCTGACCTTGCCGACCTTGACGCCGCTGCCGAGCCTGAGCTCGTACCGCGTCACCCGCGGACCCACGACGGCCCTTACGACCCGCGCCTCGACGCCGAGGTCGGCGAGCGCCCTGGTGAGCCGCTCGCTCGTCCCCTCCGCGTCGTGCTC
The DNA here is from genome assembly GCA_902805975.1 of uncultured Rubrobacteraceae bacterium. Classification (GTDB taxonomy): domain Bacteria; phylum Actinomycetota; class Rubrobacteria; order Rubrobacterales; family Rubrobacteraceae; genus Rubrobacter_D. The sequence continues at coordinate 22,080 of CADCUT010000172.1, read as the reverse complement.
GGGGACGCCGCTACCATAGTCGAGGATGCTGAACGGCGGCGGCGTGTACTCGCCGGGCTCCACAGGCCCCCTCTCCTCCAGCCGCAGTCCCTCGGAACTCTCGGGGAGGACCACCTCGAACTCGCGGGTCGGCTCGTCTTCTTCTTCGGGCGGGGGAGGTGCCACAGGCTCGGGCGGCGACTCGTTGTGGAGATCCAGGTTTCTCGGGACGCTCTTCTTCACCGGACGCCGGTCCCCGCTCCCCTCCCGGTCCGACCGCCAAAGGCGCCCGCCGAGGCCGCGGAGCAGCCCGGCCGCGGAGGTGACGCCGTCGCGGGCCCCCACAAAGGCCGCGCCGAAGCCGATGCCGGTGAGCAGGGAGAGGCCCAAAGAGAACAGAAGCGCCAGGGCGAGCACGGTGCCTATGCCGCCGCCGACGGCGTCGACGGCGTAGTAGATAACGCTGCCGAGCGCCCCGCCGGCCTCAGGGTAGGCCTCGCCCGCGAACAGGAACCGGCGCGGCATCGCCGCGGCGAGCGCGGCGGCCGCGCCGAGGAGGAGCAAGAACGTGCCGAAGATAGCCCGGCCCGGCAGGCGATCCAGTATAAGCAGGATCCCACCGACGACCGCCAGCGGCGCGAGCGCCAGGCCAACGTCGCCGAGCAGGTTGCGGGCCAGGTAGAGGCCCGCCTCTCCCAAAAAAGCCCCCCGGCCGGTAAAGAACGCGGCGGTAAAGAACAGCCCAAGGACGAGGACCGCGATCCCGACCGCCTCGCGGCTCACGGCCTCCCGCAAGCCCTCGAAGGGCGGCGGGGAGGATTTCTTGCGCGGGGACCTGCCCCCGCCCTTCTTGGCCGGGGCAGACCTCTTCGCCGTCTTTTTCGGAGCGCTCTTTCCCGTAGCCACAGGGAAAGTCTAGCCCAAATGCCGAGGGCTGTACCTGTACCGCACCATATAGTAGAGGTCTACGTTTAGACCTCTACTATTAGCGGGAGGATGATCGGGCGCTTGCCCGTCTTCTCGGAGAGGAAGCCGGAGAGGTCCTTGCGGATGGCGTTCTTGAGCTCCCCGCGGTCGGTGACCTGGCGGCTGGCGGTCCGCTCCAGGGCGCGCTGGACGGTGTCTATGGACTGCTCCGTCAGACCGTTCGCCCCCTGGGCGCCCACGAAGCCGCGGGAGATCACGTCAGGCGGGCCGAGAAGCTGGCCGTTCTGGGCGCTGATGCGGGCGACGACGATGAACATGCCGTCTTCGGAGAGCTGCTGGCGCTCGCGCATCACGCTGGATGAGCCGTCGGCGATCGCGCCGGCGTCCACGAGGAACATGCCGGCCGAGACGGATTCGGCCTTGCGGGCCTCGCCGTTCTTGAACTCTAAAGTGTTGCCGTTCTCGAGGACAAAGATGTTGTCCCTGGGTATACCCATGCCCACCGCCGTGTTGGCGTGGTGGGTGAGCATCCTGAACTCGCCGTGGACGGGGACGAGGAACTTCGGCTTCAGGAGTGCAAGGACGAGCTTCTGCTCCTCCTGCGCGCCGTGTCCGGAGACGTGGACCGCCTCAAGCGGGCTGTAGTGGACGTCGGCGCCCTTCTTCATGAGGTTGTTGATCGTGCGCGAGACGCCCCGCTCGTTGCCCGGGATCGGGTGCGCGGAGATCACCACGGTGTCGCCGGGGCCGACCTCGATCGAGCGGTGGGTGCCGGCTGCGACCCGGCTAAGGGCGGCCAAAGGCTCGCCCTGGGAGCCGGTCATCAGGACGGCGATGTCCGAGTCCGGGATCCGGTTCATGTCCCTCGCCTCGACCATCATCTCCCGCGGGAGGTCCAGGTAGCCGAGCTCGCGGGCTATCCCGACGTTGCGGATCATCGAGCGGCCCGCGACGCCGACGAGCCGGTTGTGCTTTTTGGCGGCCTCGACGACCTGGCTGACGCGGTGGATGTGCGAGGCAAAGGACGCGACGATGATCCGGCCCGTCGCCCGCTCGAAGATGTCCTCTAGTGTCTTCTGCACTATCCTCTCGGAGGGCACGTAGCCGGGCCGCTCGGAGTTCGTCGAGTCGCCGAAGAACGCGAGTACGCCCTCGTTACCGAGCTCGGCCAGGCGGCCGAGATCCATCGGGGCCCCCTCTATGGGGGTGAGGTCCACCTTGTAGTCGCCGGAGAAGACGATCACGCCCGCCGTCGTGCGGATCGCGATCGCAACGGCGTCCGGTATCGAGTGGTTGACGTTTATGAACTCGAGCCCGAAGCCGCCCAAATTCTGGGTGTCCCCGGCCTTGATCTCGCGCAGGTCCCCCTTCTTTATCCCGAACTCCTGCAGCTTGCTGCGCACGAGCCCCAGCGTGAGCCTCGTGCCGTACACGGGCACGTTGAACTCGCGCAGGATGTAGGGCAGGGCCCCCACGTGGTCCTCGTGGGCGTGGGTGAGCACGATCCCCTTGAGCTCGTCGGAGTGCTGGCGTAGGTAAGTGAAGTCCGGCAGGACCAGGTCTATCCCCGGCATCTCCTCGTCCGGGAAGGACATCCCGGCGTCGATGAGTATTATGCCGCTCGATTGGCGAACGGCGGTCATGTTCTTGCCGATCTCCCCCAGTCCTCCTAGGGGCACGACCTGCAAGGTACTTTTATCTAACAGCGTGAATTACCTCCTTGTGGAGGCTTCAGGTGTCAGGTTTCAGGGCGCCTCCTTCGGAGGCTCTCAGGATTATCCTGATGCCTGAAACCCGATGCCCGAAACCTATCCCAGGTACCTCCCGAGGTCTAGCTCCTTCGGGCCGACGGCCGAGAGGTACATTTTCTCTGTGTCTAGGTGATCGTTGGCGAGGCGCATCACGTCTTCTGCCGTGACGGCCTCGATCTTCTCTGCTATCTCATCGGGGGAGAGCAGCTCGGTGTCCAGGATGACGCTACGTCCTACGCGGTTCATCCTGGCGGCGGTGCTCTCGAGTGCCAGGAGGGTCGAGCTCTTTAGCTGCTGCTTGGTCCGCTCTAGCTCCTCGGGCTCGACGAGCTCTGTGCGCATCTTGCCCATCTCGCGGGTGATGACCCCAACGGCCTCCTCGACGTTGCCGGTCGTTGATCCCACATAGGTCTTTATGGCGCCGGCGTCCGAGTAGGCCTGGTGGTAGGAGTAGACGGCGTAGGCGAGGCCCCGCTTCTCGCGGACCTCCTGGAAGAGCCGGCTGCTCATGCCACCGCCGAACACGTTGTTGAGTGCGGCCATCGCGAAGCGGTCCTCGCTGCTCGCGGGGATGCCCAAAGATCCCACGGAGACGTGGTACTGCTCGGTCTCCTTGAACTTGTAGTGGACGCGGCTCTGCGGGGTGCCGGGGAGCGCGTTCCTGACGAACGGCTCGCCCGAAGGCAGCCCGCCGAGCTTCGCCTCGACCATCGCCTCGAGCTCGTCCGGGTCCAGCTTGCCGGCGCCCACGACAAAAACGTTGGCGGTCGTGTAGGTGTTCTGGTGGAAGCCCTTGAGCGTCTCATGGTCCACGCCGCGGACCGTCTCGGCCGACCCGATAATCGGGCGGCCGAGTGGGTCGCCGTGGAAGATCAGGCTGGAGAGGTACTCGTCGGCCATCTGGTCCGGCCGGTCCTCGTACATCTTGATCTCCTCGACGATGACCTCGCGCTCCCGCTCGAGGTCGGCGAAGGTCGGCCGGAGGACCATGTCCCCCATCACGTCGAGCGCCCTCTCCAGGTGCTCGGGCAGAAAGCGGGCGTAGAGCACGGTGTACTCTTCGCCCGTCGCCGCGTTCTCCTGGGCGCCGATGCCCTCGAACGCCTGGGCGATGCCCAGGGCGTCGAGGTCGGGCGTTCCCTTGAAGAGCATGTGCTCCATGAGGTGGGTTATGCCGGCGACCTCGTCCCGCTCGTCGCGGGAGCCGGCCCGGATCCAGACTCCCAAAGAGACGCTCGTAGCCTCCGACAGGGGCTCAGAGAAGACCCTGAGGCCCCCCGGTAGCTCCCTGCGCCTGACGTTCTTATCGGCCACTAGTCCTCCAGCTTCTCTAGCGAGATGCGGTTCTGCTTGTCGATCTCGAGCACCCGCACCTTCACCCGGTCACCCTCGTTGACGACGTCCTCGACCCGCTCGACCCGACCCTTGCCCGGGGCGAGCCTGGAGATGTGCACGAGCCCGTCGCGACCAGGGGTAAGCTCGACAAAGGCGCCGAAGTTGGTGGTCTTTACGACCTTGCCGTTGTAGATGTCGCCGGCCTCTACGTCCTTCATCATGCCCTTGATGGCGCCCGCGGCCTCTTTGGCAACCGCGCCGTCGCCGGCCACGTGGACCATGCCGTCGTCCTCGACGGAGATGTTCACGCCGAACTGGTCCTGGAGCGCGTTGATGGTCTTGCCGCCAGGGCCTATGAGCATCCCGATCTTCTCCTTCGGGATGCGAAGCACCTCGACCCTCGGGGCGTACTCGGAGACCTCCGGACGCGGCTCCGCGATCGCGCCGCGCAGGATGTCGAGGATCTCGAGCCGGCCTTCCTTGGCCTGGCCGAGGGCCTCCTGCAAGAGCTGGGCGGAGACGCCCGTGATCTTCATGTCCATCTGGAGCGCCGTGATGCCGTCGGCCGTGCCCGCGACCTTGAAGTCCATGTCGCCCATATGGTCCTCAAGACCCTGGATGTCCGACATGATGACGTAATCGTCACCCTCTTTGACAAGGCCCATCGCAACACCCGCAACGGGGGCCTTGATCGGCACGCCGCCGTCCATCAGCGCGAGCGTCGAACCGCACACGCTCGCCATCGAGGAGGAGCCGTTCGACTCCAGCACCTCGGAGATGATCCTGAGGGCGTAGGGGAACTCTTCGTCGCCCGGGACGACCGGAAGGAGCGCCCGCTCGGCGAGCGCCCCGTGCCCGATCTCACGCCGCCTCGGGCTACCCACACGGCCGGTCTCGCCCGTGGAGTACGGCGGGAAGTTGTAGTGGTGCATGTAGCGCTTGCCCGTCTGGGGCTCGATGGTGTCGAGCCGCTGGGAGAGGCCCAGGTCAGCGAGCGCCAGCGAGCTCAACACCTGCGTCTCGCCGCGGGTGAAGAGGCCGGTGCCGTGGACCCGCGGAATCACCGAGACCTCGGCGGTCGTCGGCCGGATCTCATCGAACGCCCGGAGATCTGTCCGCTTGCGGTCCTGCAGGTACAGCGACCGGAACGCCTCTTTCTCCAGCGCGTACAGCGCGTCCTTGATGAGGGGCACTTCCTCCTCGTCCCGGCCCTCGACCAACTCGTCGGTAAGCTCGGAGAGCGCGGTGCGCCGGGCCCGACGGTCGGTCTGCATGAGGCCGTCCTTGACCCGGTCAAAGTGCTTCTCGCGCAGGTCGGCCAGGAACGGGTTCGCCTCGGCCTCGAGGATCTCCTGCTTGGGCTTGCCGTGCTCGGCGGCCCAGGCGTCTATGGCTTCGGCCTGCGCCATGACGGTCTCCTGGGCGAGCTGGAGGGCCTCGACCATGACATCCTCGGGCACCTCGTTTGCGCCGGCCTCGACCATCGTGATGGCCTCTTTGGTGCCGGCGACGACGAGGTCGAGGTCGCTCTCGGCTATCTGCGAGTAGGTCGGGTTCAGGATAAAGTCCCCGTCAAGCGAGCGGCCGACGCGCACGGCGCCTATAGGACCGTCGAACGGGAGGTCCGACAGGGCGAGCGCCGCGGAGGCGCCGACCATGCTGACCGTGTCGTAAGGGGTGTCCTGGTCGGCGACCAGCACGGTGCCTATTACCTGGATCTCGTAGTGGTAGTTCTTCGGGAAGAGCGGCCGGATGGGCCGGTCTGTGAGCCTTGAGGTCAGGACCGCCCTGTCTGAAGGCCTCCCCTCGCGCTTGAGAAAGCCGCCGGGGATCTTGCCCGCCGCCGTCATCCTCTCCTCTATGTCCACGCTTAGAGGCAGAAAGGTCGCCCCGGGGCGCGGGTTGGACGAACGGGTGGCGGTCGACAGCAGGACCGTGTCTCCTAGCTGGGCCGTTACCGAGCCGCCGGCCTGTTTGGCGAGCTTGCCGGTTTCGAGCACAACCGAGCGGTCGCCTACTGGTATCTCTAGACGCATGTCGTCTTCTCCTCTTGTTTATTCTTGTGGGGTGGCCGGACCTAGCGGCGCAGGCCGAGGGTGGCGATAAGCGACCGGTAGCGCTCGACGTCCTTCTTCTGAAGGTACTTGAGCAGGCGCCGACGCTTGCCGACCAACTTCAGCAATCCCCGGCGGGAATGGAAATCGTGCTTGTGCGTGCGCAGATGGTCCGTGAGGTGCGAGATGCGCTTCGTGAGCACCGCCACCTGAACCTCCGGCGACCCCGTGTCGCCCTCGTGCGTCCGGTGCTCCTGGATGATCTCTTGCTTGCCTTCTACAACAGCCAACTTCTTCCTTCTCCTCTGAGTTCTTTTCTCTGTTCTGATCTCACTCTATTCAACCCGTTATGCTACCACACGTATCTAATGCCATCCCCGCGCCGCCGCCGGGGATCACGCGTACCCCTCCGTTAACCGGCGCGCCTCCCCGACGTCCCGCCCGATCTGCTCCTTGAGCTCCTCGACGCCGCTAAACCGCCGCTCCCCGCGTATCCTCCGCAGGAACAGCACGTCCAAGATTCGCCCGTAGAGATCCCCCTCAAAGTCCAGCAGGTGCGCCTCTATCTTGCTCTCCCCCCGCTCGAACGTCGGGGCGACCCCGACGTTGGTGCAGGCCGCGTGAACGCCCTCCCCCGCGCGAACCACGCAGGCGTAGACACCCCTCTCCGGCACGATGACGGCCGGATCTGGACTCACGTTGGCGGTCGGGAAGCCGATGGTCCTTCCCCGCCGGTCCCCGACGACGACGGGCCCCCGCACCGCATACGGCCTTCCGAGCAGCTCCGCCGCTTCGGCGACCTCGCCGCCGAGGAGCAGCTCGCGGATGCGGGTGGAGCTGATCTCCGCTCCATTGCCCCGCATCTCGACCGCGTGGGCGTCCCCGCCGTGCTCGCGCATGATCCGGGCCAGATCCTCGACGTCGCCGGACGCCTTGTAACCGAACCGGAAGTTCTCGCCCACGACGACCGACGCCGCCCCAAGCTCCCCCACGAGCACGTCCTCGACGAACTCCCGCGGGCTCTTCTTCGAGAGCGCCTCGTCAAAGGGGATCACACCCACCTCGTCCGCCCCGCTTCGCAACAACTCCTCCCGGCGCGCCTCCAACGTCGTCAGAAGCCCCGGCGGCCCGCCCCGCCCGAGCACGCTCCGCGGGTGCGGCCAGAAGGTCGCCGCCACCACCAGCCCATCCCGGCGCCGCGCCTCCTCGCCCGCCCGCGAAAGCACCGCCCGGTGGCCGAGATGCACCCCGTCGAAGTTGCCGAGCGCCACGACTACGGCGCGCACAACACCACCTCGGCCCTCGCCTCAGCGCCCTCATCCCGATACACGGCCAGCAACTCCCCACCCGCCTCGACCCGGTAACTGCCCTCCACCCCGAAAGCCCCCATCTTCCGCCCATTACACACAGCACGCCGGTCCTCTACGGCCACCTCCACCGCCCTCAACCCCCGCAGCACGACCTCCGGTTGTATTATGCGGGTATCTAGGGTAGTTTCTTCGAGGTCTTCGGGGGGGTGGGCATCATGGACGTGGAGGTCGCCCACGCGGGTGCGGCGGAGGGCGGTGAGGTAGGCGCCGGAGTTTAAGGAGAGGGCGAGGTCGGAGATCAGGGACCGGACGTAGGTGCCGCTGGAGCAGGAGACCTCGAAGGTGGCGGTGCCGTCGTCCGGGTTCGTGGAGAGGAGGTTCAAGGTGTGGATGTGTACGGGGCGGGGTTCGCGTTCCACCTCAACGCCGCGGCGATGGAGGTCGTAGAGGCGGCGCCCGCCCACCTTGAGCGCGGAGGTCATGGGCGGGACCTGGAGGATGCGGCCTGTGAACTCGGGGAGTCTGGCGCGGATGGCCTCCGCGTCGGGGATCGGGCCTTCGACGGGTACGGGCTCGCCTTCGGCGTCGAGGGTCTCTGAGACGAAGCCGAGGCGGGCGGTTGTTGTGTAGGACTTGTCCATCGGGGTGACGTAGCGGGCGAGGCGGGTCGCGCGGCCGATCACGAGCACGAGGAGGCCCGAGGCCAGAGGGTCGAGGGTGCCGGTGTGCCCGATCCTGACCCCTCTAGGGAGAAGGCGTTTGACCCTGGAGATCGCGCGCGCGCTCGTGAGGCCCGTGGGCTTGTCCAGCAGCAGGGCGCCGGATGGCGTCCCGTCGGCTATCTCGCGTCCCCTATATCCACCTTGGTGTTTTTGAGGACGCCGATCAACTCCGCCTTGGCCTCCTTGGGGCGCATGCCCTCCCTGGTAAAGCCAGCGGCTAGTTTATGGCCGCCGCCGCCGAAGGCGCGGGCGATCTCGCCGACGTCTATGGACTCTGAGCGCAAGCTACCCTTCGTGCCCTGCGGCACCTCGCGCAGGTGGGCGACCATGTCGATGCCCTCCACGGAGCGAAGCTGGTCGATGGCCTCCTTGGAATCGAGCTCGCCGGCGCCGGTGCGCGCGTAGTCCTCGTTGTCCACCGTGGAGATCAAAACCTCCCCGTAGCGGACGGCGTTCGCGAGCGACGCGCCGACGATCCTGAGCTGCTCCAGGCTGCCCCTGCGGTTGATCTTCTCGTTGACCTCCGCAGGTACTACGCCCGCGCGCAAGAGATCTGCGACGAGCTCGTGGGCCCCCGGCGAGATGTTGCGGAAGTTGAACCCGCCGGTATCGGTCTTGATGCCGACGTAGATGGCCTGGGCGGCCTCCCGGTCGATCTCGACGCCGAGCTCCCGGTACAGCCGCGAGACGACCTCTGCCGTCGCCGCCGCACGGGCGTCGACGAAGTTGTACTCCGCGTAGAACGGGTTGTCTTCGTGGTGGTCGAGGTTCAGGCGCGCGCCAGCCCCGGGGATCGGGACGCCCGTGCGGTCTGCGCGGGAGGTATCGACGACAAGCAGGTCGTAGCCGGGTGGCAGCTCGAGGAGCGGCTCCTCCGGGAGGAGCCAGCGCAGGTAGTCCGGTACGCCTTCGGCGTGGCAGAAGACCGCCTCTATGCCAAGCTCGCGCATCAGGCGCACGAGGGCCGCGGAGGCGCCGATGGCGTCGCCGTCAGACCCCACGTGCGTGGTGACGGCGACGCGGTCGAGCGTCCTCAGGTAGGCCGAGATCTCCTGCAGCGTGTTACTGGTGGTCTGTGTCGTCACTTCTCTTTACCTCCCTTAGTGCGGCCTCTATGCTCATCGCCCGGTCCACGACCGGGTCGGGCTCGAAGCGGAGCCTCGGCGTCCGCCGCAGGCGTGTCTGCTGTCCGACCGCCGCCTGAACCCGCCCGGCGGCACTCTGAAGACCCTCGTGGGCGGCTTCCGTGTCTTCTCCTTCGAGCACGCTGTAGAAGACCGTCGCCTGCGCGAGGTCCGGGCTGACCCTCACGCCCGTCACGGTCACGAGCCCGTTTATGCGCGGGTCAGAGAGCGTGGCGAGCTCTTCGCCCGCGATCTCCTTGAGCTGCGACTCCACTTTTCTGGTCCTGTCGCTCAAACCTTCCGTCCCCTCACAGCTTGACGAACTCCTCACGCCAGTCGGCGACCATGAGCTCGTCGTAGTTAAGCAGAAAGCGCCGGACCTCCTCGCGCTTCTCCTCGGCCGCACCCCTGGAGACGGCGGCGATCGCTATCTCCACCGTGGCCCGCTGCCAGAAGTCCTGGTTGCCGGACTCGACCACGGAGACGTTCTTTTTCCGTAGCCGGTCCCGCACGGAGCGTATGGTCTGGCGCTTGTCCTTGAGGCTGGAGGCGTAGGGTAGGTCCAGCTCCAGCCTCGCCGCGTACAGCAAAGAAGCCCTTCGTTACCTGGGAACCTCGACGATCTCGAAGAACTCCATGACGTCACCCTCCTTGACGTCGTCGAAGTTCTCGATGCCGATGCCGCACTCAAAGCCCTCGCGCACCGAGCGGACGTCATCCCTAAAGCGCTTCAGGGACGATATGTTGCCCTCGTAGACGACGGTGCCGTCGCGAACCAGGCGGACGCGGTTGTTGCGCGAGATCTCACCGCTCGTGACCATGCAGCCGGCGACCACGCCCGCGTTCGGGGTGCGGAAGGTCTGGCGGACCTCCGCCGTGCCCGTCTCCTGCTCGCGCTGCTCGGGGGCGAGCATGCCGCGCATGGCGGCCTCGATCTCCTCCAGGGCCTTGTAGATCACATCGTAGGTCCGGATCTCAACGCCCTCGCGCTCGGCGACCTGCTTGGCCGTGTTCGTCGGCCTGACGTTGAACCCGAGCAGGATCCCGTCGCTGGCCGACCCGAGCATGACGTCCGAGTCCGTGAGCGCCCCGACCCCGCTGCGCACGATGTTGACGCGCACCTCGTCGGTGGAGAGTTTGGCGAGGGCCTCCTTCAAAGCCTCCACGGAACCGGCCACGTCCGCCTTGATAACGAGGTTCAGGTCCTGCATCCCGCCCTCGCCGAGCAGATCCTCCAGCGAGCGGCGCGAGCCGCCCTGGGCGAGTTCCTGGCGGCGGAGCTTCTCCTCGGCCTGCTGCGCCCTGTCGCGGGCGAGCCGCTCGTGCTCGACGACCTCGAAGCGCGTCCCGGCCTCGGGCACGCCGGAGAGGCCGAGAATCTCGACCGGGCTTCCCGGGCTCGCGTCCTTGACCCGCTTGCCGGTGTAGTCAAGCATCGCCCGCACCCGGCCGTAGGCCGTTCCCGCGAGCACCACGTCCCCCTTGTTGAGGGTGCCGCGGCTCAGGAGCAGCGTCGCCACGGGCCCCCGGCCCGGGTCCCGCTCGCCCTCGACCACGTAGCCGCTGGCCGGCGCGTTCGGGTTCGCCTTGAGGTCTTCTAGCTCGGCGACCACCAGGATGTTCTCCAAGAGCTCGTCGATGCCCTCGCCCGTCTTGGCCGAGACCGGTACGGTGACCGTCTCACCGCCGTAGGCCTCGGGCATCAGGCCGCGCTCGGAGAGCTCGCCGAGCACGCGGTCCTGGTTGGCGTTCGGGACGTCTATCTTGTTCAGGGCGACGACCATCGGCACACCGGCGGCCTGGGCGTGCTCTATAGCCTCCTGGGTCTGCGGCATGATGCCGTCGTCCGCGGCCACGACGAGCACGACGACGTCGGTGACCTTGGCCCCGCGGGCGCGCATCTCGGTGAAAGCCTCGTGGCCCGGGGTGTCGATAAACGTGACCTTGCGGCCATCGCTCTCGACCTGGTAGGCGCCGATGTGCTGGGTGATACCGCCAGCCTCGCCCGACTGCACATTCTCGTGCCGGATGCGGTCGAGCAGGCTCGTCTTGCCGTGGTCCACATGACCCATGACGGTCACGACCGGCGGCTTCTGCTCGAGGTCCGCCGGGTCGTCGGTCGGGAGAACCTCCTCGGGGGCGGGCTCTTCCACGGCCCCGATCTCGACCTTCACGCCGAGCTCCTCGGCCACGAGCTCGATCTCCTCGATGGAGAGCGTCTGCGTGAGCGTCTTCATCTCGCCAAGACCCATGAGGACCTGGATGATCCTGGTCGGAGGTACCCCCAGAGCGTCCCCGACGTCCTTGACGGTCGCCCCCGGCTCAACGCGGATACCCGCGTCGTCCGGCGCCTCGCTCTCGGCGACGGGGACCGACTCCTGCTCCCGCGGCGCGACCGGGGCCGCGGTCGGACGCGCGCCGCGGTTCCTGGCGCTCGCGTCGATGACGACCCTGCGCCGCTTCTTCTGGTTGCGGCCCTTCTTCGGCTCGGAGACGGGACTCTCGGCCGGCGCCTCCTGCATCGTCGCCCCGTGGCCTGACTTCTCAGCCGCCTCGCGGGCCTCCCGGGCCTCCGACTCCTGCGCCGCCGAGCGGCCGTTGGCAGCGCCCGTGGCAGCGCCCGTGGCAGCGCCGTTCGTCTGCCCGGAGCCGAAGACCCGCTCGTAGACCGGGTCCTCGACGGAGGAGGAGTGACTCTTCACCTCCACGCCGGCGTCCTTGAGGCGGCCCATGACCTCTTTGCTGTTCAGGCCTAGCTCTTTCGCAATCTCGTGCACGCGCTTACTCATCTGAACCCCTACCCTCTACCATGCCCTCGAACTCCGAGGCCTGCGCCTGGTGCGACGGGATGCCGCAGAACAGCGAGTCCGGGAGCGCCATGTTCGCGCACCGACGTCCGTTGGAGAGGACCGCGCGGCAGCGGTGCATCTGGGAGTCCGTGTCCGGCTCCCAATCCTCTTCCTCCGTGTCCTCGTACTCCGTCGCCTGGCTCTCGGGCTTTATGTCTATCTTCCAGTCCGTCAACTTCACCGCGAGGCGGGCGTTCTGGCCCTCACGGCCGATCGCCAGCGAGAGCTGGTCGTCCGGCACGATCACCTCGGCCTGCTTTTCGTCCTCGTCCAGGTAGACCTCGCGAACCCGCGCCGGGCTCAGGGCCTTCGCTATGAACCGCGCGGGCTCAGGGTCCCACTGGATGATGTCTATCTTCTCGTTCCGAAGCTCTGAAACCACGGCCCGCACGCGGCTTCCGCGCGGCCCGACGCAGGCGCCTACGGGGTCCACGCCCTGCTCGTTGGACCAGACCGCGACCTTCGAGCGCAGGCCGGCCTCGCGGGCGACGGCCCGGATCTCGACGAGCCCGTCGTAGATCTCCGGCACCTCTAAGCGGAAGAGCTCCTTTAGAAGCCCCTCGTTGCGGCGGCTGACGGTCAGGCTCGGGCCGCGACCGCCCTCCCGGATCTCCAGGAGAAAGACCTTGAGCCGCTGGCCGTTCTCGTAGCGCTCCTGGGGAACCTGCTCGCTGGCGGGCAAGATAGCCTCGACCTGCCCGAGATCCACCAGCGTCATCCGCCGGTGGGCCTGCTGGACGATGCCGGTGACGATGTCTTTTCCGACGCGGTCCCCGTACTCCTCCAGAAGCTGCTCGCTGTGGATCTCGCCGAGCCGCTGGAGGAACGTCTGGCGCATGACCTGCGCGGCGATGCGGGTGAAGTCGTGGGGCGTTATGTCCTGGTCTTCCTTCATCACCCTGAGGTCGCCCGTCTCCTCGTCTAAGACGACGCTTGCGTCCTCCTCGGCCCCTTCGCGCCCCTCGTAGGCGGCGAGCAAGGACTCCTCGAGCACGCCCTTCACGGTCTCAAAGGGAATGCCCTTGTCGTTCTCTATCTCGTGCAGTGCTGACAATAGTGCCGTGTTCATCTGGTTATATGTCCTCCCTGAGGTTGGCGCGGGCAACGGAGCCGAACGGCAACTCCACCTTCGCCTCCCCCTCCAAGAGTTTTAGTATGAAAGTGTCCTCGCCGGCCCTCTCGATGATGCCGGCGAAGTTGCGCCGGCCGTCTATCGGCTCGGCGACGCGTACCTTGGCCTCGTGCCCCACGAATCGCCTGAAGTGCTCGGGCTTCGTGAGCGGCCTCTCGATGCCGGGGGAGGAGATCTCCACAGGTCCGTCGTATCCCTCGCCCTCGACCACGGGCCCAACGGCCGACGCGACCCTTGAGCAGAACTCGTGGTCCACCGGGCCGTCCTCCCGGTCCACGAGCAGCGTCAGCAGCGGTCCGCCCGAAAATCGGGCGTCTACGAGCTCGCTCCCCGGGGGAAGCACGCCCTCCACAGCCTCGGCCAATCTCTCTATCCTCGTCGTCGCCCTCACCTTCTCCGAACGATAAAAAAAGCAACGAGCCCGTGGGGCTCCTTGCTTACGTACAACGGTAAGAATTATAGCCCAGAGTATGTAGGTTACAAGGCGCCCGGGCCCTAGGAAGCCGCTCCAGACCGGGCTCTCGGCGGCGCGGCGAGCAGCAGGGCGACCCCCAGAGGCGGCGCGACCAGCGTGGCGAACCCGAAGAGCAGGCCGGGATGCCCCTTGCGCCGCGCCAACTCGACGACCACCCCCGCGGCCATCACCACGAAGCCCACGATCGTCGCCGAGAACCCCCACCCGGGTTCGCGAGTAACGACCACCGAACCGTCATCCAGGCGGTACTCGCAACGACCGCCGAGGCTCAGAAAAGAGTTCTCGAACCCAACGTCCCGTATGTCCTCGGTTTCGAGCCCAGGAACCGTTGACCGGGGACTCTCACAGGCCCGGTCGGCGTTCTCGATCTGGACCACAAGTAGCGCGAGATAGAAGGCCGACGTGGCCAACACCCCGGCCACGACCGCCACGAACCACCTAGTGCTCTGGCTCCAGACCACCTACTACTTGCGGCCGTCCTTCGCAATCTCCTCGAAGAGCGCGTCGTAGATCTCATCCCGGCCTACCTTCCGCAAGGGCTCGCCCTTGGAGAAGATCACACCATCGTCCTTACCCCCAGCGACCCCGTAGTCCGCGTCCCGCGCCTCGCCGGGACCGTTCACGATGCAGCCCATGACGGCGACGGTGAAGTGGTCCTCGTAGTGCTTGAGCTTCTCCTCGACCTTAGAGGCCATGCCGATGACGTCGAAGCCCAGAGTACGGGCGCAACTCGGGCAGGCTATGACGTTCGGTCCGCGGTGGCGCAGATCGAGGGAGGAGAGGATCTGGTACGCGACCGGTATCTCCTCGACCGGGTCTTCCGCGAGCGACACGCGGATGGTGTCACCGATACCGTAGGGCAGGAGCTGCCCGAGGGCCGCGGCGGTCTTTATGGCGCCGGTGAGCTTGGTACCGGCCTCGGTTACGCCGAGGTGCAGCGGGGCGTCGGAGTGCTCGCGGAACTGCCGGTTCGCCTCGACCATCTCCGGTACGTGGCTAGCCTTCAGCGACACCTTGAAGTTGAAAAAATCCATCTCTTCAGCGATCTCGACCTTGTGGAGCGCGCTCGCGACGAGCGCCTCGTGCTTCGGGAGATCCCAGTACTTCTTCTCGACGGAGCCGGAGTTGACGCCGATGCGCATGGCGATGCCGGTCTCCTGGCACTTCTCGATGACCTGGCGGTAGCGGTCGTCGTTACCCACGTTGCCCGGGTTGATGCGCACGCAGGCGGCCCCCGCGTCGGCAGCACCTAGCGCCATCCGGTAGTCGAAGTGGATGTCCGCGATCAGGGGCACGGGAGAGCGCCACACGACCTCCCGAAACCCTTTCAAAGCCTTGGAGCCGTTGACCGAGACGCGCACGAGCTCGGCGCCGGCGGCGTTCAGGTCGTAGACCTGCTGGACGGTCGCCTCGACGTCGTAGGTCATAGTGTTCGTCATGGATTGGACGGCCACGGGGGCGCCGCCCCCGATGGGTACGTCGCCGACCTTGATCTGCCTGCTAGTCACCGGACGTTCGCGTACCGCTGCCTCAGTCATCTCACTCCCAAACTCGCTGTCGTCTTATCTTATTCCGGGATGAACGGCGTACCGGTGAAGATTTTACTAAGGTCCGCGTAGGTTGCGAACACGAATAGCATCAGGACCAGCGCGACCCCGAAGGCCGCGAACCTCCCCATCGTCTGCGCGCTCACGGGCCGCCCCATCACCTTCTCCGCCGCTATAAAGAAGAGATGCCCCCCGTCGAGCGGCAGGATCGGCAACAGGTTGAACAATGCCAGGTTGAGGCTGATGATCGCCAACAGCGGCAGGAAGAACCCCTGCGCCACCGACGTGCTCGCCACGGAGGTAATGCCAACCGGCCCGCTCACGTTCTGCACGAACGACTCCTGCCCCGTGACCAGGTCCCCGACAAACCTCCCGAGCGTCGCCGTGATCTCCACGCACCGCCCGACGGCCTCCCCGAGCGCCGCGATCGGCCCGTACGTGTCCTCGACGACCACGGGCCTCACCCCCACGAGCGCCCGACCGGGGTTATCTGGGTCCGCGATCAACTCCCCGGAGACGGTTCGCTCTTGCCCGTCCCTGCTTATGACCAGCTCGACGGTCTCCCCGGGCTGCTTCTGCCCGACGTTCTGGACGAAACCCTCCCAGTCGCCGGATCTCTCGCCGTCCACGGAGACTATCCGGTCGCCCTTCTGTATGTTCGCCTCTGCCGCGAGCGAGTCCGGCACGGTGTCTGCGATCTCGTTCGTCGCCCGCGGAACGCCGCTCATGTAGATGCCCGTGAAGATCACGACCGCCGCCAGCACGTTGGCCATGGGCCCGGCGAGTATGATGGCCGCCCGCCGCCAGGGCGCCTTGGACTGGTACGTCCCTGGCCCCTCCTCCCCATCCCCCATCCCCGCCATCTTGGCGAAGCCACCGAGGAGTATTATGCGGAAAGAGTAGATGGTCTTCCCGAACTTTCTCTTGAAGATGGCCGGGCCGAAGCCTATCCCGAACTCGGGGACGCGGACGCCGACCGCTTTGGCGGTGAGCATGTGGCCGAGCTCGTGGATGACGATGAGGAAGATGAGGCCGAGGATGCCGAGGACGAAGGTCACGCGGGCGCGCCTTCTGCCCGGCGACGGGCCTCCTGGCGGGCCCAGGCGTCCACGGCGGTAATAGATTCCATGCTGTTCATCGGGCCGAAGTCTGGCACGGCTTCCAGGACCTCCTCGATCGCGTCCGGTATCGAGAGGAATTGTATCCCCCCGCCGAGGAAAGCCTCGACGACGACCTCGTTCGCGGCGTTTAGCGCGACCGGATAGGGTCCGCCGGCCTTCCCGGCCTCGACCGCGAGCGGCAGACACCGGAAGACGTCGCTGCGCGGCTCCTGGAAGGTCCACGTGTCGGCGCTGAACGGAACCGGTTTCGCGCCGACGTCCAGGCGTTCGGGGTAGAGGACGCCGTAGGAGATGGGCAGGCGCATGTCGGGCAGGGCGGCATGGAGGACCACGGAGCCGTCGTTGAACAGCACGCCGCCGTGGACCACGGATTGGCGGTGGACGACGACCTTCACGTCGTCGTAGGCCGCGCCGAAGAGGTGGTGGGCCTCGATGATCTCGAGCCCCTTGTTCATCATCGTGGCCGAGTCTATGGTGATCTTCGGCCCCATCTTCCACGTCGGGTGCTTGAGCGCGTCTTCGGGCCCGATGTGTAGAAGCTCCGCCTTCTCGGTGGAGAAGAACGGTCCGCCCGAGGCCGTCAGCAGGATGCCGTCTATCTCCGGCCCGCTCCGTCCTTCCAGGCACTGGAAGATGGCGGAGTGTTCGGAGTCTACGGGGATAAGCGGGTTGTCCCCGGCCAGGGACATCACCCACTCGCCGCCGGCGATCAGGGACTCCTTGTTGGCGAGGGCCACCCTGTTGCCGGCGCGCAGGGCGCTCACCGTCGCGGCGAGCCCCGCGAAGCCGACGATGCCGTTCAGGACCACGTCGGCCGGGGCCTCCGCGAGTTGCTCGGCGGAGCCCGGCCCGGTAAGGGTCTCGCATTTCAGGCCGTCAAGGTCCCCAACCTCGCCGTTCTCAAGGGCCACGTACTCCGGTGAGAACTCGTGGGCCTGCTCACGTATGGCCCCGGCGCTCCGGCCGGCGGCGAGGCCGACGATCTCGAAGCGGTCGGGGTGGGCGCGGACGACGTCGAGGGCCTGCAGGCCGATGCTGCCGGTCGAGCCCAGGATGGTCAGGCGGCGCTTCACGAGGGTGTGGGGAGAAATATCATACGAGCAACGAGATGTAGTATACCGCGGGCACCGTGAAGAGGAGGCTGTCGATCCGGTCGAGCAGGCCGCCGTGGCCCGGGAGGAAGTGGCCGAGGTCCTTCACGTCCAGGATGCGCTTGAGCACCGATTCGAAGAGGTCCCCGCCCTGGCTCGCGAGGGAGACGCCGAGCGAGATCACCAGCGCCTTCGTCACCGTGTAGTCGAGAAAGGCGGCGGCGAAGGGCCCCACCACGAGCACCGTTACGAGCAGCCCGCCGGCGATGCCCTCGACCGTCTTCTTCGGGCTCAAGGTCGGGAAGGCAGGATGACGGCCGAAGAACCGGCCGGCAAAGTAGGCGCCCGCGTCCGAGATCCAGGGCCCCACCACCGCGATCATGGTCAGAACGAAGATGTCGGTGCGGCTCCCCGGGTAGAGCGAGAGGTGCGCCAGCGGCACCCCGACCCAGAGGGCCATCAGGAGGATGGCCAGGACCGCCCGCAGCGTCCGCGTCTCCGGACGCCCGGCCAACCACAGCAGGGCCCAGGGGAGCCCGGCCACCGCGCCCGCGAGGATCCCAGCCTGCTCCAATGGGATTGAGAGCAGGATCGGGATGGCGCCGGCCCCGAAGGCGGCGACGAAGGGGAGCGGTTTCAGCGCCCGGGAGAGCTCGTAGGCGGCCCCGGCCACCACGACGAGGGCGAGGGCGAGGACGGCGGCCTCGCCGATCCTGATCGCGGCGAGGGCGATGGGCGCCAGGATCAGGGCCGTAACGGTCCGCCACCGGAGCACGGGTCCTCAGACGCCGCCGCGGCGCCGGGACCGGGCGGCGAAGGAGCGGAGGGCCTGCATGAACTCCTCCGGGGAGAAGTCGGGCCAGAGCGTCTCCGTAACGTAGAACTCGGCGTAGGCAATCTGCCACAAAAGGAAGTTCGAGACGCGGAGCTCGCCGCTGGTGCGGATCACGAGGTCGACCTCCGGCACGTCCGGCGCGTAGAGGTACCGGGCGAACTTCTCCTCGTCTATGTCCTCCGGCGGGACGCCATCGGCGGCCATGCGCCTCGCGGCGTCCACTATCTCCGCCCTGCCTCCGTAGTTGAGGGCGATGTACACGTCGAGGCTGTCGTTGCCGGCCGTGAGCCTCTCGGCCTCCTCCAACGCTTCGAGCACCCGCCCTGGCAGGCCCTCGCGCCGGCCGAGAAAGCGAAGCCTGGCGCCGCGCTCGTTCAGCTCCGGCACCTTCTTGCGGGCCGTCTCGAGGAAGAGGCGCATGAGGGTCTTGACCTCGGACTCGGGCCGCTCCCAGTTCTCCGTGGAGAACGCGTAAAGGGTGAGGGTCTTGACGCCGGCCCTTCCGGCGGCTTCGAGGAGGGGTGTGAGGACGGCGACGCCCTGGCGGTGGCCTGCGGCGCGGGGGAGCCAGCGACGCTGGGCCCAGCGCCCGTTGCCGTCCATTATGATGGCGACGTGCTTTGGGGCGAGGATCGGGTCGAAGTCCGCGTGTGCGGATGGCGCGGGAGGACCCGCGGGGGCGCGTTTCGCTATGGGGTCCAGCAGCTAGACCTCCAGAAGCTCCGCTTCTTTGTCCGAGAGGACGTCGTCCACCCGCTTGACGTAGCCGTCCGTGAGCTTCTGGAGCTCGGCCTCGGCGCGGCGCTCGTCGTCTTCTGAGACCTCGCCCTCGCGCCTGAGCTCGTGGACGTCGCGCATCTCATCCCGGCGGACGTTGCGCACCGAGACCTTACCCTCCTCGGCCATGCTGCGGGCCATGCGGATAAGCTCCCGCCGGCGCTCCTCGGTGAGCTCCGGGATCGGGAGGCGCAAGATCTTCCCGTCGTTCTGCGGGTTGAGCCCTATGTCGGCGTCCCGGATCGCCCGCTCGATGTCCTTGAGCGAGTTCGGGTCGAAGGGCGTCACCGTGAGCAGCCGCGGCTCGGGCACCCCGACGTTGGCGACGCTTCTCAGGTCCATCTTCGTCCCGTAGGCCTCGACCTCTATCCTGTCCAGGATCGAGGGGTTCGCCCGTCCGGTCCGGATCGTCGCGAAGTTGCTCCTGACGGACTCGACGGCACCCTGCATCCGGCGCTCCGCGGCCGAGAGATCAATGATGTCAGACACTGTGGCCTCCTCCGCCCTCTGCCCCGTCCGCCGCACCCCATACGAGCGAGCCGACCCGCTCCCCTTGCAACACCCGTCGCAAGTTACCGGGCTTCAGTATATCGAAAACGACTATGGGCAGGTTCTCCCCGCTGCACAGCGTCGCCGCCGTGTGGTCCATAACCGCCAGATCGTTCGAGAGGAGGTCCATGTAGTTGAGGCGGTCCAGCCGCACCGCGTCCGGGTGGCGCCTGGGGTCCTTGTCGTAGACCCCGTCAACCCGGTTCTTCGCCATGAGCAGGGCGTCGGCGCCTATCTCGAGCGCGCGCAGCGCACCGCCGGTGTCCGTGGTGAAGAACGGGTTACCGGTACCGCCGCCGAAGATCACCACGCGGCCCTTCTCAAGGTGCCGCATCGCGCGGCGCCGGATGTAGGGCTCTGCCACCTCCTGGATCTCGATGGCCGTCTGGACCCGGGTCTCCACACCCCTGCTCTCCAGGGCCGCCTGCAGCGCCATCGCGTTTATGACGGTGCCGAGCATGGACATGTAGTCGGCGGTGGCCCCCTCGATGCCGAGCTCGGCGGCCACATGCGAGCCGCGGAAGATGTTGCCGCCGCCGACGACGATCGCAAGCTCCGCCCCGGCCTCGACCGCCTCGACCACGCTGCTTGCCGTCCAGTCCAGGCTGGCCGGGTCTATCCCGTAGCCGTTCTCGCCCGCGAGGCTCTCCCCGGAGAGTTTAAGGACGATGCGTTTTACGGGACCGAGCTCTGAGAGCCCGGTCCCGTCCGTCTCGCCCACCCGCACGGAGTCTTCCAATACGCCCCTAGAGCTCGTACCGGACGAAGCGCCGGATCACCACGTTCTCGCCGACCCGCTGGATCGTGTCCTGCAACAGCCCCCCGACCGTCTTGTCCATCTCCTTGACGTAGGGCTGAGTCAGAAGCGCCTGCTCGGCCTCCCACTTGCGGATCCGGCCCTCGACGATCTGGGTCTGGATGTTCTCGGGCTTGCCCATCTCGGCGACCTGCTTCTCCACGATCTGGCGCTCCTCCTCGCGAGCGTCGGCCGGGATGTCCTCGGGCGCCACGACGAGCGGCTTCATCGAGGCGACGTGCAGCGCCACGTTTCGGACGAACTCCTTGAACTCCGGCGTGCGGGCCACGAAGTCCGTCTCGCAGTTGACCTCGACGAGCACCCCGACCCGACCGTTGAAGTGGATGTAGGCGTCGACGAGGCCCTCGGTCGCCTCGCGGGAGCTCTTCTTGGCCGCGATGGCCTGGCCCCTCTCGCGCAGGACCTTTCGGGCCCCCTCCACGTCGCCGTCGGTCTCCTCCAGCGCCCGTTTCACGTCCATCATGCCCGCCGCGGTCTCCTCCCGCAGCTGCTTTATCTTCTCTATGGTGCTAGCCAAAGCCTTTAGCCTCTCTCACTCTGTTCGTCTTCCTGCCCTTCGGCAGGCTCCTCCGCGATCTCCTCGACCACCGGCCCCTCGGGGTCACCCTCCGCGCCGGGCACGTCGGCCACGGGCTCCTCGGCCCCCGGATCGTCGACCGCTACCACGTCGGCAGGCTCCGCCGCAGGCTCCTCGACCACGACCTCATCGGCCGGGTCGGTCGTCGGCTCCGCGGCGGACTGCGCGCCGTTCGGCGGTCCGTTCGGCGGGCCGTCCTGCGTTTCGGCCGTCGCGGCCGGTTCCGCGGGGTCCGGGGGCGTCTCGGGCTCCGCCGGAGCGTTAACCGGGGCGTTAGCCGGAGCGTTAGCTGAGGCGTTTGCCGGGGCGGCGGCCACGCCGTTGCCGTTAGGTGAGGCCTTGGCGGCCTCGACCTCTTCGTTGACCTGGGCCTCCTCGATCACCGGCGGCAGCGGGCGGTCCTCCGTCGGGAACTCCTCGCCGCGGCCGGCGACGATCGCGTCGGCGACGAGGCGCGAGATCAGGCCGATCGACCGGATCGCGTCGTCGTTACCCGGAACCACGTAATCCACGACCTCGGGGTCGCAGTTGGTGTCCGTGAGCGCGACGACCGGGATCTTGAGCCGGTTCGCCTCCTTGACCATCAGCTCCTCGCGCTTGGGGTCGACGACGAAGATCGCGCCCGGAAGCCGCTCCATCTCCGTGAGCCCGGCAAAGTTGCGCCGGAGCTTCTGGTACTCGCGGTTGAGCGCGAACCAGTCCTTGCCCGTCTTCGCCTCTTCCGGGGTCGCCTCGACCCTCTCGGCGAGGTCCGTGAAGTACTGGATGCGCGGCAGGATCGTCTGGAAGTTTGTCAGCATGCCGCCGATGTAGCGCTCGGCGACGTACGGCTGGCCGCTCCTGATCGCCTGCTCGGCCAGCGGGATCTGGGCCTGCTTCTTCGTACCGACGAAGAGAACGTCCTTGTTCGCCTCCGCCACGCCGCGGATAAACTTGAGTGCCTTCTCGAGCAGCGTGATCGTCTGGTCAAGGTCTATGATATGAACGCCGGTGCGCTGCGCGAAGATGTAGCGCTTCATCTTGGGGTTCCAGCGCTTGGCCTGGTGCCCGAAGTGGACCCCGGCCTCGAGCAGCTCCCGGATCCCGACCCTCTCGGTTGTGCTATCCA
>CADCUT010000171.1 GCA_902805975.1 uncultured Rubrobacteraceae bacterium | reverse complement strand
CACGCCCGACTCTATCTGGTCCAGGCACATCAGTGCCCGGAACGATACGCCGGGCGTTATCCCAACTTGCGCGGCCGGCCAGAAGGCGGTAGCGATGCGTCCTTGGCGGCATCTGCACCTAGTAAGAAGTTGCGAAAGCGCACCTGCGGGTCGGTAAGCCAGACGAGGAGATCCTACGCCTCAGTGAGGAGATAGTGGCCGGGCTCATAGTCATCGGCAACCAGGGGCTCGGCGGCAGGTTCAGCAGGATGAAACGCTTCCTCATGGGGAGCGTCTCGGAGAGGGTCGCACGTTACGCGCGCTGCTCGGTGATGGTGATACGCAAAGACCTCTACGAGCGGCCCTCCCCCTGATCGGTGTCCGATCGGAAGTCGGGGCAGCCTTCCGGACGCACATACCTGCTAAGCGGGCACCCTTCCCTCGCCCTCTCTAATGGACCGGCCGGTCCGTTTGACCCTCGGCGATGCGACTGTATGCTAGGCGGTTGATGAGAAGCTCGACGAATCACCGCGCGGGAAGCACCCGCCGAACTCCCTCCCTGACTAGCCGGAGTCGGGGTGGCTTTGCCGTCCGCGAGCACCCCGGGGCAACACGCTGATGGAGACGGGGATGGGAGGCGGGCCGGACCCGTTGTGGTACAAGGATGCCATCATCTATCAGTTGCACGTCAAGGCGTTCTTCGACTCCGACAACGACGGTTTCGGGGACTTCAAGGGCCTCACCCGGCGCCTCGACTACATAAAGGACCTCGGGGTGACGGCGGTCTGGTTGATGCCCTTCTACCCCTCGCCCCAGCGCGACGATGGCTACGACATCTCCGAGTACAAGAACGTCCACCCCGACCACGGCACCAAGCGCGACGCCAGGGCGTTCGTGCGCAAGGCCCACTCCATGGGTCTAAAGGTAATAACTGAGCTCGTCATAAACCACACCTCCGACCAGCACCCGTGGTTCCAGCGGGCGCGTAGGGCGCCCAAGGGCTCGGCCCTTCGCAACTTCTACGTGTGGAGCGACACGGCCAGGAAGTACGAGGGCACCCCGATCATCTTCAGCGACACCGAGAACTCCAACTGGGCTTGGGACGACGTGGCCGGCCAGTACTATTGGCACCGCTTCTTCTCCCACCAGCCGGACCTCAACCTGGACAACCAGCTCGTCTTTCGGGCGGTCATGGGCGTGATGCGCTTCTGGCTCGACGCCGGCGTAGACGGCCTCAGGCTCGACGCCGTTCCCTACCTCATCGAACGCGAGGGCACCGACAACCAGGGCCTCCCCGAGACTCACGAGATCCTGAAGTCGATGAGGGCCGAGATGGACGCCCGCTACGAGGGTAGGCTCTTTCTGGCCGAGGCGAACGAGTGGCCCGAGGACCTGCTCCCCTACTTCGGGGATGGGGACGAGTGCCACATGGCCTTTCACTTCCCCCTCATGCCCCGCGTCTACATGGCCGTCGCCCAGGAAGACCGCCACCCGATCGTCGACATAATCCACCAGACGCCAGAGCTACCCGATGCGTGCCAGTGGGCCATCTTCCTGCGCAACCACGACGAGCTCACTTTAGAGATGGTCACCGACCGCGAGCGCGACTACATGTACCAGACCTACGGCAACGACCCGAGGACGCGGGTTAACGTCGGCATCCGTCGCCGCCTGGCGCCCATGATGGAGAACGACCGGCCGCGCATCGAACTCCTCAACAGCTTGCTTATGAGCATGCCCGGCACCCCGATCATCTACTACGGCGACGAGATCGGGATGGGAGACAACATCTTCCTCGGCGACAGGGACGCCGTTCGTACCCCTATGCAGTGGACGAGCGACCGCAACGCCGGCTTCTCGCGCGCCGAACCGGCCCGACTCTACCTGCCGCCCATCATGGACCCGGTCTACGGCTACGAGTCGGTCAACGTCGAGGCCCAAGGCCGCAGCGTGGGCTCGCTGCTGAGCTGGATGAAGCGTTTGATCTCGGTCCGCAAAGCCCACAAGGCCTTTGGGCGCGGCACTATGGAGTTCCTTCACCCAGGTAACCGCAAGGTGCTCGCCTACCTGAGAGAACACGATGAGGAGTCGATCCTGTGCGTCGCGAACCTCTCGCGCTCGGCCCAGCCGGTCGAGCTGGACCTCTCGCGTTTTCGCGGGCGGGTGCCGGTCGAACTGCTGGGCGGGAGCAGCTTCCCCACCGTGGGCGACCTGCCTTACATGGTCACCCTGCCGGGCCACAGCTTCTACTGGTTCCGCCTGGCAAAGGACGCCGAGGCCCCGGTCTGGCACCGGGAGAGACCGCGCCTGATCGAGCCGCCCGTGCTCGTCCTACCCGCCGGTCGAGCCCGCCACGTCGGCGACGACCCTGGGGTCCCGCTGCATCTCCCCGTCCGCCAGCTGACCCGGCTCGAGCAGGAGGCCCTGCCGAATTTCCTCGGGGCCCAGCGGTGGTTCGCGGTCGACGAGGACGACACGCTCCGCACCGAGATCGCCACCCAGACCGGCTTCGGTTCCGACCGACTCCTGGCGCTGCTCCGCGTGCACACCGGGGGGAGGCTACAGCAAACCTCCGAGCCGCAGCTCTACTTCCTGCCGCTCTCGGCGGCCTGGGAGACCACGGTCGGCGAGGAAGGTGGGGACGGCCTCTCGGCACTCATGCCCCACGCCGTCGCGAAGCTTCGGCGGCGCGCGAGGATGGGGGTCCTCTGGGACGCCCTCGCTGACGAGGGGTTCTGCCGCGAGGTCGTGGCCGCCATCGGAGAGGGACGCAACCTAGGTATGGGGGAAGGAAGGGTCGTTTTCTCCCGTACCGGCGCCTTCGATGAGTTACTCGGCGAAGATCCGGTAGGTTCCCTCAGCGTCCGTCGCGCAGAGGAGCGGGGCAATAGTAGCCTGGCGGTCTTGGGTGAGAGGCTCGTCTTGAAGGCGTACCGGCGCCTTCAAAAGGGCCCCAATGCGGACCTGGAAGTCGGACGGTACTTGACCGAGAAGGTCCGCTTCGAGGGCACGCCACCGCTCGCCGGTGCCGTCGAGTACGAGACCTCCGACGGAGAGAGCATCACCCTGGCCCTCCTGCAAGGTTTCGTTGAGAACCAGGGGAACGGCTGGTCTTATACCAGGGACCTTCTCACCCGCTACTTCGAGAACCGTCTTGTAGCCTCGTGGAGCCCTGAGGACCAGGAGAGTGCCCGAGCGGAGGAGCAGGCGGCGGAGGCCGCTTTCTTCGCAGGTCTCATGCGAACCCTAGGGCTACGCACCGGCGAAATGCACTCGGCATTTGCCGCGTCGAACAACGACGAGGCTTTTTCCCCAGAGCCAGCCCCGCCCGAAGAGGTCGCCGGTTGGGCCGAGAAGGTCGGCGAGCAATTTGGGAAGACCTTGGAGGTGTTGCAGAGACGGCGTGAAGAACTGCCCCAAGACGTGCGTTCCGACTCGGAGCGTCTGGTGGCGCTGCGCGACGAGGCGCAGCGCCAGGTGAGGGAGGTGGCAGAAGGGAGATTCAGCGCGGTGAAGACCCGGTACCACGGAGACTACCGGCTCGGGCAAGTGCTCGTGGTCGGCAATGACTTCCAGATCATAGATTTCGGGGGCGACACCGCCCGCCCCCTCGCCGAGCGGCGCAGAAAACACTCGCCTTTGCGCGACGTCTCCAAGATGCTGCTCTCGCTCGACCGTGCCGTCCGGCACGCGCTCTCGAACCTCGGCGCCGAACGTGCGGAGCGCCTCGAGACGCTCGAGTCTTTGGACCAGACCTGGGGGAAACTCGCGCGGAAAAGTTTTCTCGAAGGGTACGCCGAAGGCGCGGGCGCCTCATTCCCCGGAGAGAACGAGAGCATGGTGGCCCTCGTCGACCTCTTTATGCTTGAGGAAACTCTGCAAGAGATCCATAGCGAGCTGGAAAATCGCCCGGATCGCGCCGGCGATCCTATGAAGGATCTTATCCGAGCACTGGAGCCCAAGACGGGGGAAGGTGGGGCGTAGGGAAGGGATCGCGAGTCTAGGGTGGGCACCATTCGTCCCTAAGGGCTTCACGCCTCTAAAGCGCGACCTCCATCTCTATGCCACCGTCCGACCCTACCATCGCACGAAAGCGCAGGCTCGCTGTTGCCTTAATTTGCGTGGGCGCACGAGAGGGCGGTAGCAGTTGGTGTTCGCTCTCGCCGGTTGTCCCGTACCTACGCCAGCGTGCTTGCGGTGCTGTTCTGGTGCGTCACGACCGCCAGCCGGGCCCCGTTGGACTCCAAGGGCCGCGCCGACCCGACGTACCAGCGCCGCTCGGTTGGTGAGTGGCACGGGTACTCGACCTCGTAGTTCCTCTCTTCACCTGCGAGGACTGCGCGCAGCCCTTCGGCGAAGGCGGCGGCGTAGCCCGACTGATCGCCCCTGGTCCCGTCGCACACGGCCAGGTAGTTGGCGCCCTCGGACATCTTGGCTGGGTCGCCGCCGTTCTCCCTGGCGAACGCCCTCCAGGCACCGTTGACGGCCACGATCGCGCCGTCGCGGTCGACCACGGCGACGTTCTTGCGCGGGGTTCCGGACGTTGCCCCCGTGGTGGGGCGGCGCTCCTCACCTTGCTCCCGAAGGCGCGCCGCCAAGAGGAGTTCGTACGCGAGGGCGGTTGGCCTCGGCTTGGACGGGCGGTCGCGCCACGCAAGGCGCACCGGCGCGCACTCGTGCCGCCTCAGCCTCTCCTCGTGGCCCAACGTAACCAGGGCCCGCTCGATCGGTGCGCCCGAGCGGCGCAGCTCCGCGTATTCGCTCACGAACCTCGCCGAGTCCGGGTGGCCCGCAAGCATGCTCACGGCCTGCTCGTCGTCTGCGGGGGCGGCCACGCTCTCGGAGGTTCGTGTGGTGGGGTTGTACCAGTACATCTGAGCCCTCCTTCCCGAAAAGACGCTTCCGTATATGTGCCCGATGCTACAAGACCAAAACAGGAGCGGGGCCAGCCCGTGCCTCCGGCACCCTCATGCAACGGACGTCTTGGGAGGGAGGTTTGGAGAAAGGGGGTTCTCCGGAGTTCGCGGGCGTGGAAGACCGACCGCTCGCGCGGTCCGCGGCTACAGCATCGCCACGGCGAGGATGCTTACGGTGCCGAGGAGGTCGAAGACGCCGCACCACTCCGCGAACGACCGCGACACCACCTTGTCGGCCCGGAGGTGGGCGAAGTCCCATAAGGCGTGCCCCGCCCAGCCGGCCGCCACGAGGTAGAGGCCGAGGTCCGGCTCCACCGACGCCGCCGCCAGCGCGACCGCGGCGAACAAGACCATCCCGGCCGTCTCGACCGCGAGCGCGCCGGGCGGCCACATCTGCCCGCGGGCGACGCGCCAGAGCACGAAGGCGAGGGCCGCAGCGAGCAGGACCACCGTCGGTTCGACGAGTTCCTGCAACCTCAGCGCGGCGAGGGCCCCGATCCCCACAAGGGCCACGACCCAGGTGGCCCGGCGGCGGGCGCCCGATGACCGCGGCGGCCAAGTAGCCGAGCGCGAAGAGGAGCAGGGCCTCAGATAGGCCCCTCACGGAGCCAGGGTCGCCCGCGTTCAGGGCGGCGAGCGCGACGGCGAACCAAGTGGGCCAGCGCCCCACAAGGGCGGCGGCCCAACCGCGGCGTCCCGCCGCCCCGTGGGCATGCACCGGGCCGTCGTCGGCGATGGGGGTTCTGTGTGTCATCAAAGCTCCCCCCTCATCGGCTCCGCTGCTCGTCCTGCCCTTCCGGGTCCGGGGCCCCTCTGGGCAGAGACGAGACGACGAGGTCCTCGAACGCGACATGGGCGCGCGTGTCGGCGTCGGGGTCTCGCATGAGCCGTTGGGAGACGTGGTGGGTCAGGTAGAGCCCCTCGAGCCGCCAGACGAACTGCCCGACGTCGAGATCCTTCCTCAGATGACCGAGGCCGACGGCCTCTCCCACCAGTCCCTCCAGCTTCCCCGTCCAAGCGTCCTTGCTACTCGTCAGGTAGGCGCGCACGGGCCCCTCCTCGGCGTCGTCGAGCTCGAAGGCCGCGCCGTAGAGGGGGCAGCCCCCGGGCAGCCCCGAACGCGCCGCCCACCCCAGCCAGCGCCCCACCAGCGCCCGCAGTCGCGGCAACCCCTCGGGCTCCGCCATAGCCGGGGCGACCTCGCGCCTGAGCGCCCCTTCGGCGGCGCGCAAGAGCTCGACCTGCAGATCCTCCTTGGAGCGGAAGTGGGCGAATAGGCCGCTCTTGGACATCCCAACCCGCCCCGCCAGCCCACCGAGGCTTACCCCCGCCAGACCGCGCTCGCTCGCGATCTCGAGGCCCTGCCCGAGGATGCGCTGGCGCGTGGAATCCCCCTTGACCATGGAAATAATATAGCACGACCGGTCGTGCTACGCGACGCGCTTCACATTACTTCGCTACTCCTATCTACCGGAGTGCGTGGAAGGCTCATTCTCCGAACTTAGGGCGTAGGGGTTGCTAAAAAGTTCAGGTGAGGGGTCTCCTAACCCCCGTCGGGCTTAGCGACCACGCAGAAGCGGTTGCCGTCGGGGTCTTCGAGCACCACGAAGTCGTCCTCCGGACCGTACTCCTGGGGGTGCCTGCTCGCCCCGATCCCGAGCAGTCTCACCACCTCTCCCTCCTGGTCGTTGGTATAGAGGTCGAGGTGGACCCGGCTGGTCCTGCCGGGGGGATCGAACGGTCGCGGGACCCGCTCCAGGGACAGGTTGGGGCCCGCGCCTTCCGGGTCGCGGAGCACCACCCAGCCATCCTCCGCGGGCTCTCTGGGTCCGTAGCCGAGCGCCTCGCTCCAGAACGCCA
>CADCUT010000170.1 GCA_902805975.1 uncultured Rubrobacteraceae bacterium | reverse complement strand
GCCTTGGCCGTGGACACGCTCACCAACATCTCTTGCGCTATCTGCCGGTTGGTCTTGCCCAAAGTGAGCAGGCGCAGCGCCTGCAGTTCCCGCTCCGTAAGCTTCGCCTCCTGCGCTTCCCGGAGCGGAACGTGGCGTTCGGCGGAGACGCCGGGCAGGGCGCCCGGCTCTGACTCCGGCTCTCCGGAGAGGTGGCGCAGCAGCCGCGCGGCGTACTCCTCGGCCCGGTTGCGCATGGTCACGTCCCGCACGATGGCCAGGACGTGCGCGCCGCCTTCTCCGTCCTCGAGCCCGATCGGGCTCAAGGAGAATTCCACCCTGATCTCCTCGCCCGTCTTCGCCAGCGCGGGCAGGTCCAGAAGCTTGTTCGCGTCGAGGTAACGGCCCCTGCCCGTCTCGAGGTACCGGCTCATCCCGGCCCGGTGCTGGGCCTTGAAGCGTTCGGGCACCAGGTCCTCGACCAGCATCCCACCGAGCGCCTCGGAGGGCGAGTACCCGAAGATACCCGTCGCCGCCGAATTCCAGAGGACTATGCGCTGGGTCCTGGCGTCCGCGACGATGACCCCGTCGCGGACCATCTCGAAGAGCTTGCCGAGGCCCAGGTCTTCAGGATGCACGCGTCAACTTCCTTCTCCGGGGGTCTTTGCCCGTCTACTGGCGTTGCTCTTTACCAAGCTGCTCCTCTCCTCATTGCGTTAGGAGGGTAACGCAGGAACGGCCCAATCGATACCGCAGAATCCCTTTCCGCGCACTTTGCGCTCGGGCGTCTCTCGGAGGATCATCTTACGCGCGCCGTCGGCAGCACGCTCGGCGTGCCTACCCCCGACCAGAGCACGTAACCCACCGCCACCCAGGCCGCCCCGAAGGGTACGGCCATCAACGTCCGCCAGGTCTGCTCGTTGAACCCGAGCATCGCTAGTGTCCCCACTACGAGGAGCAGGGCGACCCACCGTGGCAGCACCCCGGAACGCAGGACGGCGATGCCCAACACCGCAGAACCCAAGATCATGGCGAGCACCCCGGGTATGACAAATCCGGGCATCAGCGGGAAGTCCCCGGCGAAGAAGAGGGCCTGTATCAGGCCGGCTATCACCAGCACCCCGACCCCGAAGGCGCCGATAAGAACCCCTGCGGCGCCCATCTTTCCGAAGCTCCCCGAGCGCCGGGTGACGACCACCAGCCCCGCCGCTCCCACCACGAAGAGCATCAGGGAGAGGAGCATCAGGATGCCCTCCAGGGCGCCGGTCTCTCGCATCGTTCTGATCGCGCACTCCTCGGCTATGCATCCGCGGGGCTTGGAAGCATGGACGACGTTGCCGATCACCCAAAGCGTGCCGCCCAGCATCGCCGCCAGCCCGCACCACCTGACGAAGGGGATAGGTTGCGGCATCGTCGGGCTCCTCCTACTCGCGCCTGTCTTTACAACCATCATGATGACACTCGGAAAGGTTCGGTGCACCGAATGACGGTGTACCCACCCGAACACATGGAAGGTGCGCGCTTCGTCTTCTTGGCCGACTCGGCAGTTTATTGCACGCGCGGTTTATTGCGCCTCCTCGGGCCCTCCGAAGGGAGCAGCACCCCCTTTCCCGGAGGCTGAACGACGAGACGGGGCAGGTGCTGTTGGACGATCTCGGTGGGCTCGACGTCCTCGACCTGTCGAGGACGTCGCTGGACTCGGCGAGCGTGCCGGCCAAAAGGGGGACGAGAAGACCGGCCCCAGCCCCGTAGACTGCGGCAGGCCCGACCCGAGCTACACCGCCTCGTCGACACGGACGGCATCTTGCTCGTCGTGGCGCTCACCGGCGCCCACGTGCACGACTCGAAGATCTTAGAGGAGCTTGTCGACTGCGCCGAGCCCCCCAAGGGGTTGAAAGGAGGCCCCCGTAAGAGGCCGGACAAGCTCCACGCCGATAAGGCCCACGACTTCTTGCGATGCCGCAGGACGCTCCGGCTATGCGCGGCATTAAGTCGCGCATAGAGCCGGGCGTGGCTCCGGAACGCCCTACCCCAGGCTGTCTTTTTGGGGCGAGGCGATCTGGTCCGTGCCATCCGACGGGCCTCGCCCGTTTCACGAAGAATTAACACGGTTGGGGTAGCGCAGGGCTTCTTGTCGGGCCTAACATGCCTCAGATCCCCGGGGCGAAGGAAGGTGCAGGCATCCCTCGGGGCGGGGAAAGCAAGCTAAAAGGAGGCACCGTGAGGAGACTGTTGTTGCTGGCCGCGTTGTGTATGGCGCTGGCCTTAGCGTTCGCGCCCGCGGCTTTGGCGCAAGACGTCGATTGTAGCGAGGCCGTTCCCCAAGCAGAAGAACAGGCCATCCTGGACGCCGACCCCAGCGACCCTAACCGTCTGGACGCAGACGACGACGGCGTGGCGTGCGAGGAGCCGGGTGGCTCGGGTTCTACCGCCACACCTACGGCGAGCCCTACAGCCAGCCCCACCGCCAGTCCGACTGCCGAAGAAACCATGATGGAGAGCGCGACCCCTACGGCTACCGCTAGCGCTACTGCTTCACCGCTGCCGGACACCGGCGGCGCTGTCTCTCCCGCCGCCCTCTCGGTGGTTGCGGCGCTGCTCTTGGTCGGCGGGGGCATCATGTCGGCCTCCATAGTCAGGCGCAGGTAGCGCACCCAGAAGCGTCTAAGGGGAGGGACCTGCGCCCCTTCCCTGCAAGAGCCGGAACGGTAAAGCATGGCAAGGAGGAGGAGCAAGGCTTCGGGAAGTGGCTGCGGCACCCTGCTCGTGGGCGCGGTCGTGATCAGCTACCTGGCGGACGCGGGCCCCGGCTTCTGGACCGGGCTGCTCGTGGCGGACGGGGCCGTCCTTGGGCTCTGGCTGCTCTGGCGCTGGCTCAACCGGCCCAAGACCCCGACGGCCAAGGACCTCGCCGCGCGGCTCGACACCGTCACGTCTATGGTGGGCCCATCTAGCGGCAAGCACTTCGAGATACTGGTCGCGGACCTGCTGAGGGCGATGGGTCACAAGGCCAGGGTCCTTGGGGGCTCGGGGGACCAGGGCGTGGACGTGGTCGCCGACTACAACGGTGAGCGCGTGGCCGTGCAGTGCAAGAACTACAAGAGGCGGGTCGGCAACAAGCCCATCCGGGAGGTCTACGCCGGCGCCCGCCACCACGGCTGCCAGAAGGCCCGGGTGGTGGCACCTGCCGGCTACACGAAGGGCGCTCAAGATCTGGCCAGGAGCACCGACGTCTCGCTCTACGACGAAGGGGACCTCAGGCGCTGGACAGCTGAGGTGGACAGGGCCGAGAGGGCGAAGCGTGGGGAAACGGGTTCCCCCGTCTCCCCTCCTCCCGCGCGGGGCCAATGTCCCAGCTGTGGCGCGCGGACGAACCCGGCCGACGCCTTCTGCACGTCCTGCGGCGCCCGGACGTTCGAGACCAGAGTCCGGACGTGAGTTCAGAAATATAGAGAAAGATAGCCCATTTGGGGTATGCCGCGGTTCGGGCTTGCGTCTAAGCTTCGTGGTGTCCAACAGGGGAGGGGAACGATCTCGTTTTCGCGCCGCCCCGCTGAAGAAAGGTGGGTACGACCGATGAAGAGCCGCGTTGCCCCGTCGATGGTCGCTACCGCGGTAGGCTTGCTGTTGGCATGCTCGCTGGCGTTGTTGCTGGCGACGATGGGTCCGTCCTCGGACGGCGGGATATCGCCCCGCCCGGCCGGGGCGGCAACCCCGGCCGTGAAGGTATCCGTCTCGTGCAAGAGCACGCCCGAGGTCACCAAAGTCGAGAACAACCGCTCCAAGAGCGTGACCATACGCACGGTAGGCTCCGTATACCAGCCCTACAGCTACGAACCCATAAGGGTGAACCGCAAGCTCGGGGGCGGCAGGACGATCACCTTTGAGAGCGGATCGGGGGCCAACACCAACAAGCTTACGGGCAACTTCATCTACAACAACGACGCCGGCAGCAAGGAGGGGGCCAGGGTCTCGACCTCCGTGGGCCGCTTCTCCGACCGCTGCGGCTAGAGCCCGATCCGGTCTGAACGGGAGAGGGGGCCGCGCCACCTCTCCCGTCCAGACGAAAGGAAGCCCCGTGTCGCGCCATCTCCTGACGATCGTCTTGGCCTTGGTCCTGGCGGCGGGCGGCTGCGCGCCCCCCGACCCCGAATCCAAGGGCACGAAGGAAGCCCAACGTGCGGAGGTGTCGACCAAGGACGAGGCTTCCAAGCCAAAGCCGTCCGGTAAGGAGGCGGGCCCGGACAACGACGGGGAGACTCGAGAAGCATCAGCACCGGACGGGCCCGGCAACGATCCGGAGGAGTCCGCAGCCCCGGCGCCCGACGAGGTGCTGGCGTCCCAATACCGGCACATAAACTCCAGTGACTACGGGGCGGCCTACGACCTCTTCGACGATCGCAGCCAGGGCCTGGTATCCCCCGAGCAGTACGAGGCATACTTCGCGGCCGCGGCTCCGTACGAGATAACCGACTACTCGTTCCCGACGGTTGAGGTCCAGCGGGACGAGGCGAGCGTCGTCGCGGACCTCGCCGTCTCGAGCTCCGATGGCGAGGAGAGCTACGAGGTGACCCAGGAGTTGGTGCGCGAGGGCGGAAAGTGGCGCGTGGTGATGCGCGAGGAGCAGGTGGCCTCCTTCGCCGGGGCGGGCGGTTCTTCCGGGGCTTCGTCCGCGTCGGCCAGTGCGGCCGCCAGCGCCTCCGCCTCGGCGGAGCCAGAGGACGCCGGCGGGGACTACGACCAGACCGTCACGGTGAGCCGCGTGGTGGACGGCGACACGGTAGAGATCTCGCCAGCGGTGGGCGGAATAACCGACGTGCGCCTGATCGGCATCGACACACCGGAGACGGTGGATCCGGGAGAGGAGGTGGAGCCCTACGGTCCCGAGGCCTCCGCCTTCGCCACGGAGGAGTTGACGGGCCGGAGCGTCGGTCTCGAGTTCGGGGCGGAGAGGACGGACCAGTACGACCGGCTCCTGGCTTACGTCTACGTGGGCGGGGAGATGTTCAACGAGGTGCTCGTGGCGGAAGGGTACGCCCAGGCCTACCCCTACGAGCCGAACACGGAGTACGAGGGCACGTTCGCGTCGGCGCAGGAGGGAGCCAAGGCGGCCGGTCTCGGGATTTGGGGGCTCACCCTCGCCGAGCAGTGCCTGCTCGCCAACCATGGCAACGGCATAGGCGAGGGCTCGCCGGGCTGCGAGGACAGCACCGCGAGCCCGACGGCCAGTCCGACCGCTTCGGCCGGCGCGTCGGCGTCGGCCTCCCCGAGTGCCTCGTCTCCGACGCCAGGGGAAGGCGGAGGAGCGCCGTCGGGGGGCGGCGACATAGACTGCGACCAGGTGGACGGGCCGATACCGACCCCGCCCGGTGACCCGGACGGCCTCGATGGCGACGGAGACGGCCTGGCGTGCGAGTAGATGGAACCTCGGTTGGCGAGGCGTCCGCCCTCCCCTCGCGCGGTCCATTGACGGGGAGGGACTTCGGGTAGGGCGGCGCGAACACGGAGTTCCTCTGGGAGGCCGTGTAGTATCTTGTACGGGTCGACAACTGTCTAAACGGGTTCACCGCGGGAGAGGGCGATGGGGAACGGGAACCGGGAGCACGTTTCGGAGAGGTTCCTCAGGCTGCTGGCGCTCTACCGCAAGCCCGACGGCGGCGCGTGGGGCGGGCAGGAGTTGGAGAACGCCACCGGCGGGGCGGTGACCCGCTCGTACGTGGCGAACCTCAAGCAGGGGCGCATAGAGAACCCCGGCCTCGCCAAGCTTGAGGCCATCGCTGACGCGATGGGCTTCCCTCCGGCGCTCTGGTTCGGGGAGGCCGGGAAAGGAGGCGCCCCGGACGAAGTCCTGTTGGCCGCACTGAAGGACGAGACCCTCCGGTCGATTCTAGAGGAGGCCCTCGGGCTCCGCCCGAAGGACAGGCGCCTCTTGCTGGGCATCGCGCGCCA
Source organism: uncultured Rubrobacteraceae bacterium (assembly GCA_902805975.1). Taxonomy (GTDB): domain Bacteria; phylum Actinomycetota; class Rubrobacteria; order Rubrobacterales; family Rubrobacteraceae; genus Rubrobacter_D. Next base: position 832 of record CADCUT010000170.1, on the reverse strand, counting down.
GATCTCCCCCGCGGCTTCCTCAAAAGCGACGCGTGCGGAAGGCGGTGGGCCGTGAAACCGGACGAGGCGCGGCGGGAGATCAAGCGCCTGGAGGACGAGCGCCTGCGGATCGCGTCCGAGGTCATGGGCGGCGACCGGCGGGCCTTCGAGGAGGACAGGCGCCTGGAGCGGCGCATCATGGAGCTGGCGAGGACGGACAGGGCGGCCCGCGCCGACGAGCTGAGGGAGGCGTGGCGCAAGAACCACCTGGGAGGGGATCGATAGGGACCAGAGCGAGGTGGTCGCGCACTTCTCCTTCGGGAAGCGCTCGGCCGAGGGCGGGCTCCGGGAAGGGTCCGCGGGGCTAGCGGTCGGTGTGCCCCTCGCTGAAGAACCAGCCCCCCGGGTGGTCCCTCTCGGCGACGTGCGAGGCCAGCACGCGCACGAGCGCCGAGAGGTGCCCGGCGCAGGTCTCGCGGTCCGTCTCAGTGAGGTCGGGCAACTCGTGGAAGAGCCTGCCGGCCTCGTCGAGGTGGCGGAGGATGCGGGCCTCCTGCTCGGTGGCGCCGGTCTTTTGGACCCTCTCCGCGGTATCCCTCGCGTCCCCTTCCAAGGTGCCCCCCCGTGGTCTCCGAACGGCGAACAGACTATACCCTTCGGTGGCACCCCCGAAGCGCTTGTGCCAAATGTGGTGTGTGCCCCGCGGAGCACCCCAACAGGGTCCGCTCCGCCAAACCCGCCGCCAGCGCGGGGGTGGGAAGCGGCGTCCCTTCCCGTACAAACAGGGGGCAAGGAACGCCAATAAAGCCGCCGCGGAGCGAAAAGTCGGCGGCAGAGAGGGAAGGCCATGAAC
>CADCUT010000169.1 GCA_902805975.1 uncultured Rubrobacteraceae bacterium | reverse complement strand
GAGAGCGAGGACATAGCGGAGAGCTTCAGGAACCTGCTCCTCTCCATCCTCGTCGCGCTCGTGCTGGTGTACCTGATCCTGGTCGTGTTCTTCGGCTCCCTCGTAACGCCGCTTATCATCCTGCTCGCCGTCCCCCTCACGACGGCCGGGGCCTTCGGCGCCCTGCTCGTCACGGGCACGGCCCTGAGCCTGCCTGCGCTGCTCGGCGTGCTGCTCCTCATAGGCATCGTCGTCTCCAACGCGATACTTCTCGTGGACTTCGCCGAGAACGCCCGCGACCGCCACGACACCGTGGACGGGGCCGTCTACGAGGCAGGAAGGGCGCGCCTGCGCCCGATCCTGATGACCGCGCTGGCGACCATCTTCGCCCTCGTGCCGCTCGCCTTCGGGTTCGGCGGCGGGGGGAGCGCGCTCATCTCCAGCAGCCTGGCGATACCCGTGATCGGCGGCCTCATCACCTCGACGTTCCTGACCCTCCTCGTCGTCCCCGTCGGCTACTCGCTGGTGAGGGGCGGCAGGCGGCGGAAGAAGGGCTAGCGTGGTGGCGAGGCTCGATGGCGGCGGCCGGGCGGCCGACTTCGACCTGCTCGCGGCCGGCTCCGGGCGGCGCGTGAGGATGCGGGATCAGATAGGCCGGAAGGTCGTGCTCGTCTTCCACCTGCAGGGCACGGCGCCGACGGCGCGGGAGATCAACCGCGCCGTCCGCGAACGCTTCCCCGATCCCGAAGAGGTCCTCGTCGCCAGCGTCATTGACCTCTCCATCGTCCCGCCGGTCTACTGGCTGACGGTGGGGCTCGTCCTCGGCAGCGCCTACGAGCAGGCGACGCGGGAGTTGCCCCCTGACGTGGACGCGGCGGACTACCTCGTGATCCTGCCCGACTGGGGCGGTCGGGTCAGCCGCGACTACGGCGTCCGCAACACGGGGCGCGCCGCCGCGATAGTGATCGTGGATGAGGTCTCGAACGTAATCCTCTCCTACCAGGGAGAGCGTCCCGTCGAGGCGGTATTGGAGGTGCTCGAAGACGGCTAACGTGTTTTGTACGACAGCCCCGTAGTGACAGAAGAGACAGACTTGCCGGAGTAGCACCCGGCATGGGAGGTCGGCAATGACCATCAGAGAGGGAAGGCACCGGACCCCGGACAGGCGGCAGCAGATCCGGATGCGCGAAGCCCTCAAGGAACGCTTCGAGACCATCCCGGTCCACGTCCCCCGCAGCGAGGTGGAGGAGCTCGGCGCCGAGATAGGTCTCGAAGACCCGACCGAAGCCGCCCGCCTGTTCGACCGCCTAAAAGGCGTCTCCTGGCGCGGCAACTACGTCCGCTCGGAGACCGGCTGGACCGCCGCGTGGGTGGAGGAGATCAGCTAGGCTACGGGTTTTTCGGGGTACGGACCGCAGCCGAACCAAAACCACCGACTTTCATGGCCGTTATCACCGAGCCCGCCCGGCGCAATAAAGGGTTGACGGCGGAAGGTCCTAAGGGGCACGGGTTTCGGTTGGAGAAGTCCCGGGATCAGGGGACGCATCCCGGGCCACCCGTCCCCTAGACGATTCGGGTGCGGCGCCGGTCGCAGTCTCATACGGAGCCAGCGGGATACAGGAGCGCTATCTCCGCAAACCTCCGCGGGATCTCGCGTCGTGGCCGGTGCCACGCCCCTGTCGCGCCGGCGCGATACCCTCGCCCAGACTATCCGGCATCCCCCGCCGTGCTTCTACACGGCCTCCGCCTCCCGTGTGGTCGACGCCTCACCGAAAAAGGCGAGCAGGCGCTCGGCGAGGTCTTGGGGGCGTTCGTCCGGGACGAAGTGCCCGGCAGCGCTCTACCGCGCCGCCGCGCACGTCCTCGGCGAATCCTTGCGTCGCCCACAGCGCGCCCTCTCCGACGCTGTGATCCCCACCCAGAGCCAGCACCGGCATCCCGAGCTTCCCCCTCCCGGCGAGCTCCCTGTTCTGCCGGACGCTCTGGAAGAACGTCCGGTAGTGCTCGAACCCGCCGCGGAGGCCGCCGGGCGCCGAGTAGCGGGTGACGTACTCGTCCACGTCTTCCTCGCCGATGGCGGCCGGGTCGTAGGAGTAGGTGCGGTAGAAGTGCGAGAGGTACTCGCGCTCTTTGCCCGAGACGAGCATCTCCGCCACGTCGCGGGCCGTGTGGAACCCCGTGTGCCAAAGCGGCATCTCCTCCGTGACCGAGAGCTCGTCGAACCCAAGACCCGGGGGCAAGGAATCCACCAGCGCCAGCGTGCGCACGGCCTCCGGGTGGGACGCGGCCAGCGGGTAGGCCGCCCACCCCCCTATGTCGTGGCCGACGAGGTGGAAGCTCGCGAAGCCCAGACCCAGGACGAGCTGGCGGACGTCCTCGGCCACGGTGAGCCCGTCGTAGCCGCCAAGCGGCTTCTCCGAGTCGCCCATCCCGCGCAGGTCGGGCGCGATGACGGTGTGACGCTCGGCGAGCAGAGGCATCACCTTGCGCCACCCTCGCCACGTCTGCGTCCAGCCGTGCAGCAGGATGACCGGATCGCCCGCGCCGCCGGCTTCGCCGCCCATTACGTAGTGCATCCTCACCCCGTTGGCCCTTGCGGTGTGGTGCGAGAAGGTCCCGTCAAAGGTACCTGTTGGCATGGTTTCTTCCTCTCTCGTTCTGTCCGTTGGCATCACCTCTTATCTCCCTGTCCGGCCGATCCGTCCGCGCTGGTTGCCGGGGCGACGCCAGCCGCTAGGGCGCGCGCGGTGGCGTCGCGTAGCCGTGGAGGAACGCCTCGACGCCGCCCAGGTCGTCTGGGGCCGGGGCCCCGTAGTAGGTCGTGAGGTCGGCCGTGACCAGGGCGGCGAAGTGCACGGCCGCAACAGACGGGTCGCCGACGCGCAGCAGGCCACCGTCCGCCAACTGTTCCAGGCGACGGGCGATCTCGCGCAGCACGCGCAGCGGGCCGGCCTGCTGCCAGGCAGCGATGGTCTCCGGTGGGAAGTGCGGGGCCTCGGCCTCGATCTGCCGGACCATGCCGAAGTGTTCCGGGAAGTCGCCCCGCAGCGCCGCAAGGGAGCGCCCGAGGGCGAGGAGGTCTCCCCGACGGTCGCCCCCGGGGTTGGCGGCGGTCAGCCGGCGCTCGACGTCGGCGATGAACCCCTCGGCGACCCGGGTCGCGCTGGCGAGCAGGACCGCCGAGAACAGTTGCTGCTTCCCCTCGAAGTGGTTGTAGATGGTGCGGGTGGAGACGCCGGCCTCGGCCGCGATCGCGTCGATGCTGGTGCGGGCGTAGCCGTCGCGCCCGAAAACAGCGCGGGCCGCGGCCGTGATCGCCCGCCCCTTGTCCGCCCTGGCCCGCACGGGCCCGAAGCCTTCTGGAGAGGCGAGCGCGTCCGCGTCGTACCTGGGACCTTCTTGTGAGTTGATTGCCATGCACGTTGTGCTTTACACGGGTCTCGTTAGTTTGCAAGGCCCGGGAGAAGAAAGGATTACCGTAGGACCTTTGTTCTCATCATAGCGAGAAGGTCTCCTGCGGTCAGGGACGGGAAATCATGCTACCCGCTACGGTCTCTGCCCGTGCTACGTTTCTCGATAGGCTGGATCGTTTCCGAGACGGCGCCCCCGGCTGAACCCGGCGGCGCTTAGGAGAGGAGCAGGCGGATGCCGACGAAGATCAGCATGACGGCGAGGACCGTCTTGAGGGGCTTGCCGGGGAGCCAGGGGGCGATGCGGCTGCCGATAAGGACGCCGGGGATGCCGCCGAGGAGCAAGGAGCCAGCGAGGCCGAAGTCCACGTTGCCCTGGGTCATATGGGCGAGGCCGACGACCAGGGAGAGGACGGTCGCGTGGGCGATATCCGTACCGACGACGACCGCTGGGGCCAGGGGGTAGAGGAGAAGCAGGATCACGGCCATGACGCTGCCGGAGCCGATGGACGTGAGCCCCACCAGGTAGCCGCCCAACGCGCCGAAGACTACCGTGTAGGCGCGGCGCCTGGTGCTCATGCGTCCCTTGCCGTCCCAGACGTGGGGCTTAGGCTCGTCGCTGCGGTTCGGCATAAAGTAGTTGCGGTAGATCAGGGACGCCCCGACCAGGACGAGCGTGCTGGCTATGATCGTGATCATGATGGACGTAAGAGTTTCAGGATCGAGAAAGCGCTCCATCCACTCCAGCGTCGCAACCCCGAGCAACCCGGCCGGGATGCTCCCGAACCCGAGGAAGAGCGCCACCTCGAGGTTCACCGACCGCTGCCGGTAGTGCTGCACGGAGCCGGTGAACTTCGTGAGGGTGGCGAAGACCATGTCGGTGCCAACGGCCGTGGGCGCGGGAACCCCGAGCCCCGCCACCAGAAAAGGCGTCATCAGAGAGCCGCCGCCCACCCCCGTGAGGCCTACCAGGAAACCGACCAGCAGACCGAAGAGGGTGGGCGTGGCGTCGAACATCCCCTAGACCCGGTTGAACTCCGGGACAGGCAGGAGAAAGCCCTGCTCCTCGAGGTACTGGACGACCCTAGCTGCGCTCTCGGCCGGCTCTTCCTCGTTGGTCTTGATGTGGAGCTCGGGGGCGACGGGTGCCTCGTAGGGGTCGGAGACGCCCGTGAACTGCGGGATCTCACCGCTGAAGGCCTTCTTGTAGAGGCCCTTGACGTCCCGGTCCGCGCACACGTCGAGCGGAGCGTCCACGAAGACCTCGATGAAGCCCTCGCCCACGTTGCGCCTGACCTGGTCCCTGACCTCCTTGAACGGGGAGATGGCCGAGACGATCACGCCGACGCCGTTGCGCGTCAGGAGGTCGGCCACGAACCCTATCCGCAACACGTTCGTGTCCCGATCCTCGCGGCTGAAGCCGAGGCCCTTGGAGAGGTTCGTCCGGACGATGTCCCCGTCCAGAACCTCGATCTTGACGCGTCGGATCCGGAGCTCGTGCTCCACGATCTCCGCGATGGTCGTCTTGCCGGCGCCGGACAGCCCCGTGAACCACAACGTGAAACCGCCGCGCTTCGTCCCGTTCTCCATCCCTATCTCTCCTTTACTTGCAGTTGCTTTTAGTTGCTTGTTGTTGCTACCGCGTCCCAGTTTAACAAATGTTAACGATACTTCTAGGAGGTCTTCTGGCCCTCCATGAGGACTTCAATGACCTCGGGGCGGGAGAACTCCGGGGGCGGGTACTCGCCCTTGGAGAGCATCTCGCGCACCTTGGTGCCGGAGACGAAGACGTGGTTCTCCTTGTCGTGGGGGCAGGTCTTGGTGGTACCCATGCCCTGGCAGACGAGGCAGAAGAAGGAGTGCTCGAAGAAGAGGGGGGTGAGCCCGATCTCGCCTTCCTCGAACTCGTCGAAGATGTGCTGGGCGTCGTAGTCGCCGTAGAAGGGGTTACCCTGAGAGTCCTTGCCGGGGCCGGCGTGGTCGCGGCCGACGATAAAGTGGGTACAGCCGTAGTTCTTGCGGCAGACGGCGTGGAAGATCGCCTCGCGCGGGCCGCCGTAGCGCATCGCGGCCGGGAAGACGCCGAGGAGCGTCCGGTCCTTCGGATAGTACTTCTCGAGGATGACCTCGTAGGAGCGCATCCTCACGTCCGCCGGGATGTCCGCGGAGCGGGTCTCGCCGACCAGCGGGTTGAGCAGGAGGCCGTCCACTATCTCCAGCGCGCTCTTCTGGATGTACTCGTGGGAGCGGTGGACGGGGTTTCGGGTCTGAAAGCCCACGACGCGCTTCCAGCCCTTCTCGGCGAAGACCTTGCGCAGCTCGCGCGGGGTGTAGTGGTACTGGGGGAAGGGCTTCGGGTTCGGGTCGTCGACAAGGAGGGTGACCTCGCCGCCGATCAGGGTGTCCTCCTGGCGGTAGACGGCGGCCACGCCGGGATGCTCGTCGTTCGTCGTGCCGAAGACCTCGCGGGCCTCCCGCTCCTTATCGTAGCCATACTTGTCCTCGACCATCATGGTGGCGAGTACGCGGCCCTCGCCGCTTGCGAGCGCGACCTCGTCGCCCTCGGAGATGGCGTCGGCCTCGGAGGGGTTTATGGAGAGGGTGATCGGGAGGCTCCATACCAGGCCGTTCTTGAGGTGCATCGTCTCGACGACGGAGTCGTAGTCAGCCTGGGTCATGAAGCCGGTGAGCGGGGAGAAGACGCCCGTGGAGATCATCTCGAGGTCAGAGAGGGCCCTGGGGCCGAGCGTTACCTTGCTCAGGCCCTCGGCCCTCTGAAGGAGACCGTCGCGGTCCTCCTCGGGGGCCAGGCGGTCTACAAGCTCTCCGCCATGGGGGGCTATCATCTGCTGTTCCGTGGTGCTGGTGGTCACGTTCTATACCTCCGCTTGGATGGCCTAGGGGCTCTAGGCCGGTAGCCTTCGCTGGACGCGGCCGGCCAACCCGGCCGCGCAGTGGTCCCATGGACGTTCTCCGACCACCCAGAGCCTCAACTCGTCGGCGTAGCCGCGTGAGATCTGGAGGAAGCGGTCGTATGGCATGCCGGCCGGTTCGAGAAGATCCCGCCAGTCCTCCCAGAGGAGATCCGCCACAAACGCCGCCTCACGGATGAGGCGGGAGCCCTCCTCCGGCGACTCCTCCAGAAGGGCGCGGGTCTCCGCCCGCAACTCGGCGGGCTCTTCGCGCAAAGGGAGCGTCTTCTGGGCAAGCGCCAATCAATACCTCACCGCTTCGTGCTCTACCGGGGCGCGGTCCGTCCCGGCGTAGTCGTTCAGGTGGTCCTCGTAGTCTATAAAGAGCGGGGCGTCGGGGTCGAAGGCCCGCTTCAACGTGCTAAAGGCCACCCTCTTGTCCAAAGCGTCAAGCTTATCCAATGCCTGCGGTTTGTCAAGCGG
>CADCUT010000168.1 GCA_902805975.1 uncultured Rubrobacteraceae bacterium | reverse complement strand
TCGATCTCTCCGAGCTTTCAATGGGAATGAGCAGCGACTACGAGGTGGCTGTAGAAGAAGGAGCCACCGTGGTCAGGATCGGGCGGATGCTAATCGAGGAGGATGGGCCCGTAAGGAGGCAAGATGGGAGTTAGGGACCGTCTGGACCGGATCGCAGCCTGGTTCGGTTTCGGTGTCGACGAGAACGACTACTACGAGGACGAAGAGGAAGAGGACCGTCGTTACGCCAACGACGCCTACGCCAACGGATCCCGCGCGGGCGGAGAGCCCGGGCCGACGGTCCGCCGCCTCGGTCGCTCGGAGCGCTCCTCGGCCTTCGGCACCTCCCTCGGCGACCTCTTCGGCAGCGAGGGACCCGGGCGCGGCGCCGACCGCTACGCCGGCCAGAACCAGCAGCCCTCGCACCTGCGTCCCGTCCCGGACCAGCGGCCCACCCGGGTGAGCGTCGTGGAGCCCGCGAGCTTCAACGACGCGCAGAACCTCGCGGACCGCTACAAGCGCCAGCAGCCCGTGATCCTGAACCTCCAGAACGTCGACGGGGACCTCTCGCGCCGGATGGTGGACTTCTGCTCCGGCCTGACATACGCGATGGACGGGAACATCCAGTCCGTCGCGAACAGGGTCTTCCTACTGACCCCGCGCGACGTAGAGGTGAGCGCCGAGGAGCGCAAACGCATCGCCGAGCGGGCGTTCTTCAACCAGCTCTAGTACTAGCCTAGGCTCTCTTTAGGGGGGACTTGCAGAAGGTCGGCATCATCGGGGTCGGCAAGATCGGGGGCTCCCTCCTGGTACGGCTGGCAGAGTCCGGCGACTTCGACCTCTCCGCCAGCGACGTCCACAGGGATCAACTCACCGTCTACGAGAAGGCCGGGGTCCACACCACAACCTCTAACCTCGAGGTCGCCCAACGGAGCGACCTCGTCTTCGTCGCCGTCAAGCCGTGGGACGTGGGGTCGGTGATGGGGGAGATCTCCCCCGCCCTCGGGCCCGACACCGGTAAGGCGGTCGCCAGCGTCGCCGCCGGCGTCACTATCGCCAACATCTCCGATCGGCTCCCGCCGGGAACGGCGGTGCTGCGGGTCATGCCGAACGTGTGCGCCTCGGTGGGGCTCGGCTCCGCCGTGGTGACGGCCAACGAGCCGGGGAGGGAGATGTTAGGTGACGTGGTGGGGATCTTCCGCCACGTCGGCGACGTGATGGAGCTTCCCGAGCGCCTCTTCGACGCCGCCACGGCCCTGCACGGCTCGGGGCCGGCGTACGTCGCCCTCTTCGCCGACGCCCTCATACAGGCCGGCGTCCGCCAGGGCATCCCGCGCGACATCGCGCGCAGGCTCGTCGTCGAGACTATAGGGGGGACGGCGGTGCTGCTCAAGGACCGGAGCGCCCACCAGGTGCGCGACGAGGTCATGACGCCCGGGGGGACCACGGCCGCGGCGTTCGTGGCGATGGAGAAGGCCGGGTTCGTCGGGGCCATCCACGATGGTGTGGAGGCGGCGACGGAACAGGCGAGAGGACTCGGGGGATAGCGCTTGGTTCTGCTCCAGCAGTTCGGGTACGACGTGGTGAGCCTGCTCGTCGCCGTCGTGGATTACGCGTACTGGATCCTGTTCGGGTTCATCATCGCCTCGATCCTGTTCTCCTGGTTTCCGGGGTACCCTTCTAGCTCCTTTATGCAGGCCGTCTACGACGCGGTGAGGGCCGTGGCGAACCCGATATTGATGCCGATCAGGAGCCGGGTGCCGATGCTGCAGCTCGGGGGGTTCGGTATAGACCTGTCGCCTATCATCGCGATCTTCGGGCTCTCTATCGCCCGGACGCTCCTGACGATTATCATAGAACAGTTCATTGGACCAGTAGTGGGGTGATGTGAGATGCCGATACGACCGATAGACATCCGCCGCAAGGAGTTCCGCAACGGCTTTCGCGGCTACGACGCGAACCAGGTGGACGATTTTCTGGACACGGTGGCCGACGAGTTCGAGCGCAACTACAACGAGAACCAGCGGATGCGCGAGGAGACAAACAGCCTGCGCGAGCGCCTGCAGCAGTTCGAGGACCTCGAAGGCTCCATCCGGGCGGCCCTCGTCCACGCGGAGCAGGCGGCGAACGACCTCAGGCGCAGCGCGAACCGGGAGGCCGAGGACGTCCGCCAGAGCGCCCGCCGGGAGGCGGAGTACACCGTCAAGGACGCCCAGAGCCGCTCCCACCAGATACTCGCCGACTCCGCCTCGCGCATCGAGCGGGTCCAGGACTCTTACGAGGCCCTGCAGGACGCCAAGAGGAGCTTCGCCAACGACTTCCGCCATCTCCTTAAGACCTACATGGACATGATGGAGAACATGGAGGTCTCCTCCGCGAGAGAGATAGAGGCGGCCCTGCGCGAACGGCTGGACACAGAATCCATAGCGGTCGTCCGAGAGGCCTCCGCCCAGCAGGAGGAGGCCGCCGATGAGCCGGCCTTCGGGGCGGCGGGCGCGGACGCCGCCGACCTCGACGACCCCGGCGCGACCCAGCCCATTGAGACCGCCCCTCAAGCCGGGGCGACGGATACCTTGGGGGCGGAGGACCAGCAGGGAACAGGCCCGCTGGCGGAAGGGCCGGAGGAGCACCGGGAGTCGGATCAGGAGACCCAGATACTCGGCCCGGGCGAGAGCGTGACCTTCGGGTCCGAGACCGACGAGCCGCAGACGGCACCCGCGGCGGAGAGCGCGCCGGTAGAAGAGCCCGCCGCCGAAGGGCCCGTGGCTGAAGAACCGGCGACGACCGAGACGGAGACGTCCACGGCGTCCGGCGGGGCCACGCAAGGTGCTACCATCGATGAGCCCGGGGCCGCGGAGGAGGTCGAGCGGGAGGAGTCGACGCTCGCGGAGGGGACCGACTCGCACGAGTTCTTCGACCGGGAGAACAGGGAAGAGGAGAAGGACAGCAGGATCTCACGCGCCAGCCGCTTCCTCCGCAGGCGTGACTAGCGGCCTCCTCAGGCCGCGCGTCTCGCCCAACGCCAACTGCACGGAATGGCGAGGCCTCCACGGGGGCGAGGCCCTCGGGCTGAGGATCGCCGCCCCTCCTATCTACGGCAAGGCAACCGCCGCGGTGGAGCGTCTCGTGGCGGAGGAAACCGGCGCCGCGAGTTCCCGCATGCGGGTGGTTCGGGGCCTCTCGGGGAGGGGCGAGACCGGGCTCGTGGAAGGCGTCGACGCGGATTGGGTGCGGGAGGTTCGCGCCCCGCGCCCGCGGTAGCCCCGTGCCAGAAGAAGCCTTCGAGATAGGACCGGGAGAGACCGGGGAGAGGCTGGACCGGGTTGCTGCCCGGAGGCTCGGCCTGAGCCGTAGCGCCGTGCGGCGCCTTCTGGATGATGGGTTACTGCTCGTGGCCGGCAGTCGGGAGAGCGCGTCCTACAAGGTGCGGGGCGGGGAGCTCGTCGAGGCCAGCGTACCGGACGAAGGCCTGTCGCCGGAGGAGATCCCCGTTCCCATCGTGTTCGAGGACGAGCACCTCATCGTCGTGGACAAGCCCGCGGGCCTCGTCGTTCATCCGGGCGCCGGCAACCCGTCCGGTACGCTCGTCAACGCGATGCTGAGCAGGGGGATCTCGGGGGGTGAAGATCCCGCCCGGCCCGGGGTCGTGCACCGGCTGGACAGGGATACTTCCGGGTTGATGGTCCTCGCCAAGGGGGAGCCCGCCTACTCGCGGCTCGTCGGCATGATGTCCCGCCGGGAGGTTGGGCGCGTGTACAGGGCCGTCGTAGTCGGCACGGGGTTGCCGGAGACGGGGACCATCGACTCCCCGGTCGGGAGGGACCCGGACAACCCGACGCTGATGGCCGCCGGGGTCGGCAAGGAGGCCGTTACGCACTTCGAGAAGCTCGCGGAGGCCGGGGGGCACACGATGCTGCGGGTGCGACTCGAGACGGGGAGGACGCACCAGATCCGGGTCCACCTCTCCGCCATCGGACACCCGGTCTACGCCGACCCCCTCTACGGGACGCCGGTGCCCGGACGCCGTCTCTGGCTTCACGCCGAGAGGCTCGCTTTCCGGCATCCGGCCACCGGCGAGCGGCGCGAGTTCGAGGCGCCGACCCCCGAAGACCTGGAGCTGGCCGCCGGCTTCCTCCACTTCACCTGAACCGTGCCGCGGCGTCAGATCAACCCCGGCGGGGAGGACTCGTGCCGCTGACGGACCGTTCGGCCCATAGGCGGGGAGGCTTTTCGCCTCCGTTCGGAACTACCCGGTCGTGAGGTAGCTGGTTCCGCCGAGGTCTACCAGGTACCGGTCGCGGTTGGGGGCGAGCCGGATGAGGGCGTAGTCGCAGCCCGGACAGCGGATGATGATTCCCAGATCCCTCACGTCGTAGACCATAGCTTCCCCGAGCCTACCGGCTCTTCCACAGCCCCGGCAGGCATACTCCGCGGTGGTCACCTCGAAGGAGAACACCTCCCCGAGCGGCCCGGCCGCGGCGTTGCCGTCCAGCCTGAGTTCGTCCATGGCTCCCTAACCTCCTGTCGCTCCGAAGCGTTCGGTCTTCACCCGCGCAGGCTCGTGTCCCAGGCTCACCAGCGCGCTCGCGGCCGCCTCCACGAGCGGCGTGGGGCCGCACACGAAGACCAGGGGACTCTCCTCCGGGGACCAGGCCACCTCCCCAAGCATCTCGGCGTCGATGCGCCTGCCGTAGCATACCCATCCCTCTGGCCTCGAACGGGTGAGGGTGTGGACGACCTTAAGCCCGTCGTCTCTGGCGGCAAGGCTCTCCAGCTCCTCGTGGTAGATGATCTCATCAAAGGAGCGCGAGGAGAGAAGCAGGCGGGTTGGCACGTCGCTGCCTGAGGCCGCCCTGTGCCGGATCATGGCCATCAGCGGCACGACACCCGAGCCCCCGGCTACCAGCAAGAGCGGACCGCCGTCTTTGGTCTCCCAGACGAAGTAGCCCCCGATCGGCCCCCTGAGCTCCACCCGGTCTCCTACCATCAACTCGTCTGTGAGGTAGGGAGAGACCTCGCCCTCGTCGAGGCGATCCACCGTGAGCGCGAGTTGCCCGTCCTCGGGAGCGCTCGCTATGGAGTAGCTCCGTTGGGCGGTGTAGCCGTCGGGGGCGGTGAGCCTCACGTCCACGTGCTGGCCGGCTCTGTGTCCCTCCCACCCGGGAACCTCGAGCAGCAGGCTCTTCGTCCTCGGGGTCTCGGGCACCACGTCCACGACCTCGGCCAGGCGCCAGTTGATCCTGCGCGGCCGCACTGCGACCACGTTAGTCTCCCCAGTAGCGCTGCTCGCGCCAGGGGTCCCCGAAGTTGTGGTAGCCCAGGGACTCCCAGAAGCCGGGGATGTCGTAGGCGGTGAGTTGCAGTCCTCTCACCCACTTGGCGCTTTTCCAGAAGTACAGGTGGGGGACGAGAAGCCGGGCCGGCCCCCCGTGCTCGGGCTCAAGCGGCTCCCCGTCGTACGCGAAGGCCACCCACGCCTTGCCGCCGGTTACCTCCTCAAGCGGAAGGTTGGTCGTGTAGTCGCCGTCGCAGTAGGCCGTGACGTACTCGGCCGAAGTCTCCACGCCATCGAGTAGGGTGTCCACCGAGACACCCTCCCAGCGGGTGCCGAACTTGGACCACTTGGTGACGCAGTGGATGTCGCGGGTGATCTCCTCCGAGGGCAGCGCGCGGAACTCCTCCCAGGACCACCGCTTCGGCTCGTCCACCTCGCCCACAACGGAGAAGTCCCACTCCTCCAAAGGCGTGTGGGGAGTAGGACCCGCGGAGAGGACGGGGAAGCCGTCCTCCAGGTATTGACCGGGGGGCAGCGCCGGATCCTGGTTTCTGCGTCGGCCCCTGAAACCCCTGGAGAAAAATCCTTCGACCATGACCTTTACCTCCTCGTCTCCGGCCCCTACTCTAACGCACCCACAGGCCGGGAGGCGCAGAAATCACCTCGGACTGATCTCTGAGACGCGGACGGCGATGACCTGGCAGCGTCCAGAACTTCTCCACCCTTCCCGAACCGCACAGATCATTCTTCAGCCGCCTACCCGACGATGCAAGTAATTCCGGCTCGGACTCGCGGCGGCTCGCCTCGATTGTGTCCGAGCGCGGCGGTAGGGGCCCGGGCTGGTCTCTCCGCCAGGGCCTCTACGCCTCGTCTCACGTTTTCGGGAGACTAGATAGCCTTGTTTCCGGCGATGCCGCCGATGTCGGGTCGCCACCGGGCCGTGCGAAGCGCCCAGAGGAGGACGAGCGCGAGGACGAGTGCGGCGAGCGCTGCGGCGCCGGTCGCGTGATGGCGGAGCGGTCGTACTGGGCCGCGACGACCCCCGCTAGCCCCCAGAGGACGGAAGCCCCGTAGGCCACATAGAACGTAGCCGGCAAGAGCTCTTGCCGGCTATAAGGACAACGGCGGAGGCGAGAAGGCCGCCGAGGATCAGGGCGGCGCCGCCCAGAGGAGCAAGCCGACCAGGTCCTGTGCCTCAACCTGGTAGCGTTGCGTCATCCTATAGCACGCGGCCTGTTACGAGGAGACCCCCTCCCGTGCCACCCTTCCGAGGCTAAGGAGTGCTGTTATGCGACGAATCCGGCGGAGAGGCCAATGCCGCCGGTACCCGATGATGGGTGAGGCAGGAGAGGGGGTAGCGGGCCGGGCGGGAGTCAGATCTGCTCGCTGCCGCCGTCGACGAAGATCTCGCCGCCGGTCATGAAGCTGCTCTCGTCGGAGGCCAGGAAGAGGGCCGCGCTGGCAATCTCCTCGGGCTGGGCCACGCGATCCATAGGGATGCTGGCGGCCATGTCCCTGAGCATCGCCTCGGCCGCGGCCGGGTCGGGTGCCAAACCGGTCAGGCCCGGGGTTGCG
>CADCUT010000167.1:5281-6849 GCA_902805975.1 uncultured Rubrobacteraceae bacterium | reverse complement strand
GCGCGGGCGAGACGCTCTCGGCCGCGATGGTGCGCGGCAAATGCAGCGAGGCGGAAGCGGCCGAGGCGTTTACCTCGCTCATCCAGGGCGGTTTGCACGCGCCCCCGCAATGATGGAACTTCCGCAATACCGGTTTGTGGCGGGTGGCTACCAGCGCCCCCACGTAGCGGGGTGCACGTGGACGGGGTAGGAGGCGCTGGAGGTGAACTCCCAGACCTCTGTGGACCCCAGGCGCGGGCTTATGATGCTCTCCCTCCCGTGTGACCGCGTATAGATCGAGCCGGGAACCCGGGCGGCCCCACGGCCGCGTTTGTCCGGCACTCGTTCACGGACTGAAAGGCTCCCCTCAGATTGAGGCCGAATGCCTCGCCGTTGGAGGCTCTCGGCCGCAGAAATCAGTTGGAGCTGCCGGTGGGGCCGACGATGATCTCGCTCACGTCCACGTCCTCAGGCTGCTCCATCGCGTAGCGCACGGCCCGGCCGATTGCGTCCGGGCCGATGGCCACCCGCCGGTACTCGACCATCGCCTCGCGCGTCGACTCGTCGGTGATGGTGTCGGCGAGTTCACTGGTCACGACGCCGGGCGAGACCACCGTCACCCTGAGCGCCTCGGTCTCCTGCCGCAAACCCTCTGAGATAGCCCAGACGGCGTACTTGGTGGCGCAGTAGACCGCGGCGGTCGGCACGACCCTGTGCGCGCCGACCGAGGCGACGTTGACGACGTGCCCGTGGCCCTGCTCCTCCATGATCGGCAGGACGGCGGCGATGCCGTTTAGAACGCCGCGGACGTTGACGTCGATCATTCGGTCCCACTCGTCTACCTTGAGCTCCCTCAGCGGCGAGAGCGGCATCACGCCGGCGTTGTTGACGATGGCGTCCACCCGCCCGAATTCGTCCCTGGCTTCGGCGACGAACGCCGCCACTTCCTCCCGGTCGGTGACGTCGAGCCTGCGGGCGCGGGCCGTCCCGCCCGCGGCTTCTATCTCCGCGACCGTCTCTTGCAGCCGCTCCAGCCGCCGCGCCCCGAGCACGACCGTGGCGCCCGCTTTGCCGAGTTCGAGGGCGACGGCCCGCCCGATCCCGCTGCTCGCGCCGGTGATGGCAACGATTCGTCCGTCTGGTCCTGGCATTTTCTGGGTTCTCCTCTCTCCTGGTCTCGCTACGGAGACCAGACTAGATGCCGGCGGCGGCGGGCAATAGACCAGAACTGCACGATCCTTGCACGATCCTCCGCGGTTCATAGTTCGGAAGCGCACGTCCGGCCTGGGGCGTTGCCTTATAATCGTGTCCGCGTGCTTTGGCTTTCGATCCGAGGAGAGGAATGAGCGGTCAAGACGAGCTGGCCTTGCTGATCGGCCGGCACGCCACAGAAGACGGCGTCAACCCGACGGGGGTCCCGCGGCTGAACCTGATCCGCGGCTCGCGACCGACCGGGCCCTTGCACGCGCTCCACGAGCCGGCCCTGTGCATCGTCGCCCGGGGCAAGAAGCGGGTGCTCTTGGGCGAAGAGGCGTTCCTCTACGGCCCCGGGCAGTACCTCGTCGTCTCGGTGGACCTGCCGGTGGTCG